>NZ_JBQCGQ010000302.1:0-18115 GCF_051955515.1 Sinomonas sp.
GACGGCGCGACGCCGAGCGCCGTCGTCGGCCTTCACTCCATGCGCCTTGGCGATGTTGGCGAACTGCTTCTCGAGGCGGAGCACCGGGTTGAGCGCGCTGAAGGGGTTCTGCGCGATGAAGCCGATGTCCTTGCCGCGGATAGCCCGCAATTCGCTTTCGCGGAGCTCGAGGAGGGGGCGGCCGGCAAACTCGACCGTGCCCGAAGCGACCCGTCCCGGCGGCACGAGGAGGCGGATCACGGAGCGGACCACCGTGGACTTGCCGGATCCGGACTCCCCGACGATGCCGACGACTTCGTTCTCCCCGACCTCGAATGAGATGCCGTGAAGGGCCTCGACCACTGCGGTCCGCGTCGCGAATTCAGTGACCAGATCATTGACCTTGAGGCTCATCGCGCCCGCTCCACTCGCTCGATCCGGCTCTCCAGGGCGCCCGCCAGGATATTGAGCGACCCGATGGCCAGCAGCATCGCCAGCGTCGGGTAGGCCGACGCCCACCAGTCGCCGCGGATGAGCATGCTGAACCCATCCGAGATCATGCCGCCCCAGCTTGGCTGCGGGGGTTTGGAGCCGACGCCGAGGAAGTTCAGCGCGGCAATCGTGCCGAGGGCGTTCGCCGCCGTCAGCGTGGCCTGCACCAAGACCACGCCGTACGCGTTGCGGAAGACGTGGTTGAACGCGACCCGCAGCGGGGAGCAGCCGATGGCGACGGCGGCCTCGACGTAGCGCGCGGACCGCAACGACAGCGCGGCGGCCCGGGAAAGCCGCACGAAGCGGGGCGCGGCGACGACCGCGATGGCGAACACGACGTCGAGCGCGCTGCCGCCCATGAGCTGGATGCCGACGACGGCGATCACGATGGTGGGGAGCGCGGCGAACGCGTCCACGACGCGCATCATGACGTCGCCTACGCGGCCGCTGGTCGCGAAGAGGCCGAGAGGGACGCCGACCACGAGCGCGAGGGCCGTCGCCGCGAGCGAGATCGGCAGGTCCAGCTTCGCGGCCTCGATCGTCCGGGAGAAGACGTCCATCCCGTTGCCGTCGGTGCCGAACCAGTAGGTGCCGTTCGGGGCGACGGCGATCGCGTTCGGGTTTGGCGT
Source organism: Sinomonas sp. (assembly GCF_051955515.1). Taxonomy (GTDB): domain Bacteria; phylum Actinomycetota; class Actinomycetes; order Actinomycetales; family Micrococcaceae; genus Sinomonas. The sequence continues at coordinate 1,101 of NZ_JBQCGQ010000302.1, forward strand.
GAGCGGGCTGTGCGGGTACGGCATCACGAGCGCGAGGAGCGGGAGTCCGATGATGACCACCGCCGCCGCAACCGTCAGTGCATTGCTCGATCTTGAGAGCACGATGGCGCGCCCCCGCTGGGCCCATCCAGCGGCTCTTAGCCCAGGCGACGTTCCGGGAAGTCCTTGAACGGACATATGAGGCTCCTCGGTTATTCCTGAATCAAAGCGTCGTCACTTTATTGAAATCGCAACTCTAGTGCGTTCTGGTCTTTTCAGGGAGGGGGTTCAGTTTTTGCGGGAAGGCGACCGTTGACACGTCCTCCGGGCGTCTTCAATATAGTGATACACACCATACGTTGTTGAAGTAGATCTGGGAAGAGGAGCCACGAGGCATGTCCACGCTGAGCGAAGAAGTACCGATCACCACACCGCCGGCCGCAAAAGTGCGGTATCTCCTCCACGACGGCGAGCTCGTCGACTACGCCGACGCCCGGCTGCACGTCCTGAGCACCACACTCAAGTACGGCGTCGGGGTGTTCGAGGGCTTCCGGGCCTACTGGAGCGAGGACGAGCAGCAGCTCTACGCGTTCCGGGTGGGCGACCACATGCGGCGCCTCGTCGACTCGATGCGCGTCGTCGAAATCGATGGGCCGCAGGACGTCGACGCCCTCAGCGAGCAGCTCCTCGGGCTCGTCCGGGCGAACGGACTGCGCAGCAACCTCCACATGCGTGCCCAGGTCTTCGTCGACTCGAGCGACGGCAAGCCCGAGGACACAGGGCCCGCCACCGTCTTCATGGCCGCCATCCCGATGGGCAACTACTTCGCCGCCACGGGCCTGGACATGCAGATCAGCAGCTGGGCGCGCCTCTCCGACCGGTCGATGCCGCCCCGCATCAAGTCCATCGCCAATTACCAGAACGGGCGGCTCGCGATGCTCGAGGCCCGGCGGAACGGCTACGACGCCGCGCTCCTCATGACCGAGTCGGGCCACGTCGCCGAGGGGGCCGGCTACAACGTGTTCATGGTCCGCAAGGGCAGGCTCTGCACTCCGCCGACGACGGACAGCATCCTCGAGGGCATCACCCGGGACAGCGTCCTGCACCTCGCGCGCACCGAGCTCGGCCTCGACGTGGACATCCGCCCGATCGACCGCACCGAACTCTATTCCGCGGACGAGGTGTTCGTATGCGGGAGCGCCGCCGAGGTCAACCACGTCAAGTCGGTGGACCGGACGCCCATCGGCTCGGGCGTGCCGGGCGAGATCACCGGGAAGCTCCAGCGGCTGTACCTCGACGCCGTCGTCGGGCGCGTCGCAGCCGACCAGGGCTGGGCGCAGCCGGTCTATCCGCGATGAACCGCACGCTCAGCCATCCGTCGTCGCCGCGCGCGGGCTTCGCTTCTGTCGGATTCGAGCACACCTCGGCGGTGTTTACTGCGCTCGCCGAGCCAGTCCTCGAGGTCGATCAGGGCGAGCAGTTCACCCTCGAGGCGCGCAGCCTTCTGACCGGCGGCTTCTTCGAGGCCGGCGAGTACGAGAAATGCGCGATCCCGGTGACCGGGCCCGTCGTCGTCCGTGGAGCGCGCCCGGGCGACGCGCTCCGCGTCGAGATCCACGACATCCGCATCGCGGACCGCGGCGCCATGGTGACGCTCCCAGGCCGTGGTGGCTTCGGCGAGCCGCTCGAGCGCTTCGGGCACGTCGTGGAGATCGACGATGGCGCGGTCCACTTCGCCGAGGGGGTCACCATTCCGGTGCGCCCCATGGTGGGCAAGCTCGGCGTGGCGCCGGCCGACGGCGAGCCGAGCTCGAGCACCGTCGGCCCCTACGGCGGCAACATGGATTGCAACGATGTGACGGCGGGCTCCGCCGTCGTCCTCCCCGTCGAGGTGCCGGGCGCGCTGCTGTTCGCCGGCGACCTCCACGCCGCCCAGGGCGACGGCGAATGCTCGCTCACCGGCGTCGAGGTCGAAGGTGCCGTGACGCTCTCCTGCCGAGTGGTGCCGGGCGTTTCGATCCGTCGGCCCGCAATCCTCTCCGACGGCCGGGTGATCACCCTGGGCGACGGCGATGATCTGGACCAGGCGGCGAAGGCGGCCCTCGATGACATGCTCCAGCTCGTCGTCGCCGATCGTGGGTGGCCGCGGGAGAAGGCGGCCATGCTGCTCAGCGCGGCGGCCGACGTCGCCGTCTCGCAGCTCGTCAACGCGCGCGCCTCGGTGAAGGTGAGCCTGGCAGACCGGTACTTCTCACGAATCCCTTTCTAACCTTGGAGGCTCCCTTGCTCGACCTTCTCCTCACCAACGGCCTCGTCGTGACCCCCTCGGGGCCCCGCCGTCTCGATGTGGGCATCGCCAACGGCACGATTGTCTCGCTGACCGCCCCCGAGTTCGGCACGTCGGCGGAAGCCCGCCGCACGATCGACGTGCGCGGCCAGCTCGTGGTGCCGGGCGGCGTCGACCCCCATGTCCATACCAACAGCGTCCTGCCGACCGCCGCCGAGAGCGGCATCAAGTGCTTCGGCCCGGACCGCGTGAGCGAGGGGGCCATCTACGGCGGGACCACCACCCTCGTCGACTTCGCCCACTGGCAGCCCGGGGACGAACTGTCCCAGTCGTTTGCCCGGAAGTCCGCCGAGTGGGCCGGCAGCACCTACACCGACTACGCCCTCCACGGGACGTTCAAGGAGCCCGAGATCCCGTTCGAGGTGCTCGAGCAGATCCCGGACGCCGTCGCCGCCGGACACGGGAGCTACAAGGTCTGGATGACCAACACGACCCCGACCCGGCCGCGGCAGAAGACCGATCTGGGCAACATGTGGGGCCTGATGGAGCAGACCGCGGCGGCAGGCGCCATGCTCGCGATCCATGCCGAGGACGACGACATCGTCATGTACTCGTACAAGCGGCTCCAGCGCGCGGGCAAGATCGGCCTCGAGTACATGTCCCACGCGCACAACAACCTCTCGGAGAAGCTCTCGTTCCAGCGCGCGATCACGCTCGCCGAGCACGTGGGTGCGGCGATCTACATCATGCACGTGAGCGCTCGCGAGGGCGTCGACGCCATCCGCGAGGCGCGCGGACGCGGATTGCCGGTGTACGGCGAGGTGCTGCCGCACTACGCGCACTTCACCGCCGACGACTACCGGCAGGAGAACGGCGCGATCTACCACACCTACCCGTCCCTCAAGTCGGCCGACGACCGCGACTCCATGTGGGACGCGCTCCTCGAGGGCGCGCTCAGCACGCTCGCGACCGACGGCGTGTGTACGGACCTCGACGTCAAGACGCGCGGGAAGACCATCCTCGACGCGACCGGGGGCCATGCCGGGGTCGAGATGCGGATGGCCGTCGCGTACACCGAGGGGGTGGCGAAGCGGGGGCTCGACCTCACGCGGTTCGTGGACCTCACCTCGGCGAACGCCGCGAAGATCCTGGGCCTGTATCCGCGGAAGGGCGCGATCGCGATTGGAAGCGACGCCGACCTCGCCGTCCTGGATACGACCGAGGCACGCGTCGTGACCTCCAGCGATCTGCACGAGGCCGACTACACGCCGTGGGAGGGCTACGAGGTCGCAGCCTGGGCAACGATGACGGTATTGCGCGGGCAGGTCGTCGTCGAGGACCGCGAGCTCAAGACCGGTCCGCTCGGGACGCTGCAGGAGCAGCGCGTCTCAGCCGATGTCAGGAGCCGCCCCGCCTGCTGACGACCCCCAGCCACCCCCATTTCGGGTGCACCAACTCCCCCTCAAACAGCGTTTCGGGTACGCATCATCTGTACCCGAAACCAGACCAGCGGCGCGAGCACCACCAGCACGCCGACCCCGGAGCCGATGGCCGTGTCGATGAACCGGTCATGCAGCAGGGCGCCGGGGTCGGTGTGCGCCACGAGGAGCGTCGAGAGCAGCGCGAGCGGTGCCACGAACACCTGCGCGAGGAAGTACTGCCGCGCAATGAGCATCTCCACCACGAACTGGCACAGCCCGATGAGCACCACCATGATCCAGGGATCCGGACGCAGCGCCGCGATCCCCGCGAGCAGCGCGAGGCCGACGACGGTCCCCAGCACACGCTGGAGGCCGCGGCTTACCCGGTGGCGGGTCGAGTGGCCCACGAGCGGGACCACGGCGGCGACGATCGCCCAGTAGTTGTGCCCGAAGCCGAGCGCCTGGCCGACAGCCGTAGCTGCCGCCCCGGCGACGGCCGACGCGACGAAGTACCCGATGGATTCGAGCCACAGCACGCGGCGCTCCGTCGGGCCGAGGCGCACCCGCCATGCCGCGCGCACCTGCTGCCAGCTGAGCGAGGTCCGGCGCGCGGGATGAACGCGCGACGCGAGGCCGATCGCGAGGCACAGGAGAGACGTCGCGACGGCGGTCACCGCCGCGTCCAGGAGCGGCGGCTGGTGAGGCAGGGAGGCAATCGCCGCGAAGGCGAAGATGTGGAACAGCGAGCCCGCCGGCCGGAGCCTCCAGTACCCGACAGCAACGCTGCACCCCCACGCCACGAGCGTGGTCCCCGCGACGATCCCCCACGGACCGAGCACCCCGCCGGGGCTGAGCCGGGCTGAGATGGTGGCCGCGAGGATGACGCCGATCATGAGCAGGCCTGCTCGCGTCTGCGCCACCACGCGGACTCGATGCGGCTCGTTCCGCCCGTAGATCCCCGTGAACGCGGCGAAGTTCGCGAAGATCGCGAGGTCGAGCCGATGGGTGATCGTGAGCGTCAGGAGCGGGATGAACAGGCCCGCCGCCGCGCGCAGCGCCGCGTGATGGTCGTTCTTCGCGGGGCCGATGCTGAATAGCAGCTCATGGAGAAAACGGCCGACGACGGCGAGCGGCCCGCGCTGGCGAGCTGCGCCGTCGTTCGCTCTTGCCGGAGTGCCCGAAACCCTGGGACCCGTCATTCGGCCCTTACTCCGCTGCGGCGAGCTGGCCGCAGGCGCCGTCGATCTCCTTGCCGCGGGTGTCGCGGAGCGTCGTCGGGATGCCGGCCGCGCGGAGGGTCTCGACGAACTCGTCCTGGACCTCAGGCTCGGACGAGGTCCAGATCGACCCGGGAGTGGGGTTGAGCGGGATCGGGTTGACGTGGACCCAACCGCGGCCGCGCTTGTTGAGCTTCTTCGCGAGGAGCGCGGCCCGCCACGCGTGATCGTTCATGTCCTTGATGAGCGCGTACTCGATGCTCACGCGGCGGCCCGTCTTGCGGAAGTAGTCGTACGCCGCATCGATGGCCTCGTCGACCTTCCAGCGGTTGTTGACGGGGATGAGCTCGTCGCGGAGCTCGTCGTCGGGCGCGTGGAGGGACAGCGCGAAGGTGACGGGAAGCTCCTCGTCGGCGAGCTTGCGGATCGCGGGGACGAGGCCGACCGTCGAGAGCGTGATGTTGCGCGCCGACATGCCCAGCCCCTCGGGCGAGGGATCGACGAAGCGGTGGACGGCGGCCATGACGCGCTTGTAGTTCGCGAGCGGTTCGCCCATGCCCATGAAGACGATGTTGGTGACTCGCTCATCGGCGTGCTCGGCCACCCCCAGCTCCCCCGCTGCAACCACCCGGTTCGCCGCGACGACCTGATCGACGATTTCCGCCGTCGACATGTTGCGCGTGAGGCCCGCCTGGCCGGTCGCGCAGAAGGGGCAGTTCATGCCGCAGCCCGCCTGGGACGACACGCACAGCGTGATGCGGCCGGGGTAGCGCATGAGGACGGACTCCACGAGAGCCCCGTCGAAGAGGCGCCAGAGGAACTTGATGGTGTTGCCGTCGTCGGTGCGCAGGCGGCGGACCTCGGTGAGCAGCGGCGGGAACATCGCCTCGACGAGCTCCTCGCGGCCGGCCTTCGGCAGGTCGCTCATGCGCTCGGGTTCCGTGGTCCAGTGCTGGAAGTAATGCGCGCTGAGCTGCTTTGCCCGGAACGCGGGGAGGCCGAGTTCCTTGAGCTTCGCCTGGCGCTCCGCGAGCGTCAGGTCCGCGAGGTGCTGCGGCGGCTGCTTCACTCGCGGGGACGCGAACTGGAGCAGCGGGCGGCCCTCCGGGGTGCGCTGCTGCTCCCAGCCTTCTGCTGCAGGGCGCACCTGGGGGCGCGCCTCACGATCGGCAGGGGTGGTGTCCGGGGTTCGCGTGGGGGAAGTCATCCTGTCCATCATCCCACGCGGGTTTTCGTGATTCCCAATCGGGGCACTATGATTCCCCTCTCCCACCCCCCGTTTCGGGTACAGATACTGCACCCCTCCCTCTTTGCCAAGCTGGTTGTGAGTCAGTTCCCGGTCCGCGAAGGAGTAGAGGGTGTCGATCATTCTGGGCAGGACGGTGGAGGAGGTCCGTGAGCTCGTCCACGAGTACGAGCTGGTTCGGCACGGGCACAAGGGCGCGTGGCTGGCGGGGCGGGGCCTGAAGGCGGACTGGATCCGGCGGTGGCGGAATGCAGTGTACGAGGGCGACCTCGACCGGGGCCTCATCCCGCGGGAAGGTAGTCCTATGACTGTTCCACCGCGTCGGCGGACCGCACTGGAGAAGGCTCGCGCAGCCGAGCGGGCCGCGCAGGAGGCAGAGCTGGCGAAGCTGAACGCTCGCGTCCGCGAGCTCGAGGAGACCAACGCCGCCCTGGGAAAAGCTATCGGGCTCTTGCACGCGATGAACGAGCAAGGGCCCGGGACCGGCCCGACGAGGACCGATCCGTCCGGTTCCTGAACGCGGAGGACGACCTCGTCGCCGCGCTCACCCGCTCGACAGGCTCCCAGCGCCAGGCCCTGGCAATCTCCGGGATCTCACGCTCGACGTGGCACTACCGGCACAGCCCCCGCCCCCGGGCGCCCGAACCGATCCATCAGAGGGACAGGGCCTACCCGTCGAGGATCGGCGCCGCCGACCGGGCCGCGGTCGCGGCCAGAGTCACAGCCGCCTGGGAGCAGGGCAACTCCGTGGACCACGCGTTCGCCGCCGCGTGGGACGAGGGCATGATGCTCGCCTCGCGCCGCTCCTGGTGGCGCATCGCGGCCGGCATCCAGGACCAGGGCGCGCGCCCGACGATTCCGGCCACGGGCAGCCGCGGGACCGGCGCCCGCCAGGCCCCGGTCCACGAGGCCACCGGCCCCGGGCAGGTGTGGAGCTGGGACATCACCGACCTGCGCTCGCCCTGGCGCGGGAAGGCGTACAAGGCCTACTCCATCATCGACATCTACTCCCGCATGATCGTGGGCTGGCGCGTGGAGGAACGCGAGGCCGACCACCTCGCCGTGGAGATGTTCGAAGCCGCCTTCGCCCGCCACGGCCGCCCCCGGGCAGTGCACGCCGACTCGGGCCCCGCGATGCGCTCCAACCTGCTTGCGGACCTCCTCGAACGGCACGGGATCGAAAGGACGCACAACCGCCCCCGCGTCTCCAACGACAACCCCTTCTCCGAGTCGGAGTTCCGCACCATGAAGTACCGGCCCAACTACCCCGCGACCTTCCAGGACCTCCCCGCAGCGCGCGCCTGGGTCAGCGAATACGTCCCCTGGTACAACACCCGCCACCGCCACTCCGGGATCGCCCTCTTCGCCCCCGCCAACGTCCACGACGGGAGCTGGCGCGAGCAATGGGCCCGACGCGACCAAGCGAACCAGGCGTACCACGACGCCCACCCCGAACGCTTCCACCGCCGGCCCCAGACCCCCGCCCCGCCAGGTACCGTCGGCATCAACCTCACCGACCCACCCCAACAAACAGCCCCGAACCGACTCCAAGCAGCTTGACAGCGACCGCCTCAGGCGTTTCGGGTACACAAACTCACGGGTGGACGCCCTCAAAGAGGCAGTATCTGCACCCGGAAGGGCCAAACAGAGGCAGTATCTGCACCCGGAACGGTTAGGGGTGGGGGGCGGACGAGGTTTGGGCTTGGGCCTTGGCCGGGGCCTGGGCCTGAGACGGCTGCGCGGCCTGCTCCACGTAGAGCCGCGCGTACGCTCCCCCGAGTGCCAGGAGCTCGGAGTGCGTTCCGTTCTCGACGATCCGGCCCCCATCCACAACGTAGATCACATCGGCGCCGACGACGGTCGAGAGCCGGTGCGCGATCGCGATGGTCGTGCGGCCGTGGGACGCCGCGTCGAGCGCCTTCTGGACCACCCGCTCCGAGATCGTGTCGAGCGAGCTCGTCGCCTCGTCGAGGACCAGCACCTCGGGGTCCTTGAGCAGCACCCGCGCAATGGCGATGCGCTGCTTTTCCCCGCCGGAGAGTCGGTAGCCGCGCTCCCCGACCACGGTGTCATACCCGTCCGGAAAAGCCATGATCGTCTCGTGGATATTCGCCGACCGGGCGGCAGCTTCGAGCTCGGCCTGCGTCGCGTCGACCTTCGCGTAGCGGAGGTTCTCCGCGATCGTCGCGTGGAACAGGTACGTCTCCTGGCTCACCACGCCGATGTGGCTCATGAGCGACTCGCGCTCAATCTCGCGCACATCCCGTCCAGCGAACCTCACCGTCCCCGAACTTGCCTCGTAGAAGCGCGGGATGAGATAGGAGACCGTCGTCTTGCCCGCGCCGCTCGGCCCCACGAAGGCGGCGAACTGCCCGCGCTCCACGCGGAACGAGACGTCCTGAAGAGTGGCCCGCTCCTCGCCGCGCGCATCCGGGTAGCGGAAGGTCACGCCGTCGAACTCCACCTCGCCAAGCCGCGGTGAACCGGCGGGAAGGGGCACAGCGCCCGGGGCATCGGTGATCGCGGGGCGAAGGTCGAGGTATTCGAAGATGCGCGCGAACAGCGCGCCCGATGTCTGAAGGTCCAGGGCCACGCGCATGATCGCGATGAGCGGGAAGAGGAGCCGCGCCTGGACCGTAGTGAAGGCGACAATCGTGCCGGCCGTGATGCTGACGGTGCCCCCGGCCAGAAGGATCCCCGACACGAGGTACACGAGCGCCGGGATCGAGGACAGGAAGATGCTCACGAGCGCGAAGAAGTACTGCCCGCTCATCGTCTGCCGCACCTGCAGTCCCACGAGATTCTTGTTCTCCGCCGAATACCGCTCAATCTCGTCCGGCTGGCGGTTGAAGCTCTTGGACAGCAGGATGCCGGACACGCTGAGCGACTCCTGCGTAATCGCCGTCATGTCCGAGAGCGATTCCTGCGTCTTCGTGGCAATCCGCGCGCGCACTTGGCCCACTCTCCGCTGCGCGATCACCAGGAACGGCATGAGGACGACGGCGATGACCGTCAGCTGCCAATTCAGCGCGACCATGGCGACGAAGGCCGCCATGACGGTCACGATGTTCCCCACGACTCCCGACACCGTATTGGACAGCACATTGGCCACCCCTCCGACGTCGTTCTGGAGCCGGGACTGGATCACGCCCGTCTTCGTGCGGGTGAAGAAGCTCAGCTCCATGGACTGGAGATGGCTGAACAGCCGTACGCGGAGCGCGCCCATCACGGAGTTGCCCACCGTCGACGTCAGGTAGGTCTGCCACACCCCCAGGAGCGCGGACACGACGTAGACCGCCACCATGAGGCCCACCAGCTCAACCAACCGCGGGACGTCCGGATGACCAGCGCGAGGGAAGAGGCCGTCGTCGAACGTCCTCTGAGTGAGCAGCGGCGGGGCCACAGAGAGCGCGGCCCCGATCAACACCAGGACAACGGTGAGCGCGAGCGAGCCACGATGTGGCTTGAAGAGTTCCGCGATGCGCCGGAGCAGGTGCGGGATGCGCGGTGCCTCGGCGTTGAGCTTCTTCTGCAGCGCCACGTCCCCGCCGGAGATGCGACCGCCGCGCCCGACGACGGGCGGTCGCCCGGGTGCCATCTGGGCCATGGGCCTCCTTCGGGACGTGTTGGTGCTTTGCCTACTGACTGATAATGCGGCCTACTGACTGATAGTGCGCCTATTCCGCGAGGATGAGGTAGAGCGCCTTGCGCGCCTCGTCCAGGGTGGCGGCGGCCTTGACGCGCTGCTCGTCGGTCGCGGCGATGCGGAACTGGTGGAGTACGCCCATGAATTTCTTGGCGCTCTCGACGAGCGCGTCCGAGGCCTCGCTGCGTCCCGACGCCGCCTCCCAGGCCCGCTGAAGCTCCTCGGCATGGTCGGCGACATAGGCGCGCCCTGCCTCGGTCAGCCTGTATTCCGTGCGCTTGCCCTCGCCAGCCTGCTCCACGAGCTCTTCGTCGACGAGCTGCTGAAGGGTGGGGTAGACCGAACCCGGGCTGGGCCGCCACTCCCCGTTGGTCTTCTCCGCGGCTGCCTGGATGATGCCGTAGCCCGTAGACGGAGCCTCGGACAACAGCGACAGGATCATCGCCCGGATGTCTCCACGGCTGGCCCGGCGTCCCCCGCGCGGTCCGAAGCCCGGCGGGAAGTCGCGGCCTGGACCGAAGCCGGGTCCGAAGCCACGGCCAAATCCGCGGCCGAATCCCGGCCCGAAGCCGCCGGGGCCGAATCCTCCGGATCCGCCCGGCCCGCCCGGCCCGAAGCCGCGGCCTTCGTGATGGTGATGTTCTGGATGCCCGTGCATGGCGTCCTCCTGGGATCGATAGCCAACCGGCCTCGATTCGAGCGCCGGTAATTAACGATATATCGCTGACTGTCGAAGAACAAGAGAAAAGAAGAGGCCCCGCACGCCGGAGCATGCGGGGCCTCGAAGGCTGAAGGTCAGGGCTTCCGCACCCTGTGCCGACTCACGATGGAGACGCGATTGAACGTGTTCATGGTCGACGCCGCCCAGCACAGGGCCGCGTAGGCCTGGTCGCCAAGGACAAACCGCGCCGACTCGAGCGACGCGACCCGCTCATCCTCGTCGGGCAGGAGCGTCACGGCCTCGGCGATCGTGAGTGCGGCTTCCTCCTCCTCCGTGAAGATCGACGTCTCCCTCCACGCCGTCAGCACCCGCAGCTTCACCGGGGCGACGCCCGCCTCCTCCGCGAGGCGGATGTGGAGGTCCAGACAATAGGCGCATCCGTTCAGCTGGGAGATGCGCACATTCGCGAGTTCGACGACGTCCCGCCCCACCCCTGCCGCCGCCGTCGCCTCGCGCACGGCCGCCGCCAGCGCATTGAGCGCCTTCCACGAGGCCGGGTCGGCTTTGTCGAGATAGAAGGACGTGCGGGTGCTGGCTGCGTCGGTCATAGTCGCATCCTTTCACTGCCCCGCCAGCTTGCGCCGTCAGATCCGCAGGGTCCTCCCCGGTTGCGCCGTCAGATCCGCAGGGTCCCAAAGGGAGAAGGTGAGCCCTCACCCAGCAAAGGTGACGGCGCAACAGGAGAGGCCCCCGCCGGAACGGGGCCCCTCGCGGCTGGCGCAAGCGGTCTACTTCCCCTGCCACCCCGTGTAGCACTCGGCGATGTACGCGCGGCCGTGCTCCGATTCGAGGAGCGACCGCAGCTCGCCGAGCTGACGCGCCCGGAAGAACGCGTGGTTGTCCTCGCCGGGAACGGTGTGCAGCAGGGTCGTCATCCAGTAGGAGAAGTACTGGGCCTTCCACACGCGGTCGAGCGCTCGGTCCGAATAAGTGTCGATGAGCGCGGAGGAACCGGTCTTGAAGTACGAGTCGAGGCTCTCGAACAGGAGCTTCACGTCGTGCAGGGCGAGGTTGAGGCCTTTCGCGCCGGTGGGCGGAACGGTGTGCGCGGCGTCGCCGGCGAGGAAGAGGTTCCCGTGGCGCATCGGCGTGTGAACAAACGAGCGGAACGGCAGGACGACTTTGTCCGTGATCGGCCCCTCCTTGAGCGCGAAGCCGTTGCCGTTCACGCGCAGCCGCAGCTGCTCCCAGATCTGCTCGTCGGTCCAATCGGCCGGGTTGGTCTTGGGGTCGCATTGGAAGTACATGCGCTGCATCGTGTCGGTGCGCTGGCTGATGAGCGCGAAGCCGTGCGCGGAGTTCGCGTAGATCAGCTCGGGCGCACTGCGCGGGGCGTCGGTGAGGATGCCGAACCACGCGAACGGGTACTCGTTGAAGTACCACGTCCGCTCCGCCTCGGGAATCTGGAAGCGGCAGTGCGAGCGCGAGCCGTCCGCGCCCACCAGGATCTCGGCCTCGATCTCCCAGTCCTGGCCGTCGACGTCGCGGAAGCGCACCTTCGGGCGACCCAGGAGGTCGGACACTTCCGTGTCGGAGCACGAGTAGCGGATGTCGCCTCCGTCGGCCGCGCGCTGGGCGGCAAGGTCGTCGAACACGTCGTTCTGTGGGTACAGCCACACGGACTGGCCGGTGAGCCCCTTGAAGTCGATGCGGTGGCCCTCGCCGTTGACGCGGAACTCGGTACCCTCATGCTCGTGCCCGTTGCGGAGCACGTTGTCGACGCCAGAGTCGACCAGAAGGTCCACCGAGCCCGCCTCGAGAATGCCCGCGCGGATGGTGTGGGAGATCGCCTCGCGGCTGCGGATCTCCACAACGGTGCTTTCAATGCCGGCCTTGTAGAGAAGATGGGACAGCATGAGCCCGGCGGGGCCAGCACCCATGATGGCCACCTGGGTCTTGTGAGTTTTGCGTTCGCTCATGCCTCGAGTGTGCGCCGAATCACGACGACGGCGACATGTGCTTTCCGTTCAACGGAACCTATGACGCGGAGGTGCCTCCGAGCTGCCGCCCGATTCCCAGGGCGGCGGTCCGGAGCGCCGGCACGATCTGGTGGATTCGCACCTCGGCAAGGGGAACGACGACGCCGATCGCCGCAACCGTGCGACGCTGACGGTACTCGATGGGCACCGCGATGCCCCACGTGTCGGGGTCGACGACCCCCGCGAGCTCCGCGTAGCCGCGCTCCGACGCCGTGGCGAGCAGCCGCCGGACATGGTCTGCGTCGACCTTGCCCGTGGGGTCCCGGAAGCGTCCGAGGTACGAGTTCTGCACCGAACGCGGCTGGCCGGACATGAGCGCAACGCCCGCGGACGAGACGTGCACGGGCATCCGCCCGGCGACCTTCGCCCGGTTGGCCACCGACCCACGGCGCGATAGCCGCTCGACGAAGAGGACGTCGTCGCCCTGGAGGACCGCGAGGTTGACGTTCTGATTGAGCACCTGATGGATGTCGTCCATGAACGGCAGGGCGGCCTGCCGCAGGAGCAGGATGGGCGAGTTGCGGTTGACGAGCTCCCACAGCCGCAGCCCGAGTTGGACCTTCCCTCCCGGCGCCTGCTCGAGGAGCCGGTGCTCGGCCAGCTGGCCGACGAGACGGTGGGCGCTCGTGAGCGGAAGCCCCGAGCGGTCGGCCAGTTCGGTCAGCGGAAGCGAGGCAACGCCCTCGGGAAACGCCTCGAGAATGCGGACAACGCGGTCAATCACCGAGTCGCCGGAGGAGGAATTCGCCATACGACCTCGAATTCTGTTGAACGGAAGCTTGGAATTACCTTGCCTTTCCATGACGCTGTCCCGCAACATGCCCTTTCCGTTGCGGCCCTGTTCGGCGAGACTGGTCCTGTCCGTTCGTTCATTCGAGATTTGACAGCAAGGTCCCCTCGGGGGCCGCCCCAGTGAAGCAGCCCGCAGGGAACTGTTGCAGGTCCACACCGCGCTCGCGCGGCCGATCCCGTTGCCCAGACCCGTGCCGTCCGTTCCGGCCCTGCTCTGGCAGAGGAATCGATGCCTTCACCGGAGGTTGTCCCATGCCCGACCGTCTACCCCGCCGACTCAATGGCCTCTTGAAAGAGTTCGTCTCGAGGGCCGAGGAACTCATGCGGCTCCAGGAGCACATGAACGGCCTGCTGGCGGCCGTCATCTCCATCGCCGAAGATCTGACCCTCCAATCCGTGCTCGAGCGCGTGGTCCAATCGGCGCGCGAGCTGGTGGGAGCGCGCTACAGCGCTCTCGCTGTGATCAGCGAGGATGCCACCCTGAGCGATTTCGTGGCTTCCGGGGTCGACGACGATGCCCAGCTTCTCGGGTCCCTCCCCATGGATGACGGCGTCCTCGCCGAACTGATCCGCGACCCCAAACCGCTCCGGCTCCACAATCTGCATGAGCACCTGGCCGCCGAGGGGATCCCGGAGGATCACCCCGCGACCACCACGTTCCTCGGCGTTCCCATCCGCGTCCGCGAGGCCGTCTTCGGAAACCTCTTCCTCATGGGGAAGGACGACGGCGAGGACTTCACCGTGGAGGACGAGGAGCTGGCCGCCGCCTTCGCCGCGGCCGCAGGGGTGGCCATCCAGAACGCACGGCTGTTCGAGGAGAGCCGCCGCCGCCAGCGGTGGCTCGAAGCCGGACTGGAGGCCAGCACCCAGCTGATCACCCGCGGAAGCCTCCCGTCCGCAAACCTTGTCCCGTTCGAGGACCTCGACGCCTCGGAGGACCTCGATCTGGTGGCCGATCACGCCCTGCGCGCCTCAGACTCCGTGCTGGCCGTGATCGCGCGCGTCGAAGACGGCGAGCTCCAGATGCGGACCGCCATCGGTACACTCGCCCTCTCCGCCGGAGAGCAGATCGACTTCTCCCCCACATTGCAGAAGGTCGACGAGAGGGGCGGCCCGGTCATCATCCCGGACGCGTCGGATGTCTTCGGCATCGAAGCGTCGGACAAACTCGGGTGCGTGCTCGCGGTGCCCCTCGGCCACAGCGCGGTCGGCAATCGCCTCCTGCTCCTTGCCCGGTCGGCCGGAACGGGACCCTACCCGCCGTCGGACCTTGATTCCTCCGCCGCCTTCGGCTCCCACGTGGGACTCGCGCTCGACCTGAACCGCGCCAACAGGCAGCGGGAGGAGGCTCTCCTCTCCTTCGACCGCGACCGGATCGCCCAGGACTTGCACGACCTCGTCATCCAGCGGCTGTTCGCCGCGGGGCTGAGCGTCCAGAACCTCCGCCGCTTCGTGACGGACCCCACCGCGGAGGCGCGGATCAACAAGGTGACCGAGGAGCTTGACGAGACGATCCGCGAGCTCCGGAACACCATCTACTCGCTGCGCACGGAGGAGAATGCAGAGGAGTCCTTCTCCCGGACTTTCCTCAACACCGTTCAAGAACGTCTGCACAGCACGGGGATCAAGCCGCGGATCAGCGTGAGCGGAAACCTCGACGAGATCCCGTCGCCCATCGCCCGGCAACTCGTCGCCGTCGTCACGGAAGCCCTCAGCAACGTTGTGCGGCACTCGGGGGCGCGCACCGTGAGCGTCGACCTGAGCCATGAGGACGGCATCGTGGAACTCGTCGTCGAAGACGACGGACGGGGGTTCGAAGCACCCACCCGGACCAGCGGGCTCGCCAACATCGAACATCGCGCGTTCGTGCTCAACGGAACGAGTGAAGTGGTGAGCGCACCGGGCCGCGGCACCACGATCAGGTGGAAGGTGCCGCTCCCGACGATCTCATAGCTGCCGACACTGATGGCTGCCGACACTGATAGCTGCCGGCGAGAACGGGATCAGTGCATCTGGCCCGCCTGCGCCAGATAGAGCGCGGCCTGCGTCCTGCGCTCGAACCCGAGCTTCGCCAGCAGCGACGAGACGTAGTTCTTGACCGTCTTCTCCGCGAGGAACAGCTCCTCACCGATCTGCCGGTTCGTCAGCCCTTGGCCGATGAGGTGCAGCACACGGCGCTCTTGGGGGCTGAGGGTGTCGAGGAGAGGATCGGACACGTCCTCATGGGTCAGGCCGCTCACGACCGACTCCTTGATGCCCGGTGCGAAGAGCGATTCACCGGCCGCAGCCCGGCGGATGGCATTCGCCAAATCGTGGTTGCGGATTTGCTTGAGCACGTAGCCGGAGGCCCCTGCGAGCACTGCGGCCCGCATCGCCTGCTCGTCGTCGTAGCTCGTCAGGATGAGGCAGCGGATGTGCGGGTCGACCGAACGCACCTCGCGGCACACCTCGATGCCCGTGCCGTCGGCGAGGCGGCCGTCGAGCACAGCCACGTGCGGTTTGAGGGCGGGGATTCGCCGGGCGGCCTCGTGCGCCGACTCGCTTTCCCCGACAATCTCCATGCCCTCATGCTCGAGAAGGTCCCTCAAGCCCTGCCTGACCAGTTCATGGTCGTCCAGGATGAAGACCCGGATTCCCTCGCCGACAGCTTCCATGTACTCCCGCACCTCGCTTCTCCCCCCAGCCCACCAGAGCAACAAACTCCCATTCTGGGTCCCCACTGTGAGCCTCCGATAGGGACCAAAGTCAGCGGTCACCCCAGTTCCCCCGCAGTGGTGTGCGTCACATGAAACTCTGCAAACGAGATAGGGACTTTTAGCCCTATAGGTCCCGGACCTGATTTCGAGATCCTGTTGGAGGTTTCCGATCGGGTCCTCAGAGTGCGAGGCCGAGGGAGCTGGATCCGCCGCTTCGAGAACCTGGAGCCTTCGCGGAAAGAGTTCGACGATGTACCCCTGAGGCTGCCCTGCCCAACGACGAGTCGGGGCAGTCGGGAAAGGAGCGGGAAAGATGTCCGCTGAACCGATGGCCCGTAACGACCGCAACGATTCTGCCCGCCGTGCAAGCATGGCGGCCCATCCTTCGAACCACATGCCCAAGGGCCCTGCGCCCCTTCACTCCCCGGGGCCGCATGCGCGAGAACCTCGCGAGGACGACGTGGTCCCGCGCTGGGAACGCCTCCGTCTTGTGCTCGTGCAGCAGGGCCTGACCGACGAGGAAGCACGAACTGAGGTCGTCCGCATCGGTGCGCTCGAGGTGTGGGACGGCTTCGCCTCGGAGTTGCGCGAGCACCGCAGGGCGGGCCGCCAAGATGAAGCCAACGCGGCCGCCGTCGGACTCCGCTCGATGCAGGGAGCGACCCTGCCGATCCTCCGGCACCCAGGCGATGTCGTCGTCGCCCGCTCTGCCCTGAATCGCGCCAGGCATCGGCTCCGCCACAATGGCGTGCTCCTCGGCCGTCTGCAGGACAGGCCGGATCCCCTCCGCCGCGCAGAGCGGGCCTTTGGGATCCTCGAAGCTTTCCTCGGGCTCGCCTGAAGACAGACCGCCCGCGGGTCGACAATGGCGACGCCCCGCGGGCTTAAACACCACGACGCCCCACGCAATTGTCGGGGGGTGTGGGGGGGGGGGGGGGGGCCCCCCCCCCAAGCCGGCCAAAAGCGGGGGCGCGGGGGAGGGAGGGTGGGAGGGCGCGGGGCGGGCCCGGGGCCGCCGGGGGTGGCGCGGC
>NZ_JBQCGQ010000303.1:0-4411 GCF_051955515.1 Sinomonas sp.
GTGGGATGGTCAGACTTCTTCAGGAAGGGAATCGACGAATGGCGCGCATTGGTGAGAGCGCAGACCTGCTGAAGTGCTCGTTCTGTGGGAAGAGCCAGAAGCAGGTTCGGAAGCTCATCGCGGGCCCTGGGGTCTACATCTGCGACGAGTGCATCGAGCTGTGCAACGAGATCATCGAGGAGGAGCTCGCGGAGGTCTCGGACCTGGGAAGCTTCGAGCTGCCCAAGCCGCGGGAGATCTTCGACTTCCTCCAGGAGTACGTTGTCGGCCAAGAGCACGCGAAGCGCGCGCTCGCGGTGGCCGTCTACAACCACTACAAGCGCATTCAGGCGGGGCACGGCTCTAAGTCGGGATCCCTCGCGGAGGGCCATGGCCACGACGACGTGGAGATCGCCAAGTCCAACATCCTGCTGATCGGCCCGACCGGATGCGGGAAGACGTATCTGGCCCAGACCCTCGCCCGCCGGCTCAACGTGCCGTTCGCAGTGGCGGACGCGACCGCCCTCACCGAGGCGGGGTACGTGGGCGAGGACGTGGAGAACATCCTGCTCAAGCTCATTCAGGCGGCGGACTACGACGTCAAGAAGGCGGAGCAGGGAATCATCTACATCGACGAGATCGACAAGATCTCCCGCAAGAGCGAGAACCCGTCGATCACCCGGGATGTCTCGGGCGAGGGCGTTCAGCAGGCGCTGCTGAAGATCCTCGAGGGCACGGTGGCATCGGTGCCCCCTCAGGGCGGTCGCAAGCACCCGCATCAGGAGTTCATCCAGATCGACACGACGAACGTGCTGTTCATCGTCGCGGGTGCCTTCGCTGGGCTTGAGGAGATCATCGGGCAGCGCGCCGGAAAGAAGGGGATCGGCTTCGGCGTTCCCCTCAGCTCGATCACGAAGCATGAGAGCACGTATGCAGACGTCATGCCGGAGGACCTGCTGAAGTTCGGGCTCATCCCGGAGTTCATCGGGCGCCTTCCCGTCATCACGACCGTGGAGAACCTCGACCGTCCCGCTCTCATGCAGATCCTCACGGAGCCGAAGAACGCGCTCGTGAAGCAGTACCAGAAGATGTTCCAGCTCGACGGCGTCGAGCTGCACTTCGAGGACGAGGCACTTGAGGCCATCGCAGACCTCGCCCTGGAACGGGGCACGGGGGCGCGCGGCCTGCGGGCGATCATGGAAGAAGTCCTGCTTCCGGTGATGTTCGACCTGCCGAGCCGCGACGACGTCGCCGGCGTCGTGGTGACGAGGGACGTCGTCATCCGCCACGAGCAGCCGAGCCTCATCCCGCACAGCGTCGTGGCCAAGCGGCGTACCAAATCGGCCTGACCAGCCCAAGAACGCGCGAGCCCCGGCCTTGCGGCCGGGGCTCTCTGTCTCTGGGCGATTCGCTGGGCGAGGGGTTCCTACCGCATCAGGCGTCAGTCGTGTGGACGACGGCGCGTGCCGGGATCGGTTCGATCTTGCCCATGAGCAGCAGATACGAGGCGAGGCCACCGACGAGCGCGATGCCGCCGATGAAGAAGGCGTAGACGAAGTGGCCGGTGACATCGACGATGAGGCCCGTGACGATGGGGGCGGCGACGCCCGCGAGCAGGTTGACGCAGTTGACGATGGCGGCGAGCGAACCAGCGCTTCCCTCGGGGGCAATGAGTGCCGGGAGCGAGTTGCTCGTGACATACACAAGGGCGATTCCGGCGCTTCCGATGGCGATCCAGATGATCGCTGAGACCGGGTTGTCGCTGAAGGCGGCACCGACCGTGAAGAGAGCGATGATCATGCCGACCACCAGGACGCCCTTTCGGACCTTGTCTGCGTTCGCGCCTCGTCCGATCACACGATCCACCCACCAGCCGCCGATGGTCAGTTCGGAGACGAACATGGCGAAGGCGGGGACGGCTGCGTAGATGCCGCTCTGGAGGACGCTCTGGTTCATGGTCGTCTGCATGTAGCCCGGAAGCCACGTCAGGAGCATCCACAGGACGTAGCCCGCTCCGGCGAGTCCAAGGGACAGACCCCAGACCTTGCGCTGCCGCAGGAGATAGGCGACCGTGGCCCAGTCGCTCGACGGCCGGACTTCCTCGCTGGAGGCGCCGCCTTGGACGATGTAGCTGTATTCCTCGCTGGTCATGCGGCCCTTGGCGAAGCGGGCCTTCGGGCCGCTGTACCGCCACAGGAACGCGACGAGGAAGATGATGGACAGGACGGCCTGAAGCCAGAAGGCCTCACGCCAGCCCCACGTGGAGACCGTGAAGGCGATGAGGGGCAAGCCCAGGACGTTGGCCAGTCGGGTCCCGCTGTCGAAGATGGCAGTGCAGAGACCGCGCTCGTGCCGGGGGAACCACTGCCCGGTCGCCTTCATGGCCCCGGGAAATGCGGGGGCCTCGGCAACCCCGAGGAGCACCCGGGCGATGATGATCACCCACGCCCCGGAGGCGATCGCCGTGAGGACGGACGCGACGGTCCAGAGCACAGCGCTCGCTCCCCAGACCCGCTTGACGCCGAACCGATCGAGCAGCATCCCTGAGGGGATCTGCATGATCGCATAGGACCAGAGGAACGCCGAGGACAGCACACCGAACTCCGTGGCCGTGAGGCCGAAGTCCTCGGTCAGGGGCTTCTGGGTGACCGAGATCGAGAGCCGGTCGACGTAGTTGATGAGGATGCCGAAGCCCATGAGCAGGGCAATACTCCAGCGGGCCTTGCCGTGAGGGCGGGTAGGCGCGGAGACGCGATCGTGTGAAGCCTTCTTGGAAGCCTGAGACAGCACGGGGAGCTCCTAGGTCAGAGATGGGGTCGGGGCGATCACCGCGCGGGCGATCAGTGTGCGGGAGCTGCGACGGCCTTGTCGCGGGGTCCCGTAGCGCGCCGAACTCGCCTTCAGCGCGTCGCTGGTGGAGGGAAACATGGAAGCCAGTCCTCGTTGATGGGAGACGCTCCAAGTGAGGTACCTCACGTTGGATTCGATGATTCAAGAGTAGGAGGGGCAGCGTGATTCCGCAAGAGGAAATTTCCTTTCCGAAAGACGGAAATGTGGATACCGCTTCGGAAGTCTCAATACGATGGGCTGGGTGGTTCCCTCGAGAAGGAGACGAGCATGACTGACACTGCGCAGAGCGCGAAGAGCAAGGCAGACTTCTGGTTCGACCCGGCCTGCCCGTTCGCCTGGGTGACCTCGCGATGGATTGGCGAGGTCGAGAAGGTCAGGGAGATCGAGACGGACTGGCACGTGATGAGCCTGTCGGTGCTGAATGAAGGCCGAGAGCTCGAGAGCGACTACCAGCGGGCCATGGACCAGAACTGGGGTCCCGTCCGCGTGATCGTCGCTGCGTCGGAACTGCATGGAACGGAGCACATCAAGCCGCTCTACGACGCGATGGGAACCCTCATCCACAACGAGGGCGTCAAGGATCGCCCCGAGGTGATCCGGCGTGCCCTCGACCAGGTCGGGCTCCCCGGGGATCTCGCTCGGTATGCAGACTCCGACGAGTACGACGCCCAGCTTCGGAAGAGCCACAAGTCCGGAATCGAACTCGTCGGGCAAGAAGTCGGAACGCCCATCGTTGCCTTCAATGGCACGGCGTTCTTCGGGCCGGTCATGACGCGTGTCCCTCAGGGCGAGGAGGCGGGTCAGATCTGGGATGCCTCAGTGACGCTTGCCGGCTACCCGCACTTCTTCGAGATCAAGAGGACCAGAACCGAGCGGCCGAAGGCAGTCTGAGCGAATTACGGCTCTGTACTTCACTCATCCCCCTTGCAGGGGAAAGTGACCCGGATCACAATAAGAAGTACCTTCTCCACAGCCGGAGGAGGACGTGGAAACCAAAGATTCAGTGACAGTCGATTCGACGCAGCCTCAGGCAAAGCCGGCGACTGACCCCCTGTGACGGAGGGTAAGACCTGGATTCCGAGGATTCCACCAGACTGCTCGACGTCACCGGGCAGCCGAAAAGTCGAAGCCCCACCAACGCGTTCAACGCTGATGGGGCTTCCCTTTTGCCCAGGACAGTTCGACCGGGTGAGCCGGCTAGGCGTCCACTGCCGCGAGCTCGACGCCGGAGACGCTGAGTTCGCCGGTGCTCTCCTCGAGCCGCAGATCACGCGCGTTGGCTGCGGCGCGCAAGTCACCGAGACCGCCCTCGAGCTGGCCGAGCTGCGCGGGGGCCGCCGACACTGTGGCGGAGAGGACCTCCGTGCGCTGCTTGACCTTCGCCTCGGACTTCGCCTTCCGGATCCCGGAGAGCGCGAGGCCGACGGTGCCAAGCATGCCCAGATCCCCCTCGACGGGGAGGGGCTGCGGCCAGTCTGCGCGGTGCACGGAGCCCGAGCGCCACCAACTCCAGACTTCCTCGGTGGCGAACGGCAGGATCGGCGCGAAGAGGCGCAGGAGCGCGTCCAGGGTGGTCGCCAGA
>NZ_JBQCGQ010000304.1:0-7836 GCF_051955515.1 Sinomonas sp.
CGGCGGTCCCCACGATGCCGATGCCGTAGACCAGCCTGCGGCCGAATCGGTCGGAGAGCCGGCCGAACAGCGGGATACTGACGAGTCCGAGGGCCGCGGCGATGAGGGTGTCTACGAGGATGGCATCACTGCTGAACTTGAGCTGGTTGGTGGCGTAGGTGATGACGAAGGTGATGAAGAGGTAGAACGGCGCCTGTTCTGCGGTCCGAAGCAGGGCAGAGAGGATGATCTCCTGCGGCTGGCGTCGAAGGGCCTCGATGAGCGGCGTGCGGATCACCTTGCGGGTCTTGCGGACCGCCTCGAACTCCGGGCTCTCCACGACCCGCAGTCGGACGAACAGGCCGACGGCGATCAGGACGAAGCTCAGCAGGAACGGGATGCGCCATCCGTACGTGAAGAAGTCCGCTCCGGTCAGGCCCGTGGTGAGGCGCACCAGGCCGGTGGAGAGCACGAGGCCGAGCGGGACGCCGAGCTGAGGCCAGCTCGCCGCAAGGCCGCGGCGCTGTTGATGTCCCCACTCCATGGCGATCAGCACCGAGCCGCCCCATTCGCCGCCGACACCGATGCCCTGGACCACGCGGAGCGCGGTGAGGAGGAGCGGAGCCCAGACACCGATCGCCTGATAGGTCGGCAGGACGCCGATGAGCACCGTGCCGATGGCCATCAGGAAGAGGGTGGCCATGAGGGTCGCCTTGCGGCCAATGCGGTCCCCGAAGTGGCCGAAGATCGCCGCTCCGATAGGCCGGGCCACGAAGCCGATGAACTGGGTTCCGAAGGCGGCGATGATCCCGTTGAAGGAGCCCTCGCCTCCCGGGAAGAACAGCTGCGGGAACACGAGAGCCGCCGCTGTTCCGTAGAGGAAGAAGTCGTACCACTCGATCGTCGTGCCGACGACGCTCGCGAAGGTCGCGCGCCGGGCCGCTTGCTCCCGGGTTATTGCCTGAACGCTCATCATTCCTCCATTGGCCTGATGCCGTGAGTCCGGTTGAGGTCTTATCCCATATCGTGGGTTGTCATCCCATGCTGCGGGTTTAGGGACGCCCCTGTCAATGGATCGCAGCCGCCCGGAGTGGCGCCGGTAACATGAGGCGGTGGTAGAGGATTTCGCGGAAGAACGGGGCCCGAAGGGATGGCGAAAGAGCCAGCAGTCAGCGAGCAGGGCGGCCCATCCGGCTCGACGCCGCTTCTCGTACTGCACAAGGTCACGCAGATTCTTGAGTGCTTTTCCGTAGAGAATCCCGAGCCGACACTGCAGCAGATCGTCCGCGGGACGGGGCTTCCCTCAAGCACGTGCCAGCGACTGGTTCAGAACATGGTCCGCGAGGGGTTCTTGGATCGCGACGGCGACCGCTACCGGATCGGCATGCGCTTCGTGCAGTGGTCGACCCCCGGAACCATTGGCCTTGACATCGTGCGCACCGTGCGGCCCATTCTCCAGCGGCTGCGCGACGAGACTGGCGAGACCGCATGCCTCTACATGCGGGATGGTGCACACCGCACCGTGGTGGCCGTCGCCGAAACGCGGCACGTGGTGATGCGGCCCTTCCACGTGGGCCAGGTGATGCCGCTTCATGCTGGCGCCCCCGGGAAGATCTTCCTCGCCTTCGACCCCGAAGCCCGTGAAGCCCTGAGGGACGCCGAACTGACGAGATACACGCCCAAGACGCCCCAGACATGGCAGGATCTCGACCAGCAGCTGGAGCAGGCGCGCACCCAGGGATTCTTCGCGGCCTTCGGAGAGCGCAACAGCGACGTCGGCTCGATCAGCGCTCCCGTCTTCGACTACACCGGGGACCTCGCTGGGGTCCTCGGCGTCGGCTTCCCGACCCAGCGCATCGGGCCCGACGACGTCGATCGGCTGGGTCCCGCCGTCGCCCGCGCCGCCGGCGAGGCGAGCCAGGCGATGGGGTACTCCGGCTCCACAAGGTGAGGGATGGCGGCGCAGAAGCCACGCCCACCCTGCGGAGGTGACGGCGCAACTCAATGGGTCAAGCGCGAGTCACACGATGTGACAAGCGTTACCACCCGACGGGCACGTATGATGCGCGGCGTGGACATCACTCCGCCGCACAGCTCGGCCCTCCGCGAGTCCGGCCTCGACGCCGCGTGGCTCGCCCAGCGCATCGAGGAGAACCCGATCCTCCTCGGCATCACCACGGGAATGCCCGTCTTCGAACGTGCCATCCCCGACCACGGCGGCGATGGCCTGGCCGTCCTCCTCTTCGACCCGACCGACGGGGTGCGGCACATCGTCGATGTGCAGCTTGGCGAAGCCGACGAGGACCAGGTCATCCGCGCGCTCGACTTCTGGGCCACGGAGCGCCACAGGATGCCGAGCGACCACCGCGTGGCGGTCGTGGCCGAGCACATCCCGGGGCGCGTCGCGCGCGCTGCGGCCCTGGCCCGCACCATCGCGCCGATCGACACCATCGAGCTGCGGACCGAGCGGATGGGCAGCATCGTCGCCCTCCACGGCGAACCGATCGACACCCCGAGCGCCACTGACCCCAGGGCCGAGATCGCCTTCGCGCTCCGGCTCCGCGACTTCCTGGCGCGGCTCGATGAGGCGGACCCGCTCCGAGGGCGGATCGTCGGCCCACCCCCGGCCACCCTCGGGTAGGACTACGCCTCCTGCCCTCTGGCTCCTCCGGCCGTCTCGGCGTAGGGTCCGTGCTACATCCCAGCGAGTGCCACGTCCCCAGCGAGGAGCAGCTATGGGCATCGTGTCTTCCGGCTTCATGGGCCGCAGGAAGAGAGAGGTTCCCGGGCTGCCTCCGGGACAGTATGTGACGGAGGGCTTCCCTGTACTCTCGGCGGGCCCGACACCCAAGATCGACCGGGACGAGTGGGTCTTCACCTTCACCTCGGACAACGGGAACAGCCGCCATTGGAACTGGAACGGCTTCATGTCCCTCCCCCAGGAGGACATCGACGTCGACCTGCACTGCGTCACGAGCTGGTCGAAGCTCGGGACTCACTGGCGCGGCGTCCCGGTGGATGCGCTGTTCAAGCACGTCGAGACCGAGGCCGAATTCGCGCTGTTCCATTGCTACGGGGGCTACACCACGAATTTGCCCCTGAGGGATGTCCTGGGCGGCAAGGCCTGGATCGCCCACCAGTTCGACGGCGAGGACCTCGCGCCCGAGCACGGCGGGCCCGCACGCCTCCTCGTGCCACATCTGTACCTCTGGAAGAGCGCCAAATGGGTCCAGGGGATTGAGCTGATCCCGGAGGACCGACCGGGGTTCTGGGAGAGCCGGGGCTACCACCTGCACGGGGACCCCTGGCGCGAAGAACGGTACGGGTGAGCGGCATGTGGAGGGTCGCCGAGGTGGTGGGAGTCCACGAAGAGACGACGACGGCGCGCACCATCCGCCTGCGCCTCCCCGAGCCGGTGCGCTTCCTCGCCGGCCAGCATGTTGACGTCCGGCTCACCGCGCCTGATGGGTACCAAGCCGTCCGGTCCTATTCGGTGGCCGGCGTGACGCCGCCCGACGGCTTGGAGATCACCGTCGACGAACTCCCGGACGGCGAGGTATCCCCCTACCTGGTCCGCGACCTCGCGGTCGGCGACCAGCTGGAAGTCCGGGGCCCGGTCGGGGGTTGGTTCGTGTGGCGCCCCGAGGAGACCTCACCGGTTCAGCTGGTCGGCGGCGGGTCCGGCGTGGTGCCCCTCATGGCGATGGTGCGCGCCCACGCGATGGCCGGGCATCCCGCGCCATTCCGCCTGCTGTACTCGGTCAAGGCCCCCGAATCGGTCTTCTTCCGCAGCGAGCTCGAGACGCTTGCGCGGGATGACACGTTCGACGTGACGTACGTGTACACGCGGCGCGCACCCGACGGCGAGCCGGTGGGAAGGCTCGATGCCGCAACCCTCGCGGCAAACGTCCTCAACAGCGGGACAGATCCGGCCGTGTACGTCTGCGGAGCGACGGGCTTTGTTGAAGCTGTCTCCGGCTGGCTCGTGGACTTGGGGCACTCCCCCGATCGGATCAGAACCGAGCGCTACGGCGGCCTCGGAGGTGCATCATGAGCGACTACCTCGACGGCAACGCCCTCGCCGGACCTCTGTCCGAGGTCTTCTCCATCGACATCACGGCCGCCTTGGGCACGTGCGGAGGCTGTGGCGCGGTGAGGGCCCTGGCCCAGGCTCACCTGTACGTGGACGCTCCCGCCAAGATCCTCCGCTGCCCCTCGTGCGGCGGGGTCCTCCTGCGGCTCGACGAGCGCGCCGGACGCCTCATCCTCGACCTCAGCGGCTTCGCCCACCTCACGATTCAGGTCGGCTAGTCTTCCGAGCCCCGGTATCGCTCGACGAGCATGGAGGCCATCTCCCGGGCTCGCTCTGCGGCCCTCAGGTCGCCTTCCGCCGCGGCCACGATGGCGCCCTTGATCAGGATGTGGCACGACCATGCGAAATCGTCGACGTCCCGCAGTCCGGCCCTGCGAGCCAGCTCGGCCAGTTGGTCCCGCGTCTTCCCGAGGTACTCGATGCTCGCCCGCCCGAGAGGGTGATCTGGCCCCATTTCGAGCATGACGTGCAGGAACGACGTGACCTCGACCGCCCCCTGGCGGAACCACTCGTCGAACACATCGAAGATCACCAGGAGCGCTCTCTCGCCCTGGGTGCCGTGGCGGGCCACGGCCGCCTCGATCGCGCTGCTGCGGTCGTCGTACCACCGCGCGAGGTAGGCCATGGCTACGTCGTCCTTGGACTTGAAGTACTTGTAGAACGTTGCCTTGGCCACCCCGGACCGGGCGATGAGCTCATCGACCCCGGCGTCCCTGATCCCGCGCTCCCCGAACAGCTTGTACGAGGCCGCGAGAATTCGGTCCCGCGCATCACCGGGCGAGGGGGCCGACGCCAAATCCGTGGCAGTCATGGCGTCATGCTAGACGCCCCGATCGGTTTGGGAAATGGCGGAGTGGGAAAGAACCCCTGCTGGGCATCCTCTGTTAGGCATCCTCCCTGTCGGGATTCTCCAACTGGAAGAAATTGGACTGCGTCCCGTCGCTGCGCTGCTCCTGATAGATGAAGTTCAGGCGCCGGTCATCAAAGGACGTGAACCATTCTTCCCAGCTCACCTGCTGGAGCCGATCGCTGTCGCCTCCGAAGTCGATCCTGAGGACCCCCAGACGGTTACCGTGCTCAGTATCGGGGACGGTTGCGGGCACTCCGTTGCGCGCCTCGGCCCACTGCTTGATGACCTCATGGTTCGTAGTCACCAGGCTGCGGCCCTCGCGTTCCGGCTCGTCCTCCGGAGAGGTGATCTCCTGGGAGTACTTGAGGGAGTCGGAGCTGCCGCTGCCCTTGCGGATGCGTCCGCCGTCCGGTCCCGCGCCGACGTCGCCGACGTCTCCCGCGGAGCCCTCGCCGTCGTCAGCCGTCCCGGAGCCGCCGCGCGCCTCGAGAATCGCGTCGACCAACTCCTCCTTGCGCAGATCGGAGGTGCTGCCCACGCCGGCGGACTTCGCCACGTCGCGCAGCTCGTCCACTTTCATGTCGCGCAGTTCGCTCTCGTTGAGGTCCGGGGTCTTCGGAGTCTGGTTTCCCGGCTTGTCTGCCATGACATACTCCTTTTCGCGAATGGGCTTGGCCACTCGTGCATTACCCCGGACGGCCCGCGCAATCACTTCAGGGCAATCCACTTCAGGGCAACCGGCTTCGCGGAGGGTGCTAGACTCCGGTGACATGAATTCGCGCATCCCAGGAGTGCTCTTCGACGTCGACGGTACGCTCATCGATTCCAATTACTTCCACGCGCTCTCGTGGTGGCACGCGTTCCGCCAATTCGACCACACGGTCCCGATGTCGGCGATTCACCGCGCGGTCGGCATGGGCGGCGAAAAGCTCGTGGCCCACCTCCTCGGCGACGACCGCGACAGGGACCAGGATGCGGAGCTCAAGGCTTCGCACGGCGCCATCTTCTCCACGTGCTGGCCTTCGCTCATAGCGTTCGACGGCGCACGCGACCTAGTGCGGGCCTGCGCGGACCGCGGGCTGACGGCTGTGCTGGCGTCCTCCGCCAAGGAGCGCGAACTTCAGGTCCTGCGCACGGCGCTCGACGCCGACGACGCCATCGCCGCCGCGACCAGCTCCTCCGACGCGAACGAGAGCAAGCCGGCGCCGGACATTCTCCTTGCCGCCCTCAAGGCGGGCGGCCTCCAAGCGGAGGACGTCGTGTTCGTGGGTGACTCCGTCTGGGACGTCTACGCTTCCGCCAAGCTCGGCATTCCGACCATCGCGGTAACGTGCGGGGGCACCAGCGAGGCCGAGCTGCGCGACGCAGGTGCCGTAGAGGTCTACGCGGACCCGCGTGCGCTGCTGAACGCGCTCCCTGAGAGCGCTCTGGGGAAGCTCTCGGCCTAGACCGCGGCCACGCTCACCTCGGCCACGACCTCGAGCGCCATCATGCGCTGAAGCGAGACAGCGGCCGCAGCTGCCGCGGGCCTATCGGCCGGGTCCATCGCGGTCATGCCCGAGATGAGCTCGCGCCACCCGGCCCCGATTCCCTCGGGGATTGGCGGGGCCTGGGTGAGGCGTTGGACCGCGCTCTCGAGCGGCGGCCCCGGGAAGGCGAGTTCGCCGGTCAGGCACTGTAGGAGGACCAGGCCGAGCGAGTACACGTCGCTCTCCGGCCCAACAGGCTCCCCGCGCACCTGCTCGGGGCTCAGATAAGCCGGAGTCCCAGACACCGCGTCCTCGAGGGTGAGCGCAGACTCCGCCATCCGGGCGATGCCGAAATCGGTGAGCTTCGCGCGCGTCCTCGTGGCCCCGTCGTCGAACAGCAGGATGTTGGCCGGCTTGATGTCCCGATGCACCACGCCCTTGCGGTGAATGTACTCGAGGGCCTGGGTGACGTCGTGCCCCACCTGAACGGTGCGGGAGTGCGTCAGGGGCCCGGTCATGAGCCGGTTGCGCAGATCGGGCCCCTCGACGAGCTCCATCACAAGGTAGATGCACGGCGTCCCGAGCGGGCTGCGCTCGGTGCCCGCGTCCAGAAGCGTGACGAGGGCGTAGTGGTTGAGCCGGGCGAGCAGCTTGACCTCGGCGTCGCTGCGCCGGAGTTCAGCGTCGTTGGTCGCCGCCGACTGGATGACTTTGACGGCGACTTCCCGTTCAAGCAGTTCATCGAGGGCCCGGTAGACGACGGCCATCGAGCCCAGGCCGATCTTCTCCAGAAGCCGGTACCTGCCGCCCAGACAGCCGAGGTGAGGGGTCACCCCCGCCTACTACCCTTTCGGAACCCCAGCGAAACTGAGAGGCTGCTTCCCTCCTGCCGCGCCGTCGCCGTGCTTTTCGAATCTGATGGTGACGGCCTTGTAGCCGGGGGTGTTGGATTCGCGGGCGACGAGGTCCTTGTGGACCAGGACGTTGGCCTCGGGGTAGTAGGCGGCGGCGCAGCCCCTCGCGGTGGGGTACGCGACGAGGCGGAAGGCCTGGGCGCGGCGCTCGTCGCCGTTGAACACGGAGACGACGTCCACCAGGTCCCGGTCCGCGAAGCCGAGCTCGGCGAGGTCCTCCGGGTTCACCAGCACCACGCGGCGGGCGTTGCTGATGCCGCGGTAGCGGTCGTCGAGGCCGTAGATGGTGGTGTTGTACTGGTCGTGGGAGCGCATGGTCTGCAGGATCAGGTGCCCGGCCGGGGCGGTGAGGTACTCCAGCGGGGAGACCGTGAAGCGGGCCTTGCCGATGGCGGTGGCGAACGTGCGGGTGTCCCTGGGCGGGGAGGGCAGCACGAAGCCGTTCCTGCCCCTCACGCGGGCGTTGTAGTCCTCGAAGCCGGGGATGACGCGGGAGATGTGGTCCCGGATCACGTCGTAGTCCTCGGCCAT
>NZ_JBQCGQ010000305.1:0-8117 GCF_051955515.1 Sinomonas sp.
TCAATGCTGCCGGACTCATCACGTCGGGGTACATCTCGTCGCGGCTCGCGCGCACTGTCGGCCCCTTGCGGACAGTTCGCGTGGCCGTGCCGGCGTTGTTCGCCTTCTGCGTCCTGACGCTCGCCGTCGCCCTCCTCCCGACGCCGCGCTGGCTCCTCGCCGTCCCGATCTGGCTCACGGTCACCACCGTGGGATTCATCATGGGCAACTCGACCGCCCTGGCGCTCGACGCAGTCCGCCACGTCTCAGGCAGCGGCTCCGCCGGGCTCGGCTTCGCTCAGTTCGTGTTCGGCGCGGTCGTGTCACCGCTTTCCGGGATCGCGGGGGCGAACACGGCGCTCCCCATGGCGGTGCTTATGACGACGGCGGCCGCCGTCGCCACGCTGCTCTTGGTCGTCGCGGCCCGGCGAGCGCGAAGCCTTGCCGGCGATCGCGAACGCGACGAGTCCGACGAGCGGAAGTGACTGCTACGCCCCCGCAACCCTGCGGCCGCCGTCCGCCGTTAGACTCGCCTCGACCGCCTCACGCCGCGCGAAGGAGCACGACCATGACCCCTTGGCGGATCCGCGATTTCCACTCATCGGACCTCGATGGCATCCTGCACCTCTGGAGCGCCATGACGTCGTCCGGCATCGAGCCGGTGTACTCGCTCTCCGAGGTGCTCGCGAGCTGTCAGGCGGATTACGCCGTCATCGCCGTCCAGGGCGAAGACATCGTGGGCGCCGCGGTGGCCCGCGCGGCGCACGAGCAGGGGTGGATCGTGTTCCTCGCGACCCTCCCCGAGTGGCGCAGCCGGGGGATCGGGACCGCGCTGCTCGCGGCGCTCGAGCACCGGATGGCCCCCCTCGGGCTCACCAAGCTCTCCGCCCTCATGCCGGACACGGAGAAGCGGATCAACGCGTTCCTCAACCGCGGCTTCAAGGACGTCAAGAACCTTCGCTTCTTCGAGCGCCAGATCCCGGTCCAGCGCGCCGAGCTGGAGCCGCTGGCCCAACTGGGAGGCCGGGTGCTGCCGCGCGACCTCTGGGAGAACGTGGCCGGGATGCAGAATGAGAAGCAGCTGCTCGAGCGGCGCCTCGTGCTCCCGCTCGCGCAAGCCGAGCTCGCGGACGAATTCGGCGTCGTGCCGCCGCGCGCCGTCGTCCTCTTCGGCCCTCCCGGCACCGGCAAGACGACATTCGCCAAGGCGATCGCGTCCCGGCTCGAGTGGCCGTTCGTCGAGGTGTTCCCGTCCCGCCTGGCCGCGGACTCGGAGGGCCTCGCGGGCGCCCTCCGGCGCACGTTCCTCGAGATCTCCGAGCTCGAGCACGCGGTCGTGTTCCTCGACGAGGTCGAGGAGATCGCCTCCCACCGGGCTGGCGACCCGCCGAGCCCCAATCAGGGCGTCACCAACGAGCTCCTCAAGATCATCCCCGCGTTCCGCGAGCAGCCTGGGCGGCTCCTGGTCTGCGCCACCAACTTCATTCGCGCGCTCGACTCCGCGTTCCTCCGGCACGGGCGGTTCGACTACGTCATCCCCATCGGCCTTCCGGACGCCGAGGCGCGCCGGGCCATGTGGCAGCGGTTCATCCCCGCGGCAGTCGTCGCGGGCGTGGACGTCGAGCAGCTCGTCGAGCGCACGGAGGGCTTCTCGCCCGCGGACATCGAGTTCGCGGCCCGCTCGGCGTCACAACGCGCCCTCGAGAAGGCGGTGTATGCGCCCGCCGGGGCGGTCGAGGCCACCGGCCGCCGCGGCCCCACGACCGAGGACTACCTCGAAGCCGTCGCCGAGACGAAGACGACCGTGAGCGAGGAGGTCGCGGCCGACTTCCTCGAGGACATCGAGCAGCTGGCGCGCGTGTGACACAGGTTCTGTCGCGCGGGTCAACCATGGCAGAGTGTTCGGCATGACTGGAGCCCTCCTGAAGGCCGCCCACCGCGTCGGGGACCGGGTGCATGCCGCTCAGACGGCGGCGGCGCGCAGACTCGGCTTCATCCCGCAGATCGTCGCCTTCCGGGGCTACGGCACCACCTCGCGCGTGCGGATCCTCGCCCGCGTCCTGTATGGCCCGCCCGGGCTGCACGAGCTTGGCGCGAATACGACGACGGCGCCTTCCCGAGGGCGCGACCAGTCCCGCGACGTCGGCTGGGCCGAGCCGCCCACGCCGACTGGCTGGACGGGAACCGAAGACATCCGCGGCTGGCGTGCCTTCACGAGTGTCCCCATCGAGTACTCGGCGGTCACCATTGAGCTCGACGGCCAGACGGCGACCGTGCGTGCCGATTTCGGCGGGGTGATCGACGCGATGGTCACCGCCTCCCTCGAACCGGGGTGGCACCCGGTCAGGCTGAGCGCGGAAGGCATGGAGCCCGCCGTCGGGCAGGTCTTGGTCGTGGATCCGGCGGCGAGCTTCGGCATTGTGTCCGACATCGACGACACCGTCATGGTCACGGCCCTGCCGCGGCCGTTCCTCGCCCTCTGGAATACCTTCGTGCTCAGCGAGCGGGCGCGCACGCCCACGCCGGGGATGTCCGTGCTCCTCGATCGGCTCGCCGCGCGCCACCCGGCGGCCCCGGTCGTCTATCTCTCGACGGGCCCGTGGAACGCGGCACCCACCCTCTCGCGCTTCCTTGGCCGCAATCTCTACCCGGCCGGACCTCTCCTGCTGACGGACTGGGGGATGACGGCGGACAGCTGGTTCCGCAGCGGCCGCGAGCACAAGGCCCGGAACCTCGCACGCCTCGCGGCCGAGTTCCCGGACCTGAAGTGGCTCCTCGTCGGCGACAACGGCCAGCATGACGAGTCCATCTACGCCGAGTTCGCGCGGCGCCATCCGGAGAGCGTCGCGGCTGTGGCAATCCGCGAGCTCTCAGCGGGCGAGGCGGTGTTCTCCGGCGGCACGACGCACGACGGGCGGCCGACCCCCGTTCCGGGCATTCCGTGGGCGGCTGCCCCCGACGGTGCCGGGCTCGCGGAGCAGCTGGAGAAGTTCGGTCTCCTCTGAAGCGCTGGACGCGCACCAGTGCCGATCCCGAGTTCGAGGGCCCAACCCTTGCCCTCGCGGCCCTTCCCGTAGTGAGAATGGCCCATGACGGTCCTCATGCGGTCCCTTGAAACTGCCGTTCCATCGACGGTCCTGAAGCAGGCGGAGGCCCGCGACGTCTTCGCGGCACAGGAGGGACTCACCAGGCTGGGCACGCGCTTGGTGACCACGTGCTTCGACGCCGCGG
This sequence comes from Sinomonas sp., assembly GCF_051955515.1. Classification (GTDB taxonomy): domain Bacteria; phylum Actinomycetota; class Actinomycetes; order Actinomycetales; family Micrococcaceae; genus Sinomonas. Next base: position 3,211 of record NZ_JBQCGQ010000305.1, read on the forward strand.
CCATCGACACGCGCCACTCCGCCGTCGCCGAGTTCTCGTGGGACCTTCCCGAGACCGAGCCGGACTTCTTCGACTCCTCGACCGGCCGCATCCTCAATCCGAGCACCAAGACCCGCAATGACCTCTTCGTCCGCGAGGCCACGCCCCTCTTCGTCGACACGGCGCGGCGCGCACTCGAATCGGCCGACGGCGTCGCTCCCGAGGACGTCACCCACGTCATCACCGTCTCGTGCACGGGCTTCTTCAACCCCGGACCCGACTACCGGATCGTCCGCGAGCTCGGCCTGCGCCCCTCCGTGCAGAGGTACCACCTCGGGTTCATGGGCTGCTATGCGGCCTTCCCAGCCCTGCGCGCAGCCAAGCTCTTCTGCGAGGCGGACCCGACCGCCGTCGTCCTCGTCGCGATCGTGGAGCTGTGCACCCTCCACGTCCGCAGCTCGAACAACCCTGACACCATCTTGGGCGCGTCGCTCTTCGCGGACGGTGCGGCGGCCGCCGTCGTCACAGCGCGCGACCTGCCGCTCACGCGCCCTGCCCTCAGCCTCGACGCGTTCGAGACCACGCTCACGCCGGTCGGCGAGGAGACGATGGCGTGGAACATCGGGGATCAGGGCTTCGAGATGGTGCTGGGCTCGTATGTGCCGCACATCATCGACGACCACATCACCGGCGCCCTCGCGCCGCTCCTGGCCGCCGACCCCGTGCTCGCCGGCCGCCCGTACCACGGCATCGAGCACTGGGCGATCCATCCGGGCGGCCGCAGCATCGTGGACAAGGTGGTCACGCGCCTTGGCCTGAGCGAGGCCCAGGCCGTTCCCGCGCGCGAGACGCTGCGGGAGTTCGGGAACATGAGCAGCGCGACGATCATGTTCGTCCTCGAGCGCATCCTCGGCCTTCCGCGGGCGGCCGGCGGAGCGGACGACGACGGCGGCCCCGGCGCCGAGCGCGTGTGCGCCATGGCCTTCGGGCCGGGTCTGACGGTCGAGACGGCCCTCCTGACCCGCGTGCACCCGTGACGCATGGGGACGAACAGCATGACGTAGTCATCGTCGGCGGCGGGCCGATCGGGCTCTGCCTCGGCGTGCTCCTGGCGCAGCGCGGCACCGATGTGGTGGTCCTCGAAGCCCGCTCCGAGCGCACGAACCACTCGCGCGCGATCGGCATCCACCCACCAGGGCTGCGCGTGCTCGCCGCCGCGGGCGTCGCGGACGCGCTCGCCGCGCAGGGGGTGGCCATCTCCCGCGGGGCGGCCCGGTCGCGGGGGCGTCCCATCGCCGACCTAGCGTTCGACCCTCCCGACCTCGCCGTCCCCCAGTGGCGCACCGAGGGGACCCTCGAGGCACGGCTCGCCGAGCTGGCACCGACTGCGCTCCGCCGCGGCGTGCGGGCGGCGGGCTTCGCCGGGGTGGGCGACGACGCCGCGACCGTTCGGGCCACAGGTTCCGCGGGGGAGCCGAGGCTCTTCCGCGGCCGGTGGGTGGTGGCGGCCGACGGCGCCCGCTCGCCCCTGCGCGCGGCGCTCGGCATCCCGGTCCAAGAGCGGGGGTATCCGGACGCGTACGTGATGGGGGACTTCGCGGACGGGACCGCCGACGGCTCGGCCGCTGTACTGTACCTCGAGCCCGAGGGGATCATCGAGTCGTTCCCGCTTCCCGGTGGGGTGCGACGTTGGGTCGTCCACACGGACACGCTTGTGACCGTCCCGACCCCGGACGCCCTCGCAGCGCTCATCGAGCAGCGGACGGGAGCCGCAGTGGACCCGGCCTCGAACACCATGCTCAGCTCCTTCACCGTTCGCGAGCGGCTCGCCGCGTCGATGCGCCGTCACCGCGTGGTGCTCGTCGGAGACGCGGCGCACGAGGTCAGCCCCATCGGCGGTCAGGGGATGACTCTCGGCTGGCTCGACGCCGAGGCCTTCGCTCCGCTGCTCGCCGACTCCGGGCACGACGACTGGCCTGAGCTGTGGGACGAGGTCGAACGCGAGCGACGGCGGGCCGCGGCGGAGGCAGCCCATCACGCCGCGCTCAACATGGCGCTCGGCAGGTCGCTGCCGCCGAAGGCGATGGCCGCGAGGAATGGGATCATCCGGGGGCTCTACGGCCTCCCGCCGCTGCGGTCATGGACGGCGCGGCGCTTCACCATGCAGACGTGACGGGGCAACCGGGGTCCAGGATCCAAGGCTCCCTCGGCAGGGCCGACGGCGAGAACACTGCGAGGGCTTCCGTCAGCGTGCCCGGCAGCCCGACCGACTTGAGGAGGAACGCCGTGACCTGCTCAGCGGAGACTCCCTCCGCGGCGAGGGCGGCGAGCGTGATGGCTCCGTCGCGCTTCGCGAGCCGCCGCCCGGCGGCGTTGAGCACGAGCGGGACGTGCGCGTACTCCGGCACCCTGTTCCCGAGGAGCCCCGCGAGGTACGCCTGCCGCGGGGTCGAGGGGAGGAGGTCGTCTCCGCGCACCACTTGGTCCACGCCCTGGGCTGCATCGTCCACGACCACGGCGAGGTTGTAGGCGACCACGCCGTCGTTGCGCCGCAGCACGAAGTCGTCCACGACACCGACGTACCGTCCGTGCAGCACATCTGTGACGGCCCACTCGGTGACCCCAGCGCGAAGGCGGATGGCGGCGGGACGCTCGGCGCGTCGTCGTACGCGCTGCGCCTCCGCGAGACCACGGCATGTTCCCGGGTAAGCGCCCTGCGGCGCGTGGGGTGCGCTCGGAGCCTCCTGGATCTCCCGGCGCGTGCAGTAGCACTCGTAGGTGAGGCCGGCGTCGGCGAGCCTGCCGAGGGCCTCCTCGTAGACCGGGGTGCGCTCAGTCTGGCGCACCACGTCGTCGTCCCAGTCGAGCCCGACCGCCGCGAGGTCCCGCAGCTGCACCGCCTCCGCGCCAGCGCGCGCCCGGTCCAGATCCTCGACGCGCACCAGGAAGCGACGGCCGCTCGACCGCGCGAAGAGCCATGCGAGGAGCGCTGTCCTGAGGTTGCCGAGGTGGAGCTCGCCCGACGGGCTGGGAGCGAAGCGGCCGGCGGCAGTCATGCCCTTAGGGTAGCCACCCCTGACCTCCGCCTATGCTTGGTGTCCGTGACGGAACCACGCTGGCTCTCGGCCGAGGAGCGCCGGGCGTGGCTGGCTCTCCTGAGCGTGACCACGCTCCTGCCGGCCGCCCTCGATGCCCACCTGACCTCCCTCGGCAAGCTCTCGCTCTTCGACTATGACGTCCTCGCCATGCTGAGCGAGGCCGATGGTCGCGCCCTGCCCATGAAGGAGCTCGCGGCGCGCACCTCGGCCTCGCTCTCGCGGCTCTCGCACGTCGTGTCCAAACTGGAGAACCGCGGCTGGATCGACCGTCGGCCGCACCCCGACGATGCCCGCGTCACCACCGCCCACCTCACCGACCTCGGATGGGAGACGATTGTGGATCTCGCGCCAGAGCATGTGGAGCGCGTGCGGGAGATCGTCTTCGACGGGCTCGACGACAACGACGCCCGCCACCTCGCGGACATCGCCGAGAAGATCGTGGCGCAGCTCGACGACGCCTCCTGGATCTTCCGCGACACCGCGCGCGATCCGGAGCTGCCATGCCCGAAGCACCGGGACGCGCCACTCGACCAGCAGGCCGACGACGGCGGGAGCGCGGCATGAGCGAGACCTTCAGCAGGCGCTGGGTCGCCTTGGGGGATTCCTTCACGGAAGGTGTGGGCGATCCTGATGCCTCGCGCCCGAACGGGGTCCGCGGTTGGGCCGACCGGGCCGCCGAGCAGCTGCAGTCCGCAGACCCCGGTTTCGGGTATGCCAACCTCGCCATCAGGGGGAAGAAGCTCCGGCAGGTGCTCGCCGAGCAGCTTGAGCCGGCGCTCGCCCTCGAGCCCACCATCGTGACCGTGTACGCGGGAGCGAACGACATCCTGCGGCCCAGGGTGGACATCGACGTTCTGCTCGAGGAGTACGACGCCGCCATCGCGCGCCTGCAGCACTCGGGCGCGCAGGTGCTCTTGTTCACGGGCTTCGATGCCGGATCGTCGAAGGTGTTCGGCGCCATGCGCGGCCGCACGGCCATCTACAACGAGCAGGTCCGGTGGATCGCGGACCGGCGCGGCGCCACCCTCGTGGACTACTGGCGGTTCCATGAATTCCAGGACTGGCGCATGTGGGCAGAGGACCGCATGCATATGTCCGCACTGGGCCACGCGACGATGGCCAACCGGGTGCTGGGCGTGCTCGAGCACGAGGGCCTCGTGGACCTTCCGGACGTGCCCGAGCTTCCGGTCCTCAGCGTCCGCGAGCGGTTCCGGGCGAACGCGACGTGGGCGCGGGAGTTCGCGGGGCCGTGGATCATGCGTCGCGTGACCGGACGGTCCTCGGGCGACGGCATGAGGCCGAAGTATCCGGAGTTGACCCGGCTCTGACCTCGGCGCTCCTGTCCGGTTCTTCGAGGGCTTTTGGGCGTGTCGGGCCGGATGACCGGCGCGTCACGTCTGATGACGGCGAGAAGTGGACGGTAAGACGGCGAAACGCCCGTCAGGCCGCGTGCGGGGCCCTGAAACCGGGGGTTGCGAATAGCTCGCCGTCCCGGGTGACGGCCAGAATGTCCACGTTCCACTCCAACGCGGCGATGTCGAGCAGCTCGCGGCCGCCCGCCACGATGGCCGTTGCGAGAACGTCCGCCGTCACGATGTCCGGTCCCGCCACGCTGACCTGGACGAATTCGGACTTTCGGCCGCCCACCCCCCAGATGTGGTCGCCGCGCTCGGCGGAGCCCGACGTCGCGAGGGCTCGGCGGGCTCCGGAACCCAACGGGTAGGCGCCCAGCAGGGTCCGACGATCCGCTGGATCCACGACTCCGGCAAGCCACGACCGCCCGGGATCACCCGGCGACGGCGTGCCCGAGACCAGCACGTCGCCGCCGGC
>NZ_JBQCGQ010000306.1:0-6537 GCF_051955515.1 Sinomonas sp.
GTGAGCAGGGCGTACGACTGGTCCGGATGCGCCAGATTCGGCAGGATCAGCGGCGCCGCCCACATCGGGAAGAAGAGGACGAGCGGCCAGATCAAGTACAGCGCGCCCGAGAGGATCAGGGACTTGCGCGCGGCGGAGCCGGTTGGGGATGCAATGAACCGTTGCGCAAGATTCCATGTGCCGCCGTTGTAGGAAATGGTGCTGATCAGGATGTACGCGAGGAAGAAGGGGAGCGTGTAGTCCCCTGCAAAAGGCTGGGAATGCGAAGCGGGCAGTTTCGTCCAGATATCCGCGATGGCAGACACGCCGCCGAGCTTGATCAGGGAGAACACCAGCATGGCGATGCCCGCCACGAACTGGATCACGAACTGGCCGAAATCCGTCAGGGCGTCTGCCCACAGGCCGCCGATGGTCGAGTAGATCAGCGTGACCCCGCCGACAATCAAGACCCCGACGCCGATGGGGACTCCGGCAAACACATTGAGCAGCAACGCGCTGGCTGCCCACTTGGCCGCGACGTCGAACACCTTCAGCGCTGCGCCTGACCACGCGAGCACCTGCTGTGCGGGCAGGTTGTACCTCGTGCTGAGGTACTCGAGCGGGGAGATGATGCCGAGCCGCTGTCGGAGCCGCGGCCACCGCGGCGCGAACAGGATGGAGCCGATCACGCACGCAATGGTGATGGTGACGGCCCACCACACGTAGAGGGCAAAGCCGGTGGTGTAGGCAATTGCGGCATAGGCAACGAATACCGCGGCGGAATAGCCGGACATGTGGTGGGAAATGCCGGACAGCCACCATGGCATTCGTCCGCCAGCCGTGAAGAAGTCAGCAGCGTTCTTCACCCGCTTTTTTGCCCACCATCCGATCCCCACCATGACGACGAAATACGCGCTCAGGACGAGCCAGTCGCCAATATGCATTTCTCGAGCCTCCTTGGTCGAATGCACCGTGTACTAGAACGGCTTGATTCGCCATGTTTCTCTGCAAACGTTTGCATGACAAGGGGTTCTGCTCATAAAGATTTCAGGGGCTTGAGTCAGCGCCGCGCCCAGCTCGGAGCGTGCTCGGGGAGCGGTCCGATGCCCACAAGCCTGGCGGGGAGCACCCGCAGTGCGGGCAGGGCATCGAGCACCCGGAGCGGAAGCGGCTGCCGCGCGGCGCTGGCCCAGTTCTGCTGATGGGCGGCGTTCTCATCGAGGACCCGCCCCACAACTCCGCGATGGGCGAGCTGCTGGAAGCCTTGGATCAGCACGGTGGGCCACCAGCGCCGGCGCTGCACGCTCTGCAGCACGGTCTCCGGGACCTGGCCTCCGCGGAGGAGGGCGGGACGGAGGATCCGGGCCGCCGCGACAGCATCCTGCACGGCCAGATTGATCCCCACCCCGCCGACCGGGCTCATGGCATGCGCCGCGTCCCCGATGACCAGGAGGCCGGGGAAGTGCCATCGAGGGAGGCGATCAAGCCTCACATCGAGCAGCTTGACGTCATCGAACGACGGCGGTGCCTCCGCCGTGCGGCCCGCGAGCCACGGCAGCAGCTCGGCGAGGCGGCCCCGGAACGCGCCGATCCCGTCCGCCCTCAGCATGGCATCGGCTCCCTTGCGGATGAGGTAGCCGCACTGCCAGTAGTCGCCCCGGTCGATCATGATGAGGAACTGGCCGCGATGGATCCGGCCCAGAGCGCCTTCCGGGTCCGCGGGCTCCCTCGGGAGGCGGAACCACCAGACGTCCATCGGCACGCCGAAGGCTGCAGGCTCGAGGCCAGCGGCGGCGCGGACCGCGGAGCCCCGACCGTCGCACGCGACGACCAGATCGGCCTCGAGACGGTGTTCCGTTCCGAGTTCCCCGCTCGTCGGGCGCTCCCGCCACACGACTCCGGTGACGCGGCCGCCGCGGTCCGTTCCGCCGTCGTCCGCTCTCAGCAGGCCGGTGACCTCCGCCTGCCGGAGCAGCGTGAAGGTCGGTTCGCGGCTCGCAGCGTCGGCGAGGAGCTCGAGGAGGTCCCACTGCGGGACCAAGGCGATGTAGTTGTGCGGGCCGTGCAGCAGCGAGAGGTCGCCGAGCTGGGCGGGACCGGAGTCGAGGTCGGCGCCTACCCAGGTGATCTTGCGCTGGGGGAGCGCCGCGAAGGCCGGGCCAAGGCCCAGCTCGTCGAGGAGCGTGAGGGTCGAGGGATGCACGGTGTCGCCGCGGAAGTCGCGCAGGAAGTCGGCGTGCTTCTCGAGGACGGTCACGTCGATGCCGCCCCGCGCCAGCAGGAGGCCGAGGAACATGCCTGCCGGGCCTCCTCCGGCGATGGCAACGCGCGTGCGCTCGTTCGCGGCCATGCGATCAGGGTACGCGGCCCACCGTCACCCGGGAGGTCGCGGTGAAGCCGATTCCGCCCCGTTCCTCCGCGATCGCGCGGATCGTGACGCTTCCCGGCCTCAGGGCGTGCACCACGCCGTCGTGGTCGATCGCCGCGACGGACTCGTCCGAGGACGCCCACTCCACCGTCCAGCGCACCTGGACCTGATTCGTCGCGACAGACCCGCCGGTGTCGAGGACGAGGAAAGTCGTGAGGTTCTGCACGGACCCTGGGGCCAAGAGAACTTGGGCAGGGTCGATCCGAAGGCCGACCGCGACCGGCGAGCTGTCACCCGACGCGGGCGCCGTCTGCGATGCCACAGGCGCGAAGGGCCCCCACGCAGGAGCGCCGGAGGCCGCACGCCAGAAGAAGACACCCACCGAGAGCACGACGACGACGCCAATCGCCACCGCCGTCAGCAGCAGGTACCGCTTTCGAAGCTTGCGGGTTCCCGCTTCCGCTGCGCGCGCGACGTCGACCGGGTGCTGGTCGGCGAGGGCCGCGGCCTCGGCGGTGATGCGGTCGCGGACACTGTGGTTCATGACTGGCCTCTGCGGTTCATGACTGGCCCCCATCCAGCGCCAGGAGCGCCTTCTGGTTCGCGAGGCCAAGCCGCTCCGTCACGCTGGGCGTCGAGGAGTCGGTGAGGCTCGCGATCTCCGCGATCGTCAGGTGCCCGAAGTCATGCAGGACCACAGCGACGCGTTCTGGGAACGGCAGCGCGTGGAGCGGGTCGAGCGGGGTCTTGGGATGCTTCGCGGGCGGCGACGCCCACTTTTCGCGGGCTTCGGCGAGTTTGACGAAGAGGCAGAGCGTATAGAGGCGCAACTGGGGCGTAACCGGGCCCCGCCACGCCTCCGCGCTCTGGGAAAGCGCGGCTTCGAGGAGGGTCCGCGCTTCCTCGGGGTCGCGGCACAGCATCTGCGCGCACAGCTCGAAGTCGCCGCGTTGGTGCTCGAACACTTCGTAGATGTCGCCGCGACGGTCTTCGAACGAGCCGCTCACCTTGATGCCGGGCAGTTCGAGCTGCCAGTCGCGGAGAGCCGGAATCGCGGCGGCCAGCACCAAGAGTGCGCCCACGCCGATCGGAATCGAGCTGAACGAGCGGGGGATGAGCCATGCGCCTGCAGCAAGCACCACACCCAGGAGCGCCGTGAGCAGGCGGGCGGGTTTGAGGACGCTGCGGAGGTGCCGCTGCGGCAATTCACACATGGGCTTCACCTGAGGGGCAGAAGTGATGACCTGCAGTCTGCCCAGCTCCGACTGCACTGGAATTTTACCTCCAGTGAATTGAATAATCGATGGCGGAAAGGGGCGGGCCCGGAAATCCGAGCCCGCCCCTTTCGAGGGATTACGCGACCTCGAGGTATTACGCGACGACCGCCTCCGCGGGCCGGGCCGAAAGCGGCCAGCCGACCACCTTCTTGGGGCGGGGCTTGGCGAAGGTGCGGACCTTCGACGTGGTCAGCCCGAGCCTCACGAGCGACTCAGCAGCGGCGACGGCGGCAGCAACCCCGTCGACCACTGGGACGCCGCAGCGCTCGCGGATACGCTCCTCGAGCTCGGCCATGCCGCCGCAGCCCAGCACGATCACCTCGGCCCTGTCCTCGCGGACCGCCCACTCGGCCTCGGCCACGATCGCCTCAATGGCCCGCTCGGGGTCGGCCTCGAGCTCGAGTACAGCCACGCCGGAGGCGCGGACGGAGGCGCAGCGCGCGTCGAGCCCGGCGAGCTTGAGGCGGTCTTCGATGAGCGGAACCGTGCGGTCGAGCGTGGTGACGACGGAGTACTTGTGGCCGAGGTACATCGCGGTCGCCGCCGCAGCTTCGGTGATGTCGACGACCGGAACGTCGAGCAGCTCCTGCAGCCCCTCCCTGCCGTGCTCCCCATAGCCGGCCTGGACGACCGCGTCGAAATCGCCGTCGTACGCTGTCACCGCATCCATGACCGCGATAGCCGCCAGATAGCTCTCGAAGTTCCCCTCGCAGGAGTCAGCGCCGAAGCGCGGGGTGATGCCCACGATCTCGGTGTCGGGGAGCGCGGCGCGGCGGGCTTGAGCCGCGATGGCGTCCGTCATGGACTGGGTGGTGTTGACGTTGGCGACGAGGATGCGCATGGGATTCTCTCTGGTCAGTCGGTGCGGGCGGGCTTCAGTGGACGACCGGGACGGCGATCGCCTCGCCGTCGGCGTCGTGGAACTCGCGCTTGCGGTCCGCGACGAGCCAGTACGCTGCCGCGCCGAGGCCCGCCCCGAAGAACCAGGCGAATTCGGAGAGTACCGCGAGCGCGGGGACGAAGGCGATGGCGAGGGCGACGGCGGCCGCCGGGACGAGCGCGGTGATCGCCCGCGGGTTGAAGCCGCGGCGGTAGTGGTACTCGCCGTCGGGTTCCTCCGTGTACAGCTCGCGGACGTTGACCCGCCCGCGGCGGATGAGCCAGTAGTCGGCCATGATGACGCCGAACAGCGGGCCGAGCAGCGCCCCGAGGCCGCCGAGGAAGTACACGATCACCGTCGGGTTGTTGTACAGGTTCCACGGAAGGATGACGAGGCCGATCACCGCCGAGACGATCGCGGCCTTGCGGAAGTTGAGGCGCTTCGGGAAGAGGTTCGTCAGGGCGTAGGTCGGGGCGACGAAGTTGGCCATGAGGTTCACAGCGATCGTCAGCACAAGGAGTGCGAGGGAGGCGCCGGCGAGGAGGAAGGTGTTCGGAATGGCCTCGACCACGTCGGACGGGGAGGTGATGATCCTGCCGTCGATCTTGAACTGGGCGCCGGCCAACACCACGCTGATCGCGCCGAAGAGGAGCATGTTGACGGGGATGCCCCAGAAGTTGCCCTTGACGATCGAGCCCTTGGACTTCGCCGCGCGGGTGAAGTCGCAGAAGTTGAGGACGAACGTGCCGTAGATCGACACCCACAGGGCGCCGCCGCCGAGGATGTGGCCCCACATGGCCGGGCCTTCGAGGCTGTTGTCGGTGTGCCAAGCGATCGAGAAGCCAGCACGTGCGAACATCCAGATGGCGAGCGCGAGCATGGTCGCGAGGATGATCGGGCCCGCGAATGCCTCATACTTGCGGATCATCTCCATCCCATAGCTGACAATGACGACCTGCACGATCCAGAGCCCCACGAAGGCAATCCACCCGAGCGGCGAGAGCCCGAGGATGCTGCCGTCGTCGAGCGGCTTGAGGCCTGGGGCGAGTGCGATCAGGAGGACGCGGAGGACGACGGACGCCAAGTACGTCTGGATCCCGAACCACGCGATGGCCACGCCGCCGCGGATGAGGGCCGGGATCTGTGCCCCGTGGATGCCGAAGGCGATGCGGCTCATGACGGGGAACGGGACGCCCGTCTTCTGCCCCATGAAGCCGGAGAGGTTGAGCAGGGCGAAAAGCAGCACGGCGCCGATGCCGAGCGCGCCGAGCACCTGCCACCCGCCCAGTCCCAGGGCGAAAAGGCCGATCGCGAAGGCGTAGTTGCCGAGGCTGTGCACGTCGTTCGCCCAGAGGGTGAAGATGCTGTACGCGCTCCAGCTGCGGCCCTTCCGTTCAGTCGGGGCAAGGTCTCGGTTGTAGAGGCGGGGGCTGATGGCGATCGGGATCTGCGGGGCTGGCGACGCGCCCCGCTCGCTGTGGGCTTGGGCGTTCAGCGGCTGGACGACGGTGTCCTGATGGCTGTTCATGGTTCTCTTTTCGGATCGGTGGTGGCGGCGTGGCCGCTCGTGGGATCCGCTGGCCTGTTGGGGCTGTGAGGCTCAGCTTCGGCTTCGGTGCCGATGTGGGAGAGTCTCGGTTGGGTGTGACCGACCTCTCATCACTTGGTATACAAGATAGCTCTGGGATACCAAACATGGCAAGAGGTTTTGTGGGGGAAGTTTTTGAAATTGAAGCGGCGCCTTTGGGATACCGCGTTCCTCCGCCGAGGTCGGGTCTTCTGCCGCCGAGGTCGGGCCGTGTGGCGGCGAGGTCGGGCCGTGTGACGCCGAGGGTGGTGGCTTCGACGGAGGGGGCTGCTGCCACAAGCAACGCCGTCGTGGCGAATCTCGGCGAGTCCGGGCGTCGGCCCTTGCGCGGGTGACAGAGTTCGCCGGCGGTGGGGCTATCCGGGTTAGCGGCCCGGTGCCTGCGTGGGGCCCGAGGTCGGCGGCAGGGGGCCCGATCTCGGTGGCACGCCGCCCGATGTCGGCG
>NZ_JBQCGQ010000307.1:0-24786 GCF_051955515.1 Sinomonas sp.
CTTCCAGCCGCCTCCCCCGCGTGGGCCACGGACCCGGTCAGCATCCCCTCGGGCACCAACATCGTCGATCCCGGCAATGCCCTCGGCGGGCGCAAGGGGGACGTGCAGAAGGCTATTTCGGACCTGCTGTCGCAGCACAGGCAGAACCTGTACGTGGTCATCGTCGATTCGTTCACTAACCCCAGCACAGCCTCCCAGTGGGCGTCTGCCGTCGCGGCCAAGAAGAACATGGGTCCATCGGATGTCCTGCTGACGATTGCCACGTCGGACGGACAGTTCTACCTGGGCACGAAGTCGGGGAATGACAAGGTCTACCCCAAGATCAGCGACATCTCGAAGAACTCCATCACCCCCAACCTCGCAGGCGGCAAGAAGGACTATGCACAGGCGGCGGTGGATACCGCACAAGCCGTTGGCGATGCAGCCGGGGGTGGGGACGCCACTCCCCTGCTCGTCGGGGCCGGAGTGGTGGTGGTCGCCGGAGCCGCCGGCGCCTACGCGATCTCGCGTCGCCGGAAGAATCGGATGCTCGAGCCGGCCGGGAACGAGAACGCAGACCCGCTTGCGGGGCTGACCGTCGACGAACTGCGCCGACAGGCTGGGGCGCTTCTGGTGCGGGCCGACGATTCGATCAAGTCGAGCGAACAGGAGCTCGGGTTCGCCGAGGCGTCCTATGGCACCGATGCGGTCGGCAACTTCACCAAGGCGCTGCAGGACGCGAAGGCGCATCTGAGCGAGTCCTTCAAGCTGCAGCAGCAGCTCGATGACCACATTCCGGACACCGAGCAGCAGCAGCGCGCCTGGCTCGCCGAGATCATCCACCGCTCGGAGGCGGCAATCCAGTCCCTCGCGGATCAGAAGGCGGACTTCGATGCCCTCCGCGAGCTCGAGCGCAACGCCCCCGCCGCGCTCGACAACATCGCTTCCGGCGTGGCACAGGCCTCGGCACGCCTCGCCAGCGCCGAGCAGACGCTCATCACACTCCGCGCCAACTACGCCGAATCGGCCGTGGCCCATGTCTCGGACAACATCGCCCAGGCCAAGGACCGCCTCGCCTTCGTCGACTCCGCCTCCGAGCAGGCCCGCGATCAGCTCTCCGCGAACGACACCGGCCTCGCGGCTGTATCGGTCCGCGCCGCCGAGGAGGCGCTCCACCAGAGCACCGTGCTGCTCGACGCCATCGACAAGGCCTCCACGGCTCTGGGTACCGCCCGGACCAGCCTCGACGGCGCACTGGCCGACACCGAGTCGGACCTCGCCCAGGCGAAAGCGATGACGCAGGGCGGGCAGCATTCCGAACTCACCGGCCCGATCGCCGCCGTCGAATCCGTTCTCGCTCAGGCCAAGCAGGAGCTGGCAGGCCCCAAGATCGATCCCGTGTCCCTTCTGGGACGCGTCGAAAAGGCGCATCAGCAGCTCGATGAGGTGCTGACCGGCGTCCGCGACAAGGAACAGCAGGCCCAGCGCGCCGCAGCCTCCCTCCAGCAGGCCATTCGAACGGCGCAGGACACGATCGGCGCCACAAGCGACTACATCGAGGCACGCCGCGGCGGCGTCGGCACAGAAGCCCGGACCCGTCTCGCCGAAGCGCAGCGCAATCTCGACTACGCCCTCAGCATCGCCACGAGCGATCCGTCCTCGGCTCTCGCCTACGCACAACAGGCGACCTCTCTCGCCCAGCAGGCAGCCCAGATTGCCCAGCAGGACGTCGACCAGTTCGCCGGCTTCGGCATGGGCGGCGGCGGCAGGAACTACGGCGGCGGGATCGGGGGCGCCATCCTCGGCGGGATCCTCATCGACAGCATCCTCCATGGCGGCCATCACCAAGGCGATACGTGGGGTGGCGGCGGCTTCGGAGGCGGTTGGGGTGGCGACGGCGGTGGCTGGGGCGGCGACGGCGGAGGCTTCGGCGGCGGCGACGGCGGGGGCGACGGCGGGGGCTTCGGGGGTGACGGCGGAAGCTTCTGACCCCTCAGGACCAGAACGAACAAAGGACCATGAGCCACGGCGCCCAGGCCGGGCCAGAGAAGGAGGCACACCCCATGACCAAGCAGTCGATCTTCGGGCGCATCGCCCAGCTGGCGAAGGCGAACATCAACGCGATCCTCGACCAGGCCGAGGACCCGCAGAAGATGCTGGACCAGATGGTCCGTGATTACAGCAACAACATCTCAGAGGCCGAGTCTGCGATCGCCCAGACGATCGGCAATCTCCGCATGCTTCAAGACGACCACGCGGAGGACGTGCGGGCGGCCCAGGACTGGGGCAACAAGGCGCTGGCTGCGTCCCGCAAAGCCGATGAGTTCCGCGCCGCCGGAAACGCCGCCGATGCCCAGAAGTTCGACAACCTCGCGAAGGTCGCGATTCAGCGCCAGATGTCCGCCGAAAACGAGGCCAGGACAGCCGAACCGACGATCGCTGCTCAGAGCGAGGTCGTCGAGCGGCTCAAGTCCGGGCTCGAGCAGATGAAGGGCAAGCTCAACCAGCTCACCACCAAGCGGAACGAGCTCGTAGCCAGGAGCCGCACTGCCGCCGCCCAGACTCAGGTTAACGATGCGCTGAAGAGCATCGACATCATGGACCCCACCAGCGAGGTGGGCCGCTTCGAGGAAAAGGTCCGTCGCGAGGAAGCACGTGTCCGGGGCCAGCAGGAGCTTGCCGCGAGCAGCCTGGACGCACAGTTCAACCAGCTTGAGGATCTCGGGGAGCAGACGGAAGTCGAGGCCCGCCTCGCCGCACTCAAGCAGGGCACCCCTCCCGCGGCGCTCTCGGCAGGCAAAGGCGGCGCAACCGAGGCATCCGACGCGCCCGTCGTCGACGAAGCCGACTTCGACAAGCTCTGAGCCGAGGCTCTGACGTCAGAACAGAAGGCCCCCGGTCCGAGGACCGGGGGCCTTCTGCGATGTTCACCGACATCATCTGGTTGCGGGGACAGGATTTGAACCTGCGACCTCTGGGTTATGAGCCCAGCGAGCTACCGAACTGCTCCACCCCGCGGCGCACCGACTACGTTACCAACCGGTGAACCTTCGGCCAAATCGAGACGTGTCCGAGCCGGTGTCAGCGGCTCGCTGTCGGGGACGGCGTGGCCCCCGCACTCGGCGAGGGGCTCGCTGAACCCGTCGAGGAGCCGGTGCCCTCGGCCGCCTGAAGCTTCGCCTCTGCATCGAGCGCGCGCTGGACCGCGTCGGAGAGCCGCTGCTGTGCCGCCCCGTAGTCCGAGAAATTGCCCGCCTGCAGCGCACTCTGGCTATCCGTGAGCGCCTTCCTCGCGTCTTGGAGCGCCTGATTCAGTTGGGCATTCGCGTCATTGGCGGCCGTGGACCCGGTAGGTTGGCTCGGCTGGCTCGGCTGCGTCCCCGTATTGCCGGCGTCCCCGGCAGACGCACCCGCGTTCCCGCCGAACAGGCTCTTCAGCGCCTCGTCGAGGGTTGGCGCAAAGCCGACCTTGTCGCCGAACGCCACGAGCACGCGTTGGAGCGTGGGGTACGAGGTCGAGCCGGTCGACTGGACGTAGACGGGTTCGACGTACAGGAGGCCGCCGCCAACGGGAAGCGTCAGGAGGTTGCCGTTCTGGACCTTCGACGCGCCCTGTCTCAGGAGGTTCAGCGCCGTCGACACGCTGGGGTCGGAGTCGAAGCGAGACTGGACCTGTCCGGGACCGGGGACGTTCGTGTCGGTGGGCAGCCGCAGCAGGCGCAGCTTGCCGTACTCAGACCCCTTCACGCCGGCCTTGTTCCCCGCATCCGAGTCCGCCGCCAGGAAGCCGTACATGACGTCCCGGGACTTCCCCGCCTCAACGGTCTGCGGGATGAAGCTCGAGGTGAGCTGGAAGGCCGGAGTCTTCTGATCCGGCATCTGCAGCGACATGTAGTACGGAGGCTGCTTGCCGCCGCCCTGACCTGGGGTCGGATCGTTCGGGACGCTCCAGACGTCGTCGTTCTGGTAGAAGCTCGCCGGGTCGGTGACGTGGTACCGGGTCAGGAGCTCGCGCTGGACCTTGAAGAGGTCCTCCGGGTAGCGCACGTGGCTCATCAGCGAACCGCTCATCTGGCTCAGGGGCTTGACGGTCGCGGGGAAGACCTTCTCCCAAGTCTTGAGGATGGGATCCTGATCGTCCCACGCGTAGAGCGAGACCGAGCCGTCGAACGCGTCCACCGTCGCCTTGACGGAGTTGCGGATGTAGTTGACCGTGGAGGGCGGAAGGGCCGTGTTGCGGCCGGAGGCCGTCTGCGAGTCCGCGGTGATCTGCTGGAGCTGCTGCTGCTGCGAGTACGGGAAGTACTGGCTCGTCGTGTAGCCGTCGACGATCCACTTGACCCGGCCGTCGACGATCGCGGGGTACACCGTGCCGTCCAAGGTCAGGTAGGGCGCGACCTTCTGGACGCGCTGCCGGGGGTCCCGGTCGTAGAGGATCTGTGACTTGTCGTTGACACCGTCGGAGAACAGCAGGTCGGTGCTCTGGAACTTCACGGCGTAGACGAGGCGGTTGAACCAATTGCCCACATTCGGGCCTCCGTTGCCGTTGTACGTGTAGAGCGTGTCCCCCGAGTTGCCCTGGGGCTTGTCCTGCTCGCGGGGCTGCGAACCGCCCGGCGCGCCCACGACGGAGTAGTCGGGCGAGTATTGGCCGAAGTAGATGCGCGGCTGGTAGGTGTCCTCCGAGCCGAGAACCCCCGTGGACGGAATCCCGGACTGGAGGAACGCGGGCTTGCCGTCCGAGGTCGTCTTGTTCCCGTAGGCGGCGACCACGCCGTAGCCGTGCGTGTAGACGATGTGGGTGTTGTACCAGGACTGCTGGTTCGGGCTCAGGCCGCCCAGATTGAGCTCGCGCACGGCGATCACAGTGTCCTGGGTCCCGCCGTTCACCGCGTAGCGGTCGACGTTGAGGGTCGGCGAGAACTGGTAGTACGGGCGGTACTGCTCAAGCTGCTGGAAGGTGGACGAGACGAGCGTCGGGTCGAGGAGCCTGATGTTGGCCGTCGTCTGGGCATCTGGGGAGAGTGCGCCGGGCGCCGCGTTGGTCGTCGCGTTGTAGGGGCTGACCTCCACTTTGTCGAGACCGTAGGCCTGGCGGGTCAGGTTGATGTTGCGGTCGATGTACGGACCCTCGAGGGTCTTCTCGGAGGGGGTCACCTGGAACTGCTGGATCACCCACGGATAGATGCCGCCGGCGAAGATCCCGGTGATCACCAGCATGGCCGTGCCGATGAGCGGCAGGCGCCACCGCCCAATGACCGCCGCCACGATGAACAGAACGGCCACGATCGCCGCGGCGATGGCGAGGATCGCCTTCGTGGGGATGACCGCGTTGACGTCCGTGTACATGGCCCCCGACCACCGGGTGCCGCTGTTCTGGAGCGTGCCGTACCGGTCGAGCCAGAAGTTCAGGGCGATGAGGATGAGGAGGAGCCCGCCGCTCACGGCGAGATGCAGTTGAGCCGCCCGCGATGTGTACAGCCCGCGCTCGCTGATCCGGATGGAGCCATAGAGGTAGTGCGTCAGGAGTCCGGCGATGCCGGCGATGACCACCACGCTGAGGAGGAACCCGATGAGCATGCCAAGGAACGGCAGAGTGAACAGGTAGAAGCTCATGTCGAGCCCGAACTGCGGGTCGGTTTCGCCGAACGGCACCTGGTTGAAGAACAGGGCGACCTTCTGCCACTGGCTTCCCGCGGCGGCGCCGGCAAAGAGGCCGAAGACGATGGGCACGCCGGCCATGACAACCCGTCGCACCGGCTCGAGCTGCGCCTGGTAGCGGCTGAGCGTGTCCTGCGGGCCGCCGTCGGGCGCGTAGACGGGCCGTGCGCGGTAGGCGAGCTTGATCGCCGCGTAGACGCCGATGCCCATACCGAGTGCGCCGACCAAGAACACAAGTCCCCGGGCGAGGTTCTGGGTCAGGAACACCTGGATGAAGCCGAGCTGCTGGTACCAGAGCACATCGGACCAGATCTGCGTGAAGAACACGAAGCCGACCACGAGGACGACGGCGATGATAATCGTCGGGATGAGAGGGCCCCGCCTCTTCCTCAGCGGTCGCGGGCTGGTGCCTTCAGGACGGGCTGTCACGTTCTCCCCTTCATCGAATTCATCGAGTCGGCGGCTTCATCGGGTGGTGCGTGATAAGCAGCAGGCACTGGGCGCGCTCTGCTTCCCGCCTAAGTCAAGCACGGACCGGACGGGTACGGAGTTCCCCGTCATCGCGCGGATCGGGGTAACGATTCGGCGTCGGTCGCAGGGCTTCACTTGGTGCATTGCGGCAACGTCCCGGGGTCGGTCCCCTGCGCGTAGGCCTCGACGGCGTGGCGCGCCGTGTCGAGGGTGTCGACCCGGACGACGGAGAGGCCGTCCGGGATGTGCCCGACCACCTCGCCGCAGTTCCCCGCGGGCGCGAGGAACAGGGTCGCGCCATGGCCTTTCGCGCCTTCCATCTTCTGCACGATGCCCCCGATCGCCCCCACCGTTCCGTCGGGCTCGATCGTCCCGGTTCCAGCGATCTGCCGTCCCTGCGTCAGGTCTCCCGGGGTCAGCTTGTCGACGATCCCGAGGGCGAACATCATCCCCGCGCTCGGGCCGCCCACGGCGTCGAGGGCGAAGTCGACAGTGAACGGGAACGTGAAGGCGTACGTCACAGTGAAGCCGAGGAGATAGCGCCCCTGGCCGGCGTCCTTCGGCGTGATCTCGACCGTCTGGTCGACGCCATTTCGCTGGAAGCCCACAGCGAGCGGCTTGCCCTGGGAGCCCGCCACAAGCTTCTGGACGGTAGCGAGCGAATCGGCCTTCTGGCCCGCGACGGTCAGGATCGTGTCTCCGGGCTGGAGCTTGCCCTCCGACGCCGAACCGGAGATGAGCGAGGCGATCTTCACCTGCTGCCCGAACGGGATCGAGAGGCTCTTGAGGGCTGCGGCGACTGCGTTGTCCTGCGAGCTCTGCATCTCCGCCGTGTTCTCCTGGCTGACAGTCTGCTTCGTGGTGCCCTTGGGGTACAGGGCGTCCACCGGCATGATCGACAACGACGGATCAAGGGCCGATCGGATCAGGCCGAGGAGGTTCACGGTCGAATTGGGGCCGCCCTCGATGTAGACCGTCGTGAGGTCGAGCGCTCCCTTCGCCGCATAGGTCTCGCGGCCCTTGATGCTGATGACGTCCTTGCCGTTGTCCGTGCCGAGAGTGTTGTAGACCGGGCCGGGAATCTCGACGACATAGGGAACCGGCACTGCCCACACGATGCCCGCGAGCAGCAGCGTCGCGACGCCGGACACCGCGGCGACCAGACCGCGTCGATGCCGCGGGCTCACAAGCCGCCGGCCGCCGTCGTCCGCTGGAATCCCGACGGTCGGGGGGACGCTGCTGCTCACGCGGCGCCTTTCCGCGGCACGGGTCCGCTTGTTCTCAATGGATCGTTTGTTCTCGCCACCAGAGTAGTGTGCGTAGCTGGGGGGAAGCTCCCGGCGCGCTCGGCTGTGCCCAGAGCGAAAGGCGCTCCGGCGCGAAGACACGCGTGGCCGCACGCGGTACCGTGAGGATGACTGTTCCCTCCCAGTGATCGGCGGCATCATGACCACTCCGGACAAGCCACACGGCAACGGCGAGGAGCCCCAGGACCCCTTGGCCGAGCTCTTTGCGAAGCTCATGGGCGGAGAGGGCCTCGAAGGGGTCGACCCAGCAGAGATTGCCAAGGCCGCAGGCCTTCCCGAGGATCCCGCGCTGCTCCAGCAGATGTTCCAGCAGGTCCAGTCGATGATGATGTCCTCTGCCGGGGATGGCCCCGTGAACTGGCAGCTCGCACACGACCATGCTCGCCGCACTGCGGCCTCCACCTCGGACCCTTCCGTGTCCGCGACCCAGAACCGTGAGGTCGACGAAGCCCTGCGCCTCGCCGAGCTCTGGCTCGACAACGTGACCGACTTCCCCTCGACGGGCCTCATCGGCCGCGGCTGGTCGCGCGCAGAGTGGATCGAGGCGACGATGGCCACGTGGCGGCGGCTCACGGAGCCGGTTGCCAACAGCGTCTCCACGGCACTTTCCACCGCGATCAGCGAGCAGCTGCCCGAGGAGATGAAGGGCATGCTGGGCGGCGCGACCTCCATGCTGCAGAACATGGGCGGGGCGATCTTCGGCATGCAGCTCGGGGCAGCGATCGGTGCGCTGTCCGGCGAAGTCGTGAGCGCCTCCGACATCGGGGTTCCCCTCGTTGACCTCGAGATGGCGCTCCTGCCAGCCAACGTCGTGAAGTTCGGCGAGGGCCTCGGGCTGCCCGAAGGTGACGTGCGGCTCTACCTTGCGGTGCGCGAGGCCGCGCACGCGCGCCTGTTCATGCACGTCCCCTGGCTCCGCGCGCACCTCCTCGGAACGATCGAGGATTACGCCCGCGGCATCCACATCGACATCTCGAAGATCGAAGAGGTCGCGCGGGACGTGGATCCCCGCAATCCCGAGTCGCTCCAAGAGGCCCTGCAGGGAGGCGTCTTCACTCCGGAGCGGACTCCGCAGCAGGACGCGGCGCTCAGCAAGCTCGAGACGGCGCTGGCGCTCGTCGAGGGCTGGGTCGACGAGCTGACCGCCGCGGCCACGGATGGGGTACTTCCCTCCGCGCCGGCCCTGCGCGAGGCGGTGCGGCGCCGTCGTGCCACGGGTGGCCCCGCCGAGCATGCCTTCGCATCGCTGGTCGGCCTTGAGCTCCGGCCGCGCCGCCTTCGCGACGCGGCGCAGCTCTGGGCCTCCCTCACCGCGGAGCGCGGCGCCGATGGCCGCGACGCCATCTGGCGGCACCCCGACCTGTTGCCGAACGCCGAGGACCTCGACGATCCGACCGGCTTCAGCGCCCGGCGGTCCGCGGCCGAAGCACAGGAGAACGAGGTGGACGCCGCCCTCGCCAAGCTCCTGGCAGGCGGCTTCGACGCGCCGGCCGAGGGCGGCCCCAACGAAGCCGGCGGCGAGCCTCCGCAGGAGGGCGAGCAGGATCCGGACGACGACGGCGGGAAGCCGAGCGCCAGTTAGTCGACGTCCTCCACCACTTCGCCGAAGGGGATGCTGTCGTCGATGAGCGCCTGCAGCGTGTGCGGCTCATTCAGAACGACGCGAACGCCGTGCTCGGCCTCCGCTGCGGACTGCTGGAGAACCGGCCGGACCGTTTCGATGAAATCTCTGGTCCGGCCCTCGAGGTACTTGCGGTAGCTGGCTGGGAGCTCGCTCATGGCCCCAGATTCTAGGCGGGAGGCCCTTCGGGCGTAAGTCCTCGTGAGGCCGCGAAGGAAACACCGGCCAGGAAGGCCTTCGCCTCGGCCGTGCGGGGGTAGCGATCGACGAGCGCCCAGAACCTCGGCGTGTGCCCGTTCACGAGCAGGTGGGCCAGTTCGTGGACGAGCACGTAGTCCACGACCCATTGGGGCATTCCCTGGAGCTGGTGGGAGAGCCTGATGCTCCGCTCCCCCGGCGTGCAGGAACCCCACCTCGTGGACTGGTTCGTCACCCAGCGGACGCTGGATGGCTCCGCCGTCCCATCGAGGTATTCGCGCGAGAGCTCGGCTGCGCGAGCGGCCAGGTCGGCGTCGCTTCGGGGGCCCCTGCGCCGAGCATCGTCCCGCTGGAGCCGCTCCACCATTCGGCCGACCCAGTGCTCCTCCTGCGCCTTGGTGAAGCGCGCGGGGATGGCGACGACGGCGGTCCCGCCCTCCCAGAACGCGCTGACCGTCTTGCGGCGACGCGCCGAGCGTCTCACCTCAACCGGAGGCGGTGTCCCCTCACTCGCCACGGAGGAGCTCCAGGACCGCCTCGCCGTAGCGCTCGAGCTTGGCCTTTCCGACGCCCGCAACGTTGGCCAACTCGGCGAGGCTCGCTGGCTTCGCCTCTGCGATGGCGGTCAGAGTCGCGTCCGTGAAGATGACGAAGGCAGGCACATCAGCGGCCCTGGCCTGCTCGAGGCGCCAGCCGCGCAGCGACTCGAACGTCGCCTCATCGTAGGACGGCGGGCAGTCGGTACAGCGCCCCACCTTCCGCTCCGCCCCGGACTCCAGGACCGAGCCGCACACCCGGCAGACGGCCGGGCCTCGGTACTCGCGCCGCCGGCGAGATCCCGAGCCGCCCTCAATTCCCGCCGTCGTCCGCACACTCCCCGGCCGCAGCCCGTCAAGGAAGCGCGACGGGCGCCGGTGGGCGCGACCGCCCGGAGTTCGGGAAAGCGACCACGACAGATGCAGGAACTGCCGCGCGCGGGTGATCCCCACGTAGAAGAGGCGGCGCTCTTCGTCGACGGTTACCGGGGTGTCGGCGAACGAGATCGGCACGAGCCCTTCGCTGAGACCCACCAGGAACACTGCGTCCCACTCAAGGCCCTTCGCCGCGTGGAGCGAGGCGAGGGTGACGCCCTGAACAGATGGCGCGTGCTGGGCCGAGGCGCGCTCGTGGAGCTCGAGCACGAATTCGGGCATGCCGAACTCCTCCCCCCGGGCGGCTGAGAGCTCGTCGGCGAGCGAGACGAGGGCGGACAGCGATTCCCAGCGCTCACGCGTCGCGCCGCTGCCCGACGGCGGCTCGTCGGCATAGCCCAGCGACGAGAGCACGTCGCGTACGGCCTGTCCCAGCGGCACTCCGACGGGCTGGCTGCGCGCCGCGGTGCGCAGCTGTGCGACGGCGTCCCGGACCTCGCGCCGATTGAAGAACCGTTCCCCGCCTCGCAGCTGGTACCCGATCCCTGCCGAGGCGAGAGCCTGTTCGAACGCCTCGGACTGGCCGTTCGTCCTGAACAGCACCGCGATGTCCTTGGGCTGGGTCCCGGCCGCCACCAGCTGGCCGATGCGCCTAGCGACCGCCGCCGCCTCGGCCTCGTCGTCGCTGCATTCGGTGAATTCCGGTTCGGGGCCGACCGGCTGCTGCGCGATGAGCTGGAGCGGCTGGGCCCAGAGGCGGTCTGCGCCCGCGCCCCCGCTGCGCCGCGCCGCAAGCAGCCTGTTGGCGAGGTCCACGACCTGAGGGGTCGAACGATAGTCGCGCACGAGCTTCACCATCTTCGCGTTCGGGAAGCGCTGCCCGAACTCGAGGAGGTGGGCCGACGTCGCGCCGGTGAACGAGTAGATGGTCTGGCTCGCGTCGCCCACAACGCACAGCTCCTCGCGTCCGCCGAGCCAGAGCTCGAGGAGCCGCTGCTGGAGCGGCGAGACGTCCTGATACTCATCGACCACGAAGTGCCGGTACTGTTCGCGGACCTCTGCGGCGACCTTCGGGTCCTCCTGCAGGATCCCGACCGTAATGAGCAGGACGTCCTCGAAGTCGATGAGGTTCCTGTCCAGCTTGACGTCCTCGTAGGCTTGGAACAGCCGCGCTACGTTGGCCGGCTGGAGCCCGCCCGGCTCTCCCCGCCCCTTCGCCGTCTCAAGGTACGTCGAGGGGGTGATCATGGACACCTTGGCCCATTCGAGTTCCGAGGCAAGATCTCGGATCGCCGCCCGATCCAGCGTGATGCGATGGCGGCGGGCCGCCTCCGCGATCGCCTGGGCTTTGTGCTCGAGGAGACCGGGGAGCTGCCCTCCCACGGCCTGCGGCCAGAAGTACTGCAGCTGGCGCAGGGCCGCAGCATGGAAGGTGCGGGTCTGCACGCCGCCAGCTCCGAGATCCCGGAGACGGCTGCGCATCTCGGCCGCCGCGCGGGCGGTGAACGTGACGGCGAGTAGGCGCTGAGGCTGGTACACGCCGGAATGCACGCCGTACGCGATGCGGTGCGTGATCGCCCGAGTCTTGCCGGTTCCGGCCCCCGCAAGGACGCACAGGGGCCCCTGAAGGGTGGTGGCGACCTCCCGCTGCTCCTCGTCGAGTCCGCTGAGCAGGCGCTCCTCCAGCGACAGCGTCTCCGCGGTCATGAGGAAGCCCGCGCGACGGAGGGCTCGTCGATGGGGCCTCCGTTCCAGTGCTCGATCAGGGCACGGGAAATGGAGGCCCGCGTCGGGAGCGTGATCTCCCCGGACGCGACGACGGCACGAAGCTCGTCCCTGTCGAACCACCGGGCCAAGACAACCTCTTCGCCGTCCACGCGCGCCTCGGTGTCCTCGGTCCGAGCCGTGAAGCCCAGCATGAGGGACGCCGGGAAGGGCCACGGCTGGGAACCGAGATACTGGCACTCCGTCACGCGGACGCCGACCTCCTCGGCGATCTCGCGCACCACCGCCTGCTCGAGCGACTCGCCGGGTTCAACGAAGCCCGCCAAGGTGGAGAACATGGTGGAGCGCATGCGTGCCCCCCGTCCCAGCAGGATGCGGTCGTCCGGGCCGACGACGGTGACGATGATCGCAGGGTCCGTCCGCGGGAAATGCTCCGAACCGTCCTCCGGACAGACGCGGACCCATCCGCTCACGGTGACGCTGGTGAGCGCGCCGCAGCGAGGGCAGCGCGGATGGGACTCGTGCCAGTTCGTGATCGCGTTGGCCTCGAGGACCACTCCGGCCTCGAACGGATGCATCGAGGCGCCGACCTCCCGGAAGCCGGACCAGTGGACGGTGGAGGGCAGAAGCCCTGCTCCGGCAGAGGCGGGCTCGGACATGACTCCGGCGACCGGTTCGACGGGCTCCGGCAACACCACGAGGACGACGTCGGCGCCCACCTGGTAGGCCCCAGGTGCCCCTTCCGGGACCCTGCCGAGATAGACGACGAGGTGCTCGAGCCACTCCAACGGAAGCGCCGATGACGGAAGCACCACGAGCCCCTCCCCCTCCATGGCGGTGCGCCGCTGCGCCATCAGCACCGCCAGCGTGCCCGGTGCGCGGAGAACTGAATCGAGGAACGCTGGATCGGCACGGTCCCCGCTCCTGCGGTCCAGCGCGGAGGCCTGGACGGGAAGCAGCGTCGGCGAAAGGGCCCCAGCCACGGGAGCGACGGATGAAGCAGAGCTCAACGGGGTGGGGCGAGACGTCATAGTCCTACCGTACTGACCCTCGCCGACAGCCGCACACGCGGTACGCGGGGCTGTGGACGACGTCCTGTGCGGGGACACGCCGCAATGCGCCACGATACGCCCGGTCCGGCGGGCTACCGTGGACAGGGTGAGACGTACCCCCATGGAGCTGGCTGCCCTCGCGACCGCTGCAGTGCCCGGTCTCGAGCCCGTGGCGGTCGGACCCTCGCCCGACGATGCCACAGATTTCGATTCGGCCCTCATCCAGGGCGCCGACCGTCGTCGCTGGCGCGTCCGCTCCCCGCGAGGCACCGAGGCGAGCGCGCGGCTTGAGACCGAAATGCTGGTTCTGCGGGCCTTCGGCCCCGCGGTCCGCGCGGAACTCCCCTTCCAGATGCCGGCCGTGGCCGGGACCGTGAGCCTCGGCGACCTCACGACGTGCGTCTATACCCATCTTGCCGGCACGGTCTGGGAACTCTCCGAGCTCGCGCAAGGAGGGCCGCGGCTCGTGAAGGACATCGGCACCGCGCTTGCCGCCATCCACGCCCTCCCGCATTCGCTCGTGGATGGCGCTGATCTCCCCGCCTACACCGCAAACCAATTCCGCCAGCGCCGGCTCAACGAGCTCGATCAGGCCGCCACGACCGGGCAGATCCCGCCGGTGCTGCTGCGCCGCTGGGAGAACGCGCTCGAGGACGTGAGCCTGTGGCGCTTCAACCCGACCGTGGTCCACGGTGACCTGCATGAGGACAACCTGCTGGTCGACGACGGGCGCGTCAGCGCGGTCATCGGGTGGACCGATCTGAGGGTCGGCGATCCTGCCGACGACCTCGCCTGGCTCGTGGCATCGAACGAACCCCAGTTTGTCGACGCCGTCGTCGCCGCCTACCACGAGGCCCGGCACGAACCGGTGGACCCGCACCTCCTGCGCCGTGCGTCGCTCGCCGCCGAGTTCGCGCTCGCGCAGTACCTCGTGAAGGCACTCACGCTCGGCGACGCCGATGCCACTCGAGACGGCCAGGAGATGCTCCGACAGCTTGCAGCCGACATCGAGGAGCAGGAGGCGGCCGAGGCCCCGGCCGAGGGCTCCGACCCCGAGCAACCCGAACTGGCCGAAGACGCTTCCGACGCCCCAGTCGGCCCGACCGTCAGCGCGCCCGCCACGGATGCGATTCCCCTGGTCGAGGGCCCTGGTCCCGGGATCCGGAGCGCTGCCGGCCGCGACTGAGGACTATCCGAGCGCGCGGCTGATGATCCCTTCAAGCTCGGCCTCCCCCGCGAGCCGGTCAGGGCGCACAACCCGCCCGTCCCCGAGATAGAGGAACGCGGCGGTGACCTGGTCCAGCGGCACGCCGTGCAGCCGCGACCAGGCGAGCCGGTAGACGGCGAGCTGGACTGAGCGGGCGGCTGCGTCCCGACCGCTGGGGGCTCGGCCGGTCTTCCAGTCCACCAGCTCCCACGTCCCGTCGGCGTTGCGGAAGACGGCGTCAACGCGCCCGCGCACGACGACCGGACCAACCCGGGTCTCGATGGGGACTTCGACGAACGCTGGGCTCCGGTGCGCCCATTCGGAGGCTTTGAAGGCGTCCACGAAGGACTGCAGGTCGTAGGCCTGGTCCACGAACTCGTCGGCATGGTCAAGGCCCTCGAGCTCGAGCATCGCGCTCTGCGCAAAGTACTCCTCGACCCACGCATGGAAGGCCGTTCCGCGGCGCGCGGCCATGCCGGGGCGTCGAGGGACGGGACGCCGGAGCTGGCGGACCACTGCCCCGGCATCCTCGCCCAGCGCGACGAGCGCGGACGCGGACAGATGCTCTGGGAGACGGACTCCCTCGCCGTCGTCGGCCTTCGCGTGATCCGCGAGCAGCAGCTGTTCCTCACGCAGCCAAGACCGCACCCTCGTTGATGGGTCCGCGACCTGATCAGCCGGATGGCCATGGAGCGCAGCGAGAACCGCGGCGGCCGAACGCTCGAGTGCCTCCCGCCGCCCTGGGGCAAGACGGCGCCGCTGTCCGGTCGCCGGATCGAGCGGGCCCTCGAGCGGATCGTAAGGCCACAACGCCGTCTCGGGTTCCGCGGTCAGGGGGTTCTCGTGTGGCAGCTCGGCGTCGTCGATCCACGAGAGGACCTCGAATCCGTGTTCCTCCGCCGCGTCCCGCAACTCGGACAGGAACACGGACGGGGCTGCCGGCTTGGCGCGACTCGCCGACCACGCGGAGCCCGTGACCACCAGCAGGCTCTTGGCACGGGTCAAGGCAACATAGGCGAGGCGGCGCTCCTCCCGTTCAGAGTGCTCCGTCGCGTCCTCGGCGAAGGCCTTCTCCGCGTCGACACATCCCTTAAGGTCAGCGTGGTCCGCGTCCCACTGGGGAAGCTCCCTCCTGTCGCCACGCAGAGGCCACGGGAGCGCCTCGTGCCCGCTCGTCCACCGGTCGTTGCCTCCGCTGGGGAAGGCCCCGTGGTTCAGACCGGCCACCACGACGGCGTCCCACTCAAGCCCCTTCGAGGCGTGCACTGTCAGCAGCTGGATGGCTCCTGGGGTCGGCTCGCTCGGCGCCATGTCCAGCCCCGATTCCTC
This sequence comes from Sinomonas sp., assembly GCF_051955515.1. Taxonomy (GTDB): domain Bacteria; phylum Actinomycetota; class Actinomycetes; order Actinomycetales; family Micrococcaceae; genus Sinomonas. Next base: position 15,462 of record NZ_JBQCGQ010000307.1, read on the forward strand.
CTGCGCCGCGGCCTCGAGCCATGCGAGGAAGGCCAGCAGTTCTGAGGAGGTCGACTGCGCGAGGAACGAGGCTGCCGCCTCCTGGAAGGCATCGAGGTTGCGACGCGCCTGGTGGAGTGACACTCCCGGACGGGCCGCGAGTTCGATGTCGAGGAGCAGCGAGCGCTCGACGTGGGCGATGAGGGCGCCGAGGTCGTCGGAGCTGAGCATCCGAAGGGTCCTCAGCTCGTCTCGGAGACGGCCCAAGCGGTGCATCCCCTCTTCGCTGATGGACCGCCCTGCCCCGGACACCCAGTCCGGTCGAGGAAGTCGATCGAGCGCTTCGACGAGACTGGCGGCCTCCGCGAGGTCGCCCTCGACGAGCACCTCCTCCGCGGTTCCCGGGGCGTCGAGATCCTGCTCGCCAGGCCGCGCGGCGCGCGCCCGCCTCGCCGCCAGATGGCGCGACCAATCCGCGAGCGCCATCAGATCTGCCGGGCCAATGCGCCAGCGGGCGCCGGTCATGAGGCGCATGAGGGCGTCGGAACGTCCCGGATCCGCGATGACGCGGAGCGTGCTGACAACGTCGATCACCTCAGGCGTGTCCAGCAGGCCACCCAGCCCCGCGACCTCGTAGGGCATGCGCCGACGGTCGAACTCACGCTGAATGGGCGCGAACTGGGCTCGCTTCCGGCACAGGACGGCCATGGTGGGAGCGTTCGGGCCGTGGCCACGCGACCACGCCTGAAGCTCGTCGGCCACGGCTGACGCCTCCTCGAGCTCATCCCGGAACCTACCGAGGCGGACCGTCCCCTGCCCGGCGAACGGGCTCGGCTCGAGCGTACGGACTTCCGCGCGTGCCGCCGTCGGCGCATACGGGGCGGGGCGGCGCAGGGGGCCAGCGACGACGTTGGCCGTGGCGAGGACGGACACACTGTTGCGCCAAGCGGTGGTGAGATGGCTCACCGCCGCTCGACCCCGCGTGCCGTCGGGGAGGAGCTCGGAGAAGGTTTCGGGGAAGGAAGCCAGCTGGCCCGCCGAGGCGCCCCGGAAGCCGTAGATCGACTGGTTGGGGTCGCCCACCGCCATGACCGCATGGCCGTGGCCGAACAGCTGCGAGAACAGGACGGTCTGCGCGTGGGACGTGTCCTGGAACTCGTCGAGGAGGACGGTCCTGTACTGCGCTCTGAGGAGCCGACCGGTTTCCGGCACGTCCCGGGCGATCCGCGCGGCGAGGGCGACGAGATCCCCGTAGTCCAGCGCGCCACGGCGTCGCTTCGCCTCGCCGAAGCGCACCACCAGACGAGCGACGGCGGCGCGGGACCGCAGCGTCGACAGCAGCTTCGCTGCAGCGGCGGCCGGCGCGCGACCCCCGGTGAGGACAGGCGGCAGGCAGGAAAGCCGGTCAGCCTCATCGCTCAGCCATGCCCGGACCTGCTCGGGATCGGCCAGATGCTCGGCGCACTCGGAGGCGAAGGCCATCACGGCCCCGACGAGCGTGCTCTTTGCCGGAAAGCCCTCCCAGATCTCGCCGTCGTACGCCTCCACGACCGTCGAGGCGAGCTGCCACGACTGGGCTGCCCCCAAGAGCACGGCATCTCTTTCCACGCCGATGCGCAGGCCATGGTCCTGGACGATGCCGTTGGCGAACGAGTGGTAGGTGGAGACGGTCGGATCCAGGGCCTCCTGGTCCAGGACGCCGGGCGCCATCGTGAGTCCTCGCTGTCTGGCTGCCCGAGCGAGTGTGGCCAGCTGCGCGCGGATTCGAGCCGACAGTTCGCCGGCGGCCTTCCGAGTGAACGTCACGCCGAGGATCTCGTCCGGGCGTACCCAGCCATTGGCCACGAGCCAGACGACGCGGTCAGCCATGGTCGCTGTCTTGCCGGAACCGGCGCCCGCGACGACGAGCCTCGGCGTGAGCGGGGACGAGATGATCTCGGACTGCTGAGGGGTCGGCCGGTGCTGGCCGAGCAGCGCGGCGAGTTCTTCGGGCGTGAATCGCGGCGCGGGAAGCCCGGATTCGGGAGGGCCGTCGATGCCCTCGGCCAGCTCGGCGTCGAGACCGATCGTCACTCCGTCACCTGCTTTCCCCGGGAGCAGAGTGGGCAGATCTCTGGCAGCCGGCAGCCACCGGCGAAGCTGTTGGCGGCGTCATGGCGTGCAGCGAACACCTCTCCTGACATCGTCTCCGCAGCCTTCTCGACCAGCTCGACCGCCCACTGCGGAGCCTCGAGCGCGGGCTGCTGCTGGACGGAGACGTTCTTCGCGGAGTCTCCAAGCTGGACGAGCTCCGCGCCGCCGGGCCGGCTCTCGGTTGCCTGGTCGCCGAAGGCTCCCGCCGCGACAGCCACCTGATAGGCGGCGAGCTGGGCGTGGCGCGGGACGTCCGCCGACTTCGGCTTGTTCTTGCCGGTCTTGAGGTCGACGACGACGAGTCGGCCGTCGTCGTCGACCTCGAGTCGGTCAACCTGCCCTCTGATCACGGTGCGCTGGGCGATGTCCGAGGACCCCACGGCTGCGAGGGGGGCCTCGAAATCCGCTTCGACGGCAAGCAGCTTGCGCCCGCTCGTCCGCACGTACGCGGAGAGCTTGGTGAGCATGGCCCGGGCCCGTTCGTAGTCACGCTGCGCTTCCCAGGAGTCGCCTTGGCCGAGGCTCGGCCACCTCCGTTCGAGCTCGGCGAGATACTCCGCGGCGGTTCCGAGCGGGAGCTCCTGGGCGATGGAGTGGACCAGAGTTCCGAGGCTGCGCGCAAAATCTGTGGCCGGTTCGCCGCCCGCCGCGGCAACGAACCAGTCCAGGGGATTCTTTGTGGCCGTCTCCACCTTGGACGGGGAAACGAAGACGGTCTGTCCGTCGGGAACCACGGGACCCGCTCCCGTCATCGCCGCGAGGCCATACCAGTCTTCGGGATGGGCACCGGGGGCTCCTCCGCGGGCCAGGCGCGCAAGAAGGTCGACGGCGTGCAGGGCGTCCCGCCCGCCCTCCTCCGCCGCGTGGCGCAGCTCGGCGACGAGCGAGCGCGGGCCGAGCGCTCGGGGCACCTCCGTGAAGGGGCGCAGGGACTGGCCCTCGGGCAGGGGATCAACGAGATCGAGGAACGGCGAGGGCACCTCGTCCTCTGAGCGAACGCCCGTGCAGACCAGTCGTTCCGAGGCCCGTGAGATGGCGGCGGAGAACATCCGCAGCTCGTCGTAGCGGATGTCGCGCAGTCGGCTCCGGGGTGTCACGAGCATCGCGTCAACCGGCCCCAGCTCGAGGCAGTCCGTGAACATCGTGCTCCCGAGGAGTGCGCCCCGCAGCCGGTTGTTGGGCCAGACCCCATCCTGAAGACCAGCGACGAACAGGAGCTGCCACTCCCGCCCCGCCGCGCTTGCCGGCGTGAGGAGCTCGACGGCGTCGTCCGCCTGAGCGCGGGGCGCCAAGGTATCCATGGGGATTTCCTGCTCGACGAGGTAGTCCAGGAACTGCGCCGGCGAGGCGCCGGGCAATCGGTCCACGTAGCGCTCGGCGGTATGGAAGAGGGCCATCAGGGCATCGAGGTCCCGATCTGCCCGCAGTCCGAGCTGGCCTCCCTCGACCGCGAGCCTGTACCACCGCTCGGACAGCCCAGCAGCCTCCCAGAGGGCCCAGAGGACGGTCTCGGCAGTGGCTCCAGGCTCCGCGGCGGCCTTCCGGCCCTGCTCGAGCATTCGCCCGACCCGCCGAGCCGCTTGACCTTCGACGCCCAGCGCCGTCAGGACGCCGGGCGCCTCGAGCGCTTCGACAAGCAGCGCATCGCTCGCACGGCCGCCTCCGTTGACCAGTTCGAGCTGCCGCAGCGCTTGGCGCAGCCGCCGGAGCTCGAGCGCCGATGCCCCGCCGATGCGGGACGAGAGCAGTTCGACTGCGGCCTCCGGTGTGAGTTCTTCAGGGTCGAGCGCGATGCGGTAAGCCGTCAGGAGCGGCCGCACGGCCGCCTCGTCGCGCACCGCGGTCTCGGCGACGGGCACCTTCACGGGGATCCCCTGGGCGGCGAGGAATCTCTGGACCTGCGCCAGCTTGGTGCCCGAGCGGACCATGATCGCCATGTCCCCATAGCCGACGTCGCGGAGGAGGCGCGCGTCCTGAATCCGGTACGCGAGGTACCGGAGTTCATGCATGGGCGAGTGGAAGACGTGGGATTCGACAGAGCTCGCCGGCTCGAAGAGGGCAGCGTGTTCGAGCTGGCGCGCAGCCTGGCCCCCGGGCACCGCCGAGATGCGCGAAGCCACTGACTGCCACGCCGCCGCGATGTCCGGCGGCAGACGATGCGAGGTGCTGAGTCCCCTCTCGGCCACGTCTCCGAGGAGATCCCGAAGCCGCGGGACGAGGTCGGGACGGGCGCCGCGGAACCCCTGCACGACGACGTCGGGCGCCGCTGCGGCGATCACGTCCCGCCCGGCACCGATCACGGCGAGGGGCTCGAGCACCGCGGGGTTCGATTCCTGCACGTCGTCCACGACGATGAGCGCCAAGCGGGAACGCTCGGCCTCGAGGAGTTCCGGATCATCCAGCAGGATCTGCCGCGCCCCGGTGATGATGCCCGCAGGATCAAAGGCCTCCGGCATGCGGAGTTCGAGGACGTCCCGGTATTCCCGGTACAGCTCAGCCGCAGCTTCCCATTCGTCCCGTCCCGTTCGGCGTCCCAGCGCCGCAAGGTCCTGGGCCGTCGCACCGTATTCGGTCACGCGGTCGAAGATCTCCCGCACCTCATGACGGAAGCCTCGGGTGGCGAGCGCGCCGGTCAGGCTCGCCGGCCACTCAGGTCCGCGGCCCATGGACCGGTGGCCTTCGAGCAGTTCCTTCACGATCAGATCCTGCTCGGCGCCGGAGAGGAGGCGTGGAGCGCGGGGCAGCCACTCCAGCCGGCCTTCGGCCCGCGCGCGTCGAATGAGGTCGAACGCATAGGACTGCCACGTCCGAGCGGGCGGAGCGCTGAGGCTGCGGTTCAACCGCGCGGTGAAGGCGTCCCGCAGCCGGGCGGAGGCCGCACGGGAGGGAGCGAGGATCAGGACACGGGAAGGGTCTACCCCGTCCCGCTCCACCCGGGTGGCCGCCGCTTCCACGAGGATTCGGCTCTTGCCCGTCCCCGGAGCACCCCAGACCAGCACCGGCCCGCACCCTTGGCGAAGGTCGAGGATCGCCTGCTGGTCGGGCGACGGCGCCCAGCGGCCCGCCGAGGCGCGTTCCCGCGGGGGCAGGAGTCGCATCCCCTGGAGTCTTGAATCCGTCATGGCCGTAGCTCACCATCAGGGTCCGACATTCTTCCGCGCGGACCATGCACCCGCTCCCACAGGGCATCGGCGACGGCGTCGACGGCATCCAGCTCGGCATCGTCCGGTGACCACCGGGCGCGCTGCATGTCCACCCTCCAGGTTCCCGACCGCAGGTCGCCCCGCAGCGGAGTGCCTTCGTCGATGTACTTGGCCAGCGCGGCCTTCCCATGGCCTTCCGGCGCTCCACCGCCGGCCTTGATGACGCGCCACCAGGGCACTCCGCCGCCGTGCCGCGAGAGGACGGTGCCGACTTGGCGCGGGCCGCCCATGCCGAGCAGCTCGGACACGTCTCCATAGGCGAGCACGGTGCCCGGAGGGACGAGCTCGACGATGGCCAGCACCGCCTCCACAAACTCGTCCCGCATGGTTCCCAGCCTAGGGGCTCGGCGAGCCTCTCCCGGGAATGTCGGTGCCCGTCGATACCGTGTGGGTCATGACGTGGAAGACGAAGTCCAGGGCGGCGTTCGACCTTGAGACGACCGGACGCAATGCGCGGGCGGCAAGGATCGTCACGGCGAGCATCGTGGTGCTCGGCGCCGACGGCTCGGTGGAGGCCCATCACGAGTGGCTCGCCGATCCCGGCGTCGAGATCCCGGCAGAGGCCGCCCAAGTCCACGGAGTCACCACCGAGCGGGCACGCGCGGAAGGCAGGCCTGCCCGAGACGTGGTCTCGGAGGTGTCGAAGGTGCTTCAGCAGCTCTTCGATCAGAACATTCCGGTCGTCGCCTTCAACGCCTCGTACGACTTCACAGTCATGGCCGCCGAATGCGCACGCCACAGCCTGCCCCAGCTCACGCGCTTCCCCGTGCTCGACCCCTACGTCATCAACAAGCAGGTCGAGCGCTATCGCAAGGGAAAGAGGACGCTCGGGGCTCTGTGCGACGACTATGGGATCGTCCTCGACGAGGCTCACACTTCCGCAGCCGATGCCCTCGCCGCTGCCCAGCTGCTCGACGCGATGGTCGTCAAGTTCCCCGAGCTGGACAAGCCAGCAGAAGCGCTCCATCGCAGTCAGGTCGGCTGGTCACTCGAGCAGGCGGCAGACTTCCAGACCTACCTCAGGCGCACCAAGCCCGCCGCTGTCGTCGAAGGCGAATGGCCGGTTCTTGCCCCTGCGGACGCGACCCGAGGCGGTTTCTAGCGCCGGGATTCTGGTCCGCAACCGGGGCCTTTGTCCGGAATTTGAGACAGAACTCACAGTCTTATTTCGGCGAACTCCGCGGCCCATGGCCGAGCATTCATTCACGCTGAGTTGCGCAGAGCTTCGCTCAACTCGCCGACGAGAACATGATCCGAACATTGTTCGGCATCTCCCGGAGTGTTGCGGAATATGTTCTGAAAAAGAATGTTTCACAGCGCCCGCACATAATGGTATGCAGCCCAGTCGCGCCAGCCGCGCACCCCGCGGACTTCTCCGCGCGCCCTGCATTCACCACACGAAAGCGAAGGCTCCATGAAGCTCAAGTCCCCCAAGTGGCTTGTGACCGCCCCGGTCGCCGCCGTCGTCGCCCTCACGCTTGCAGCGTGCGGCGCGGGCGGTTCGACGTCGTCAGGCAGCCCGACCGATGCCCTCAAGGGTTCGGACCAGCAGTCCACCGACAAGTACACGACCGCGTCGGTGACTCCGCTCGACAAGATCGACAAGACCAAGCTGGGCCTCATCACGCCCGGCACGATCAAGGTCGGCACGCTCTCCGACGCGCCGCCGAACATCTACCTCGACAACAACACGGGCCAGTTCACGGGCTACGACAACGAGCTCCTCAAGGCCATGGGCGCGAAACTCGGCCTCAAGGTCGAGTTCGTGTCGACGAAGTTCCAGAGCCTCTTGGCCCAGGTGAAGACGAAGCAGTTCGACATGGGCTCGTCCTCGATCTCGACGACCGACGCGCGCCGCGAGACCGTGGGCTTCACGAACGGCTACGACTTCGGCTACATGGCGATCGTGACCAAGGACGGCGCCAAGGTGAAGTCCTTCGATGACCTCAAGCAGGGCGTCCGCATCGGCGTCGTCCAGGGCACGGTCCAGGACGACTTCGTGACGAACACGCTCAAGCTCGAGCCCGTCCGCTTCCCGGACTACAACACCGTGTACGCGAACGTGAAGAGCGGCCAGATCGACGCATGGGTTGCCCCGTCGCAGCAGGCCGAGGGCCAGGTCAAGCAGGGTGACGGCACGGTCATCGCACAGAAGAAGGTCAACACACAGAACTTCACGGCCTACGCGGTCGCGAAGGACAACCAGCCGCTCACCGACGCACTCAACTCGGCCCTTGACGCCGTGATCGCGGACGGCACGTGGGCCAAGCTCACTGCCCAGTGGTACCCGGACCGCCCGACGCTCAAGGAGCAGACTCCCGAGGGCTGGAAGCCGGGCAGCAAGGCCGTCCAGGTCACGGCTGCCAAGTAGTCGACAGATAGGCGCCACATGGATTACCTGAACAACCTCGGGTCGACCTTCTTCGACTGGAAGGTCATCGGCCAGGTGCTCCCGACCATGTTCGCGGTCGGGCTGCCGAACACGCTCGTGCTCGCGATCTCCTCGGGGCTCATCGGCACGGTGCTCGGAATGGTCCTCGCCCTGATGGGGATTTCGCGGAATCCTGTGGCGCGGTGGATCGCCCGGGGGTACACGGACGTGTTCCGTGGACTCCCGGCGATCCTCACGATCCTCGCGATCGGCCTCGGCTTCGGCCCGGCCGTTCGCGAGCTGACGGGCATCTCGAGTCCGTACCCGTTGGGGGTCGCGGCACTCTCGCTCATCTCCGCCGCCTACATCGGGGAGATCTTCCGCTCGGGCATCCAGAGCGTCGAGAAGGGCCAGCTCGAGGCCGCCCGGGCCCTCGGCTTCGGTTATGGCCCGTCGATGCGAAGCATCGTTGTTCCCCAGGGCGTGCGCCGCGTGCTCCCCGCGCTCGTGAACCAGTTCATCGCGCTCATCAAGGACTCGTCGCTCGTGTTCACGCTCGGGCTCTTGGCCTCGGAGCGGGAGCTCTTCCAGATCGGCCAGGACCAGGCCGCCCAGACAGGCAACCTCTCCGGGTACGTTGCCGCCGCAATCTTCTACCTCGCCATGACGATCCCGCTCACTCACCTCGTCAACTACATCGACGCGCGCCTGCGCACCGGCCGAGCCCAGAGCCGCGCCGAGAAGCAGGAGCCGGACGAGGCCGCCGCCGTCGTCGGGAAGGGAGCCCAGCTGTGAGCCAGTTCGCCTCCGGATCGCTCGAGGCGAAGGGGATCCACCTCGCCTTCGGGAGCAACAAGGTGCTCCGCGGGATCGACCTCAACGTCCCCGCCGGCACCACGGCCTCGGTCATCGGACCGTCCGGCTCGGGAAAGTCGACCCTCCTGCGCGTCATGAACCGGCTCATCGAGCCGGATCAGGGCGACATCCTTCTCGACGGCCGGTCCGTGCTCAAGGACAACCCGGACGAGCTGCGGCGCCGCATCGGCATGGTGTTCCAGCAGTTCAACCTCTTTCCGCACATGAGCGTCGGCGACAACGTCGCGTTCGCGCTGCGGAAGCTGCGCAAGCTGACCAAGGAGCACGCCCGCGAGCAAGCCCTCAAGCAGCTCGACCTCGTCGGGCTGAAGCACAAGGCCGGCGTCCGGCCCGCGACACTCTCCGGCGGCCAGCAGCAGCGCGTCGCGATCGCCCGCGCGCTCGCGATGGAACCCGAGGTCATGTTCTTCGACGAGGCGACCTCGGCCCTCGACCCCGAGCTTGTCAAGGGGGTGCTCGCGCTCATGGCCGACCTCGCGAAGGGCGGAATGACCATGGTCGTGGTGACCCACGAGATGGGGTTCTCGCGCACTGTCTCCGACGTCGTCTCGTTCATGGACGGGGGCGTGGTGGTCGAGAGCGGAGCGCCCGAGAAGGTCTTCGAAGCACCGCAGACCGAGCGCCTGCAGCGCTTCCTGAGCGACGTGCTCTGAGGCGCCCCACAGCAAAGGGCGACGGCGGCCCCCCGGTGGGTGCCGCCGTCCCCCGGTTCCCTCGCGCCCAGCAGGCGCCTCACAGCGGCAGCCCGCCGACTCCCTTCAAG
>NZ_JBQCGQ010000308.1:0-3444 GCF_051955515.1 Sinomonas sp.
CGATCACGGCCAGCACCAGCGGCCCTGCGCCGAGCAGGATGACGCCCGCGGCAACCGTGAGCGCGAAACTGATGCGCAGCGCGCCTCGGACCAAGAACAGCCCCGAACGCGGACCGGCGAGCTTGGTCTGGAGCGAGTAACCCGCGGACTGCGGGACGAAGAAGACCGCCGAAGCCAGCATCCAGACTATGTACCACGACGCCGTGGCCGAGGCGCTCAAGGTCGCCGCCAAGATCAGGGGCAGAAGGTAACCCGGCGCCCGATCGGCGAGCATGAGGGCGTGATTGGGCAGCCCCCGCCTCAAGACGCTCCAGGTTTCGGAGAGCCGCATGCCTTCTTTCCAATGCGGCCGCAAGCCGGCGCGGCTCATCTGGCGCATTCCAAGCAGCACGCTTGCTGCCGCGCCGGTCGCGAAGGCAGCAACGACGGCGGTCAGAGTCCGGTAGCCAATCACGAGGAAGATCACCAGGACCCCCAGCTGCACCAGCCCTTGAAGCAGACTGCGCAACATGGCGAGGTCGGCGCGAGACTGAGCCACTCCAATGTGGTCGAGCTGGTACGCGGCGCTCGCGAAAACGGCAGCCATCAGGAAGACCGACAGCGCCGCCGGATCATTCCAGGCTTCGCCAACGCCCGGGCCGAGCGCCCACGTGATGCCGGCCAGCACAGCGGCTCCGATCAATGACGAGATGCCGACGATAAGGAGGCTCGTGGCAATCAGTCGGCGCCCGCCGTCGGCCTGGGCAGGGAAGAGCGTCAGGGTGGCAGGCCCCACGCCCAGCATGGCGAGCTGAACCGTCAGCAGGGCGGCGGAGACAACCGCGGAACCCAAGCCAAGTTGCGCTGGTGGCAGCAGGAAGGCGGCGAGGCCCCAGAAGAGGAACCCGGCCACCATAGGCGCCACGCGGGCAGCGGACAGCCACACCGCGTTTCCGCTGAGCGAGAGGCCCTGAGGATCAGGGCGGAGGAGAGCCGCCGCCATGGCCCGGTAGTTGTACGCGAGGAAACACAGCCAGTACGGCAGGAAACGGGGCGCCTTCGCCAACGAAAGAGCGACGCCGCGGATCGTCGCCAGGAGGGGCAGCAGCAACAGCCAACCGCCGCGCAGGGGGTGCTTGCGGATCGTCAAGCCCAGACCGGTTCCGTCTTGAAGCCACTGGTCGCGGGCAAATTCGAACGTGTCCGCGAAGCGGTGGCCCACCATCGTGGTCCTGGAAACGCCGATCTTGCGGCCCGCATTCTCCAGCCGTAGACGCAGCTCGATGTCTTCCCCGGAACTGAAGGATTCGTCAAAGCTCGTCTGCAGAAGCACGTCCCGCCGCATGAGCGTTGCGCAGACGCCAAACCAGGAGCGGACGCGGCTGTGGTTGTGATGCCATGCGAGAGCCTCACCCCAGTACCCGGTCCCGTCTGCTTCGCTGACGAGCCCGAACTGCAGGCCGTCGAAACCGCCCTCCTCGAATTCGCGCAGCAGCCTGGCCAAGGCGCCAGGAGGAATGACGACGTCCGAATCAATGAGGGCGACGATTCCGCAGACAGCTGTCCGGGCTCCCTGCATTCGAGCCGCCGGGAGCCCATGTCCCTCGTCCGAAATGACTCGAGCACCGTATGAACGGGCAATCTCGACGGTCGCGTCAGTGGAGCAGCCATCCACAACGATGACTTCCCGCGGATCTTGGCTATTGATCGACTCGAGGCAGCGGGCGAGCCATTGCGCGGCGTTGCGTGCCGGAACAACCACCGAGACATCCAGCTCGGGCGATTGACCCATGGCGGGCTCCCTTACCGGTCCAAAGTCGAACGAACTATCTGGCACACGAAGTCCGACGCCTGGTCGGCGGACCAGGAAACCGGCAGCCGCAACCGCCAACAGGGCACCTTCTGGAGTGCCTGTTCGACGACCGCGGCCTTCTCGCCGAAGTGCTCTTGCAGGGGCACGAGGCCCGTAGCCCCCATCGCCTCGATCAAGCGACGCGAGACCATCGGGAGCTCCGAATGGAAGTTTCCGACGATCCGGGAGGTCATCCATTCGACGCTGCTGGGCTCGAGCTGGGCATCTGAACCGTCGTAGCGTTCCAAGAAGATGGCCAGTCGTGCGGGAGCTGCTGACGAGATTCTCTCCGGCCCGAAGACTTCCTCGGGATGCACCATTCGATGCTCCGGGGACCAGCGCCGCGTGAACGACGCGGTGCGCGGGTACCGGACGATCACGGGATGGACCGCTGTTGCGAGTCGGGAGATGGTCGGAGTCATCCAGCCCGGCGCCAGTGGTTTCCGGGTGCCTTGGAAAAGGTCGGGATAGATCGCCCGGTGATGTGGCTTGATGAACATCGGTTTGGCGTAGCTCCGGAGTGTTCCGTCAGAACCGAGGAACCCCCAATCGTCCGCCATGAATCCGACTCCGGGGAGGGCGAGGAGCTTGGCCACCGTGCTGGTCTTGCCCACACCTCCCCAGGCCGGAAGAAGTACGCCGGCCCCCTGATAGTCCACCATGGCGGCATGCACCATCGCGGTATTTTCTTGAACGCACAAGCGGTCCAGCAAGGGAATCACGGCCGTGAGAAGTTCGCCCCGGCCTTCTACGCGGTATCCCTCGTCCGTCCGGCTCACTTGGACTCGGTCTTCGGGGATGTACAGGGATTCATCTGTGTACCGGTAGGCATCTTCGGCGTGGGACTGAGGCGTGAAATGACTTATGTCCGCTCCGACTCGCAGCTGTCTCGCTGCGCTTGAATCGCCGACGAAGGGGGAAAGCATGTCACGCAATTGCGCCTCGCCCGGCGTTCCCGGTTCAACGCGGACTGCGACCAGTCCGTGAATGTCGAAGCTCAGGCTCTTCTGTGGTTCGGCTGCGCGTTCAGTCGCGGTTAAGGTTCGGCTCAATTTGTCACGCTCTTCACAATGAGATCGTCAATGTACTCGTCGCCCATTTGGGCATAATGCTCGGCGCCGTTCTGCACTCGGGTCACTGAGGACGTGACGGTGTCTACGTGGGCATTGGAATAGACCTGGGCACCGTCAAACCACACCTCTATCTTTGTTGAGCTGCCGTTGGGACTGACGTGCATCACCATGTGATGCCAGACATTCAATGAGACGCTGGATTCCCCGAGGGGCGTGTAGGTGAACGACCCGCGAGGTGTGAGAACTCGAAGCCACAGTTGGCCGTTGTCGTTATCCCGATAGGTATCGGCGAAGCGAGTATTTCCTGAGAAAAAACGGAAATAGGGAATGTTGTCGGCGGGGAGGCCTGCGCGCGTGATGTTGAACCAGGCATCGGCGTAGGCCTCGCGAGTGCCGGGGGGCAAGACAGTCGAGATATTCGCCATTGAACCTGGTTCCGACGTCGTATGCAGATAGGCGGAGGAGGATCCGCCGTACGCTTGCGCCGAGGAGACCGAAGCCGTCCCTGAACCGCTGGTCTGAACGACAAATCCGGCCAAG
>NZ_JBQCGQ010000309.1:0-6967 GCF_051955515.1 Sinomonas sp.
GTGTAGCTCAGGAGACCTCGACGAGATCCTCGCCGGCGGACGCGCCCCACGACGCCGGGTGCGCGCTGACCGTGGCGGGAGGACGACGGCGGCCGGGCAGCCGCCGTCGTCCCTCCGCCAGAATCTGCTCACTGACGAGGTAGCCAGACCCGCCGCCAAGCCCGGGACCCGGGTGAGTCGCCGCGCCGAGGTGCCACAGCCCCGCGAGGTGCGTCCGGTGGCGCGCGCCCGCAGGGAACGGCCGCCAGAGGAGATTCTGGTAGAGCTCCGCCGAGCCACCGTATGGGTCGCCGTGCACGGCATTTCGGTTGGCAGCCCGCAGATCGGCGGGGGAGAGGACCTTGATTCCGAGGACCGAGGAGCGCAGTCCCGGGGCGAAGGGCTCGATCCGGTTCACGACCCGCTCCGCATACGCGGTTGCGAGCCGAGGCGTCCAGCCCTGGCCTACGTCGAGCTCGCCGGCGGCGTCGCCGGTGGGGCGGAACGGAAGTTCCTGCAGTTGGATCCACAGCGTTGCTTTGCCTTCCGGCGCGCGCGTCGGGTCGAGAACGCATTGCTGGCCTACGACGACGGTCGGCGAGGCAGGCAGGACGCCCGCCTCAGCTTGGGCGCACGCAATCCCGGTGCTGCCGGAGCCATTCGAGAGGTGGACCAGGGGCACCTGGGCGAGGCGGACGTCGTTCCACGCGGGCGGTGTGTCGAGGGCGAGGTGGATCTGCATGGCTGCCCGGCCGGAGCGGTGGGTGGAGGCCTGGTCCCGGACCGCCGATGGTATGGCGCTCGCGGGCAGCAGGTTCCGGTACAGCTCGCGCGGCGAGGTCGAGGCCAGGACGCCGTAGCGGGCCTCGAAGCGTTCGAAGACCGTCTCGGCCGCGTCGGCCCGACCGTCGCGAACGATGATGCGATCGACGGGAAGGCCGAGTTCGATTCGGACCCCGCGACTGCGGAGGAGCCTCTCGAAGGCAGTCACAAAATTGCGTGCGCCGCCCTCAACGACCGGCAGGCCGGAGCTGTGCATCGTGAGGGCCATGAGGGGGAGCATCGCGCCGCCCGTGGCGTGGTCCGGGGCCAGTCCGGCGTGCAGGAGCCACGGGGTCCAGAGCTGGTCCGCCTCCCAGCCGTTAAAACGGAGGGAGGTGAAGTTGCGACCGCTCATGAGGCTGTCGCGGGCGAACTGTTCCGCCGGCCCGAGGCCGTTGCGAAGCGCCGACCACACGAGACCCAACGCCTTCTTCGAGCGGAGCTCGGACCCGAGCGTGCCGAAGACTGTGCCGGAGCGGGCGCCGAGCTCATCGAGCATGCGGGCGTAGGCCGCCCTGTCATCCTCGTGGCGGAAGGCTGCGGCCGTCTGGCCCGGATCCCGGTAGCCGATCACGGCCCGCTCCCCAGCGCCCGGAGAGACGTCAATGCTGGCCGTCACGGGACCCTCGGTGTTGCGGTAGGTCAGCCCCTGTGCGTGGAGTTCGGCCCCGAGTTCTGCGTACGCGGGGCTGGCGACGAAGAGGGGATGCCAGGAGGAAAACGTGTCGTGGACGAAGCCGGGAACGGTCAATTCCCCCGAATCGATGAATCCGCCCAATCGATCTCGCTCGTCCAGCAGCGTGACGGAATACCCGGCCCCTGCCAATCGGGCCGCCGCAACCATGCCATTGATTCCGGCGCCGATGATGACGTAATCGGATTGGATGCTCATCGTGCCAACTCCGGGTGGTGGACGGTGGCGTGGTAGGTCCCGCCGTGGAAGACGAGGGGCTCCCCGCCGCTGTTCGTGTATTCCTCGACGTGGCCGATGTAGACCACGTGGTCGCCGGCGTCGTGCCGGGCAACGGTGCGGCACTGGAACGTGGCCACGGCGCCGCCGATGAGCGGGACTCCCGAGACGCCTTCCTCGCAGTGGACCCCTGCGAATTTGTCCTCGGCGGGCGTGGCGAATTGGCGGGAGAGAACGTGTTGATCGGATGCGAGGACATTGATGGCGAAATGCGTTGATGCTTCGAAATCCTGCAGGCTCGGCGCCCGCTTGCTCGGACACCAGAGCACGAGCGGAGGATCCATCGAAACCGATGTGAAGGAATTTGCGGTCATTCCCACGCGGGCGCCGTCGGTCGAGCGGGTCGTCACCACAGTGACGCCTGTGGCAAATTGCCCGAGGGCTGAGCGGAAATCGCGGGCGTCGAACCCGTAGCGCCCTTGTCGTGAGGCCCACTCGAGCACTCCGCGCGCCTCCTCTTCATCGAGCCACCACGGATAGACCGTGCGCGGATCGTCGAAGCCGTTCGCGATCGCTGATGCGAGGACCGGGTGCTCCTGGGCGCCGGAAAGGAGCTCGAAGTGGAATGGCCGGAGTGGTCGAAGCAGCGAATTCGTCCAGCCGGTGGACCACTGCCCCCAGCCGCGCCAGAATTCGTCGAACGTCTCGCGCATCCAAGCCTGATCGAAGGGCTCGGATCCCCGCCTGCGGATCGATTCCGCCACATAATGCGCGGCGAGCGTGGCATTGTTGGAGCCCTGGCCCGTGAGTGGGTCGTTGAGGACGACGGCGTCCGCAAGCCCCAGCACCGCCGCACCATTGGGGAGGATCCCGACGGCGTCGCGCACCGTCGGCGTGAGGCGGCCCCTGAGCACGGCGCGCTTGTCGGCGAGCTCAGCCCCCTCGAAGGCCTCGGCCTCGTGGGGGAAGTGCTCGCGGAGCAGCCGCAGTGACGTGGCGAGGTGTTCCTCGGGGCTCTGCACTCCGTCCCAGATGTCCATCGGGCCGCCGGGGACGCCCTCGAAGACCATCATCTGGCACGGTCCCGTGACCGTGATTCCCGGGAAGGTGAAGAACTCGCCGACTCCCGGAACGATCGACATGCGGAGGCCGCTCTGGGCTGGGAGGCTCGTGCCGCCGTCGTCCGTTGTGCCCTCATTGGTTCTACCGAACCGCACATAGGTGACGGCCGTGGCCCGCTGGGGGCGATCGAAACTCGAGCGCTTCCGGTCCCGCGCGAAGACCTGTCCGAGCTCCCCCTTGCCTGAGCACACGAGCACCAGGTCGCTGCGCGCGGCGAAGTCCTCGAGCATGCGGACGGTGACCTTCTCGATCCGGAAGTCGCCGCCGCGGGCCACGAAGTCCTCGATCCACTGGGCGCACTTCACGCGTTGGTCGATAGAGAGCGCCGGGCGATCCAGCTCGGCCTTCCACGCGATGGGTTCCCGGCCGGGCGCACCAGCGATGGTGAGCGCCAAGGATCCGATGCCGACGGCGGCCCGCTCCTCTGGGTCCACCCGCACCTCGCGCTGCACATCGAGGGCGCCCGAGAAGACGCACTGGCTCGACGTGATGGAGCTGCTGCGGATCTGCTCGGCCGAGCGGTCCGAGACCAGTGTGACCGCATACCCGAGGTCCTGGAGGGCCAGTGCCGTCTGAGCACCGGCTTCGCCGGCTCCGACAATGGTGATGCTGCGCATTGTTCTGTCTTTCTCGTTCATGCTCGGCTGGTCGCGCCCTGGAGGCTGCCGAGATAGCGCTGGGCAGAATCCGGATCCATGAACCACTCGAAGAAATCCGGCGGGAAGTCGAAGCCGTTCGCAAAACGGGCCGCAATTTCGGGAATCTCGGCCGCCGCGCCAAGAAGCGTCAGCACGTGCTCGGGCGGCGGGGCCAGCATCGCATTCGTCCACGTGGCCACGAACTGGGCGTAATCCCAATAGCGCTCGAACGTCGCCTGCTGGAATTCGGGAGTGTATGGGCGGTCGCCGTGCGCGACGATCGATTGCAGGTACGAGGCCGCGCACTTCGAGGCGTTGTTCGAACCTTGGCCCGTGATCGGGTCGTTGAGGACAACGACGTCGGCCATCCCCAGAACCGTCCGACCCGAGGGAAGCGTGACGACCGGGCGGCGGACGGTCGGCGCGAAGCGGCCCTGGAGGATGCCGAGATCATCGGTGAGCCGGACGTCGGTGCACCGCTCAGCCTCCCACGGGAGGTAGGCGCCGAGAATGTCGAGGGATTTCGCGAGATGCTGCTCGGGGGAGAGGCCCTGCCACGAATCCATCGGCCCACCGGGAATTCCCTCGAAGACCCTAATGTCGCACGGGCCGGAAACCGTGAGGGCAGGGAAAGTGAAGTATTCGCCAACTCCGGGAATGAGATTGAAATTGACCGCGGAATACTCCTCCCGGGGGCGCATTCCGTGAACATAGGTGAGGGCAAGCGCGCGTTGGGGAGCGTCGTGCAGGCTGCGCTCGCCGTCGCGCTCGAAGAGCCGCGCGATCTCGCCCTTCCCCGCCGCCACGAGCACCAGTTCGCTCTCCTGCGTGTAGCGTTCGAGGTCCTCGACACCCGCGTCCTCGAAGACGAGTTCGCCGCCGCGGCTCGTGAAGACCTCCATGAGTGCCGGGAACTTGACGCGCTGGTCGATGGACTGGGCGGGGCGGTCGAGCGGGTGCGCCCAGTTGATCGCCTTCACGCCGGGTGCTTCGGGCGGGGCGACGGTGAACGCGATGCCCTCGACTTTCGGGGCGTCGGGCCAGAGGTCGAGACCGAGGGCGGCCTCGTGAGCGAGGGCTTGGCCGAACATGCACTGGCTTGAGGAGACCCTCCCGCCCGCGATCTCCTCGGCGGTGCGGTTGGAGACGAGCCGCACGGCGTAGCCCTCGGCGAGCAGCCCGATGGCCAGCTGGAGACCGGACTGGCCGGCGCCGACGATGGTGATGGAGCGCTGTGACATTGGTGTGGATCCTTCTGGTCGTTGGGGCTAGCGGCGGGGAGGGGTCTGGGATGGGGTCGCGCTGGAGGCTGCTTCGCGTTCGCGGAAGTCGACCCAGTGCTGGTGCGCGAGACGGCGGGACATCATCGGGACACACCTCCTTTCGCCAGCAGAGGGATCGCCGGTTCGTTGCGCTCGGGGCCGAGGGCGGAGTAGCCGCCGTCCGCGGCCCAGTCGGCGCCCGTCACCACCGAGGCGGCGTCCGAGGCGAGGAAAGCGACCACGGCGCCGATCTCCTCCGGGCGTCCCACCCGCCCGAGCAGATGGAACGGGGCGGCGACGGAGTCGACGTGCACGAGGTCGCCGCCGCTCAGGGTGTCCATGATCTTCGACCACGTCCAGCCCGGGCTCACCGAGTTGACGCGGATGCCGTCCGCGGCGAAGTCGGCGGCCATGCTCCGCGTGATCTGGACGAGGGCGGCCTTGCTCGCCGGATACAGCCAGCGGCCGGTCTGGGCGACCGAGCTTGAGATGGAGGTGAAGTTGACGATCGAGCCGTGGCCCGATTCCGCCAGGAGTTCCCGCACTGCGCGGGCCACCATGACGGCGCTCACCACGTTGACGTTCAGCGTGTTCAGCCAGTCCGCGCGGTCGGAGGCGGCGCCGTCGTCCACATACGAGCAGGCCAGGTTGACGAGGATGTCGAGGCGACCGTAATCCCGCTGGAGATCGGCGGCCAAGGCGGCCAATTCGCCGTCGTCCGTGATGTCGGTGAGGCGGAATTCGACTGAAGGATGTTGTGCAACCTCGGTGCCGCCCACCTCGTCGATATCGACGACGACGACGCGGCAGCCTTGCGCTGCGAGCGCCCCCACCACGCCTTGGCCCACCAAGGTGGCGCCGCCGGTGACGAGGGCTACACGTCCGTCGAGGGTTCCCATTTCCAAGCTCCTTGCGTTGTGACCTGTGCCATACTTGGCCTAGTCACGACGCTACGTGCGCTGCTTCGGGCCCTCTATCCGATCCGCGCAGGGGCTGTCCGATAGGCGCAAAGTGGCCGATCCGCGCAAGGCGGCGCTTCAGCAGGGAGGCCCTCCATGCTTTCACCGACACTCCGCTTGCCCCGCCCGGAGCAAGTGCTCGACGCGCGGTCGACCCTCGCCATCGCCGACGCCGACGAGGCCGAGGAGCAGATCGCCAAGCTGTTCTGCGACCACCGCCTCGAGCCGCTCGAGGCCGGCGGGCACGTGGACCTCAAACTGCGCTCGGCGCAGACGCCGTCAGTCGGCGTGCATCTCCTCGACTACGGCGCCGGGGTTCGGATCAGTCCGCGGGCGCTCGAGTCGTTCTTCCTCCTGCAGATGCCCTTGCAGGGCAGGGCGACGATGGTCTGCGGGAACGAGACCGTGAAGTCCGATGCGCGGGTCGCGACGCTTCCGCCGGTTGATCGCGATTTCTCGATGACGTGGGAGGCGGGGACTCCGCAGCTCATCCTGTACGCGGCGCTTCCGGCGATGGAGCAGGCCGCGCAGAAGATGTTCGGGGCCGAGTTGAGCGGTGGGCTGCGGCTCGGGCATTCGCTGGACCTCAAGGGGGCTGCCGGCCAGGCGCTGCTGAGGGCTGCGTTCGAGTTTCACGATGCCGTCAACGGCGCCGATCCTTCGGCGTACACGCTGAAGCTGCTCGAGGAAGCTGTGCTTCAGCGCTGGCTGCTGGCGGTGCCCAACAACGTGGGGCATTCGCTGGGCCAATGGGAGGGCGGCCTTGCGCCCGCGGGTGCCGTCGCCTCGTCGAATGGGGCGACCGCACGGCTCGTCCGCCGCTTCAACGAGCTCCTCGAGCGTCACTTCACGGAGGACGTCATGGTGTCCGAGCTCGCCGAGGCCTTGGGCGTTCCGCTGCGCACCCTGCAGGCCGCCGTCGCCGCCGAGACGGGATCGACGCCGACGGCGCTGCTCCGGACGTCGCGACTCCTCCGAGCGCGGCGCATGCTCGAGGAATGCGAGCCGAGCGAGCAGAGCGTCACGATGATTGCGCAGGCCTGCGGCTTCGGGCACCTCGGGAGATTCGCGCAGGCGTACTACGCGGCCTTCGGCGAGGTGCCGTCGGCGACGCTGCGCAGTTAGCCTCGCGGCACAGCCCACACACAAAGCTTGCGCCGTCACCTCCGCCGGGTGTGTACCCGGCGGAAGGGACGGCGCACCGGGTTTGTGGGGGGCGGCCGCAGAATAACGCGGTTCCTAGCGGTCCCCATGGGCCGCCTCGGCTACGCGCGC
>NZ_JBQCGQ010000310.1:0-14785 GCF_051955515.1 Sinomonas sp.
CCGCCAGGCGGGCCCTTCTTCCAGTCCTCGTTCCGTCTCGGTTCGTCCTGCGCCTCCACCAGTCCTCGGCGATGGCTCTGGGTAACCGTGAGGCGTAGACACTGACGTGGATGATGATGAGCACCAGCCAGGCCAGGAAGCTGATCACGTGGATCCTGAGAAGGAGCTCCGGAGCCGGGCCAGTGGCGGCGAGGGCTATGCCGCTGCCGATCACGGCAAGGGTGGAGACAAGCAGAAGCGGTGAGAGCACCCGCATCGCGGGCCGGGGCGGTCCCTTGCGCCGGTACGCAGGATGGCGGGCGTAGTAGCGCAGGAATCGCCAGCCGGTGCTCGCGGTCTTCACCGCCACGGGGCCAATGAGCAGCACGCCGACGAAGAAGTGGGCTGGCATCAGGCCGCGCAGCAGGATCACGGTGACGGTCTCCACCGCGAATAGCACCAGCAGCACAGCCCCGGTCAACGCCGTCAAGCGCTCATTGCCAAGAACTCCGACGTCGTCCTGGGCCCGGTCTTCCGGATCCTTGCCTGAGGAAGGTGAAGTCATCATGACGATTTCCCCCGCCGTTAGGCCGTGATGTCTCGAAGCGGGAGGACGAGGGCGGTGGCACCGATGAAGGAGGCGATCCACAGTCGCGCCCTGCACGCCCGCGCGAGCAGCCCGGCGTCCTCCGCGCCCAGGAGGCCCAGCAGCCTGCTGGGGGCGAGCGCCCTCTCCGTCTCCATCGAACGAGCCTAGCCGTTACGCGGCCCGCGCCGGATATCGACGTGGATGGTGAGGGGACTCCTTAGATGGGGAGCGGCGAGCCGGGAAACAGAAAAGCCCCTCTCTCATTCACGTTTCCGCAATTGGGAGAGGGGCTTCGGTGGAGCCTCCCAGCGGGATCGAACCGCTGACCTTCTCATTACGAGTGAGACGCTCTACCGTCTGAGCTAGGGAGGCAATCAGGCCGTCCGCCAGAGCGAACCACCGAGTGAATACTCTACTGGAGCCGCGTCGGCCGGGTCAAAACGGGCTAGGCGATCCGGCCCAGATACTCGACCGTGTACGCCACCGCCGCCGAGAACAGCCGCCACGAGCGGTAGTGCGCAGAGTCCACGTAGGCGCTGCCACCGATCCCTCGGAGGCAAGCCAGCGTGCTCTGGCGGCCGCCGGGGCGCTCCGGATAGACCACAATGTCCACCGTTCCGATGGTTCCCAGCGCAAGTCTGGCGCCGTCGCCCCGCAAAGCAGCCCGCAGCTGCCTGCTGACTTGCAGTCTTTCCAGTGCGGATGTCCCCGTCACCCTCAGCTCCCCATATCGTGTGGCCGCCCGCGTGGTAGCCGCCACCCTCAGCGTGGTGGTGGCACGGGAGGGAAACAAGCGCATTCCGCCATATGACACGAATTGCCCCCGGAGTTTTTTCTCACCTTTCCGCGCAGCGCTGTTCACTCCCCGTACTCGGCGAATTCAGGGCGACGTCGGCACACCGTGCCAGCGTGGGAATTCAGGCGCCGGAATGTCCGGCGCCTGAGAGAACCCGGGGAGTCGTCCGTGAGCGTGCCGAACCTGCCGCCCGTCGTTGCGAGCAGTGTCCGCCTTGCTGTGCTGGACATGAATGGCACCACCGTGGTCGATGGCGGCGCGGCGGAGCGGGCGGTGGCGGAGGCGCTCGCCTCTTTCGGGATCGAGGGCGATCGCCTCGGAGCGGCCCTGGAGATTTCGCGCCAGAGCGCCGGGCTCGATCGCACCCGGGTCTTCGAGCAGCTTTTCCCGGACGACGCCGCTACGGCCCGCGCTGCCTCGCGCACCTTCGCTGCGGCGTACGACCGCATGATCGTCGGCGGCTGCGTCGAACCCGTCCCCGGAGCCGAAGACACTGTGCATGAGCTGCGCGAGCGGGGGATTCTGGTGTGCTTGGCCACCGGCTTCGGACGCCACACGCAGAACAGCGTCCTCGAGGCCCTCGGCTGGATGGGACTCGCGGACCTGTCCCTTTGCTCTGAGGACGCCGGCCGCGGCCGCCCCTTCCCCGACATGGTCCTTACCGCGGTCCTCGCGCTCGACGTCGACGACGTCCGCCAGGTTCTCGTCGCGGGTGACACAACGGCGGACATCACCTCCGCCCTCCGTGCGGGCGCCGGGACAGCCATCGGCGTGCTCACCGGTGCTCAGAGCGAGGGCGAGCTCCGAGCGGCGGGCGCGACCGCCGTCGTGCGCTCAGTCGCGGACCTGCCGGGCCTGCTGCCGATCTAGCAGCGAGTCCCGTCCTTCGGGACCGTGCCGTCGACGAGGAAGCCATCCACGGCCTTGTCGATGCAGGACGAGCCGCGCCCGTAGGCCGTGTGGCCCTCGCCGTTGAACGTCAGCAGCGAGGCGTTGCCGAGTTCGCTCCGGAGCGACTGCGCCCACGGATATGGGGTGGCCGGGTCCCCCGTGGTCCCGACGACGAGGATCGTGCTCCCGCCGGTGTAGTGAGCCGGCGCGGGCGTCCTTACGGGCTTCGTCGGCCAGTCTCGGCAATTGACCCCGCCATAGGCGAAGAAGTCCCCGAAGGTGGGGGAGGCCTGGTGCAGCTGGTCGGCCTCGTTGCGCATGCTCGTCGTGTCGCTGGGAGTGTTGTAGTCGAGGCAGTTGTACGCCATGAAGGCGTAGGTGCTGTTCGACGAATACGTGCCGTTCGAGTCCCGATCGGCGGCGAGGTCGGCGAGCCGCAGCATCGCGGTCCCGTCCCCGCGGAAGGCGCTCGTGAGGGCCTGCGTCAGCACGGGCCAGTTCGTGTTGTTATACAGCGGGAGGATGAAGCCGTTCACGAAATCGGTGCCGGGCAGCACTCGGCCTTCCGTGGTCGGCATCGGCTGCTCCTTGACCGACTGGAGGAGCGCCTGGATCTGGATGATTGCATCATTTTCGTTGCCGCTCATCGGGCAGCCCGACTTCGAGATGCAGGACCGCACGTAGGCGTGGAGCGCGTCCTCGAAGCCCTTCGCCTGGCCGACCGTCACCTGGGTGGAATCCAGAGCGGGGTCAAGCGCGCCGTCGAGCGCGAACCGCCCCACGCGATCCGGGAAGAGGCCGGCGTAGGTCGAGCCGAGCAGGGTCCCGTAGGAGAAGCCGGCGTAGTTCAGCTTGGACTGCCCCATCGCCACCGCTCGGATGATGTCCATGTCCTTGGCCGAGCTGATCGTGTCCGTGTGGGCGAGGACCGGGCCGGTATTGGCCTTGCACGCGTCGATGAGCTTCAGTTGCTCCGCGAACGCCTCCTCGAGACCGGCATCGGTCGAATAGTCGGGGTTCTGCTGGCGCCGGGCGTCCTCTTGGGGCCCGTCGAAGCAGGTGACGGGAGCTGACCGCTTGACGCCTCGGGGATCCCAGCCGATCAGGTTGTACGCGCTCCGAAGCTTGTCCGAGAACATGGTGGTGCCCGCGTCACGGACGAGGTCGATCGCCGAGACGCCCGGACCACCCGGGTTCACGAGCAGGTTGGAGGACGCGTTCTTGCCCTTCAGCCGCGCGACGGCGAGCTGGATCGTCTCGCCCCCGGGCTTGGAGTAGTCGACCGGGACCGTGACCTTGGTGCACTCGAGGTTGTTCTCGCAGGAGGACCACTCGACCTTCTGCTGGTAGAACTTCTCCAGCTCCGGGGGAGCGCCCGCCGTGGCCGACGTGTCCGTGTCCGGAGTCGGCCCGGAGCCGGGGCTCAGGAACGGCGTGCAGCCCGTGAGCACCAGGGCGAGCGCGGCCAGTCCGGAGACGACGGCGACGACGGCGGCACGCAGCCGCGCGGTGCCTGCGGCAGGCAGGGGGGCACCCTGTCTCGGGGCGGGCATCGTCAAAGGGCTCTTCTCCTCAGATCAGGCTTGCTGCCATGGCCTCGACCGCGAGGAGCGGGGCCACATTGGTCGTCGTGATGCGTTCTCTGGTCGTGTTAACCGCGTCCATCCGCGCCAAAGTTACGTCCGGCGTCGATTTCGACGCGAAGTCGGCGATCTCGTTGGCGAGCTCGGTGTTCACGAGCTCCACGGTCCCACCGAGCTGGATCATGAGCACGTCGCGATAGAACGAGAGCAGATCCGTGAGCGTGCGGTCGAGCGAGTCCGTCACCGAGCGCTTCGCGCGCCGCTTCTGGTCTTCCTCGAG
Source organism: Sinomonas sp. (assembly GCF_051955515.1). Taxonomy (GTDB): domain Bacteria; phylum Actinomycetota; class Actinomycetes; order Actinomycetales; family Micrococcaceae; genus Sinomonas. The sequence goes on from NZ_JBQCGQ010000310.1 coordinate 4,119, forward strand.
CTGCCTCACCTGCGCGCGGAGGCTGGGCGGCAGCTTGTCGTCGGGCGAGAGGCCAAGGGTCGCGAAGAGGCGTGAGCGCTCCTCGGCGTCGCGTTCCTCGTTCGAGGTCGCTGCCTCGTCGGTCGCGATCTTCACGATCTGTTCCGCGAGGTTCACGGCCTGCGAGACGGTGGACAGCGTGAGCGGCAGGCGGACGGTCGCTGACCGCCGTTCACGCGCTGCGGCGTCGTGGACCAGCCTGCGGGCGATGCCGATATGGCTCTGGGCTGAGCGCGCCGCCTGCAGCGCGAGATCGGGATCGGCGCCGTCGCGCTCCACGAGGAGCGCAGCGACGTCCGTGACCGGCGGGAGCCGGAGGCTCACCGGCCGGCACCGAGAGCGGATCGTCACGAGGACGTCGGCGGGCGATGGCGCGCAGAGCATCCAGATCGTCCGAGGAGTAGGCTCCTCGATCGCTTTGAGCAGCACGTTCGTGGTGCGCTCGGCCATGCGGTCGGCATCCTCGACGACCACGATGCGCCAGCGTCCAGTCGAGGGGCGATCGCCGGACTTGGCCACGAGCTCCCGCGCCTCATCGATGGTGATCGTGATCTTCTCCGTGCGCACGAACGTGACATCGCTGTGCGTTTCAGCGAGGACCGTGCGGCACCCGCTGCACACCCCGCAGCCCCGGGCTGTCACGTCGTCGACCTCGCAGTTGAGTGCCGCGGCGAAGGCCTTGGCCGCCGTCGACCGCCCGGATCCGGGCGGACCCGTGAAGAGCCAGGCATGGGTGAGCCCCTCCCCGGCGGCTGCACGGCGCAACTGCTCGACGACGGGCGACTGCCCCACGAGCTGCTCCCAGACGCTCATCGGCGCTCGCCGACGCTGGGAGGAACGGCAGCGGGAGGAACGACGGCGGTTCTCGCCTCGAGCGCGCCGAGCACCGCCGTCAGGATCTCCTCGGCCAGCCCCACAGGATCCTGCCGGCCGTCAAGGACCAGGTACGCGTCCGGCCGCGCCGACGCAAGATCGAGGAAGGCTGCCCGGACCTCGCGGTGGAACGCGTCCGGCTCCGACTCGAGACGATCCTCGCCCACCTCATGCGCGGCGCGGCGGGCGCGGCCCTCGGATTCGTCGACGTCGAGCAGGACGGTGAGATCGGGCCAGAGGCCGCCCGTGGCCCATTCGTTGAGCCCGCGGACGGCGTCAGGGCCGAGTCCTCGCCCCACTCCCTGGTAGACGATCGAGGACCCGATATACCGGTCTGTCACCACCACGTCTCCGCGCGCGAGAGCAGGCTCAATGGCCTGGGCGACGTGGGCCGCCCGCGCCGCCGCGAAGATGAGCGCCTCGGTCCTCGGATCGATCTCCCCTTGGCCGTGATCGAGCACGAGGGAGCGGAGCTTCTCGCCGATGGGAGTGCCGCCCGGCTCTCGCGTGAGCAGCACCCCAAGGCCCGCCGAGCGCAGGGACGCCGCGAGGAGCCGCGCCTGCGTCGACTTGCCGGCGCCGTCGCCTCCTTCGAACGCGACGAAGAGACCCCGTGCCGGGGTAACGGGGGAGAAGGTCACCCACCCAGCCTACCGATACGGGGTCGATTCCCGCTCGAAAGTGCGTGCGTATGTGGATAACGGGTTGGCCGGGGCGCTCGGGGGTAAGCCAGCACTGAGCGCGTCCGCAGTCAGGCAGGGACGTTCCACGAGCAAAGATCCGAAAGGGAACCGCTTGAGCGCGATGCGAGAGCAGCAGCCGGTCAAGGACGCGCCTGGGTGGCGCACCTGGCTGAGGGCCTTGGGCCCCGGGGTGATCACGGGATCAGCCAACGATGACCCGTCAGCTGTCGCGACGTTCGTCCAGGCCGGGGCTCTGTACGGCTACGGCATGGTCTGGACGGCGCCGGTGGTGCTGCCGCTCATGGTCACTGTCCAGGAGATGAGCGACCGCACGGCGACCGCCACCGGAGAGAGCCTGGGAGCGCTGGTCCGGCGGCGCTTCGGTCCGGTGGGGCGCTTCCTGACGGCGGTGCTCCTTGCCTGCCTCCTCGTGGCCAACGTCGTCAATGTCGCCGCGGACCTCATGGCAGTGGGCCAGGGGATGCAGCTCCTGGGGCTCGGGCTTCCGCAGGTGTGGGCTCCGGTCGCGGGCATTGCCGTCGGCATCTTGCTCGTCACTGGGTCCTACCGCACCGTGGCCCGCGTCTTCACCTGGCTCTGTCTGGCCCTGCTCGCCTACGTCGCCGTTGTGTTCATCGCCGGAGTCCACTGGAACGAGGTGCTCGCGGGCCTCACCTTCCAGCGGCTCTCGCCCGAGCCTCAATTCTGGGGACTTCTCGCCGCCGTCTTCGGCACCTCCGTCTCGCCGTACCTGTTCTTCTGGGAGAGCGGGCAGCGCATCGAGGAGCTCCGGCTGATGCCTGAAGGCGGCGAGAACCCGCTCGCCGACCCCGATCTTCCGGACGGGCTCGCGCAGCGCCGCCGTCGCCAGCAGAAGATCGACGTGGTAGCCGGGATGACGGTTTCCACTCTCGTGATGTTCGCCATCATCGTGGCCACCGGCGCTACCCTGGGGCAGCAGCACCAGGACGTCAACACCGCGGCCGAGGCGGCGAAGGCTCTCCAGCCACTGGCCGGGCCGCTCGCGGGCGCCATCTTTGCCCTCGGGTTCATCGGGGCGGGCCTGCTCGGCGTGCCGGTGCTGGCCTCGTCTGCGTGCATCGGCCTCACCGGGCTCACAGGCCGAGACTGGGGGTTCGACCGCAGCCCGCGGAAGGCACCGCTGTTCTACGGTCTGCTGATCGTCGGTCTCGTGGTCGCCACCGTCGTGTCCATGCTCTCGACGGACGCGATCGGCATGCTCGTCCTGTCCGCGACGCTCAACGCCATCGCGGCCGCCCCGTTCCTCGTGGTCCTCCTGCTCATCGCGGGGAGCAAGCGCATCATGGGCGAGCGTCGCAACAGCCCACTCTCGAACGTGGTCGGCTGGTTCACCGCCGTGATCATGGCGGTAGCGGGCGCTTTCGCCATCTGGTCCCAGTTCGCGCATTAACCTAGGGGAATGACCGACCCTAGGGGAATGACCAGCGCCTCCCAAACCGACTCCGCCGTGTCCGAGTTCAGCTTCCCGCACCTCGACGCCGAAGCCCTCTCGGCGCTTTCGCCAGAGACTCTCGCGGTCGCCGCGGGCCGCCCGGAGCGCGATCACGACAGTCCGGTGAACCCCAGCGTCGTCTTCTCCTCGACGTTCGTAGGTCTCGGCGCCGTGGGTGAGGGGGCGCGCGGCTACGCCCGGTATTCAAACCCCACCTGGGAGCCGTTCGAGGAGGCGGTCGCGCGTCTCGAGGGGACGGACGTCCCAGCCCTGCTCTTCTCCTCGGGCATGGGCGCTGTCGCGGCGGCCCTCAGCCTGGTCCCGGTCGGCGGCGTGCTCGTGGCACCGGCCCATTCCTATTCGGGAACCCTCGGCCTCGCGCAGAGCAAGGGCGAGCGCGGCGAGCTCGAGCTCCGCTCCGTCGACATCGCCGAGACGGACGCGGTGGTCGCCGCGCTCGACGGCGCCGACCTCCTGTGGGTCGAGAGTCCCACCAACCCGATGATGGAGGTGGCCGACCTGCCTGCGCTGGTGGCCGCGGCCCGCGCGGCCGGGGCACTCGTCGTCGTCGACAACACGTTCAGCACGCCCCTCGGCCAGCGGCCGCTCGCGGTGGGGGCCGACGTCGTCGTGCATTCCGCCACGAAGTACCTCGCCGGGCATTCGGACGTCCTCCTCGGCCTCGCGGTCACGGACGATGACGAGCTGCGCGCGAAGCTCCTCGCTCACCGCACGCTTCACGGCGCCATCGCCGGACCCATGGAGGCTTGGCTCGGCCTTCGCGGCCTCCGCACCCTCGCCCTGCGGGTCGAGCGCTCGCAGGCGACGGCGGGCGAACTCGCGCGGCGCCTCGAGGGCCACCCCGCCGTCCGCCGCACGCGCTATCCCGGCCTCGTCTCCGATCCGGGCCACGCGCGCGCGGCCGCCCAGTTCGACGGCTTCGGCTCGATCATCAGCCTCGAGCTCGACGACGCCGCAGCGGCCGACGCGTTCGTCGCCTCCCTCGCGCTGTGGCTTCCTGCGACGTCGCTGGGAGGCGTCGAGTCGACGATTGAGCGGCGGCGCAGGCACACCGCCGAGCCGCTGACCGTGCCCGAGGGACTGGTCCGGCTGAGCGTCGGGATCGAGAATGTCGAGGACCTGTGGGCGGACCTCGCGCAGGGACTCGACGCGCTTCTGTAGGCTGGAGCTGTGAGCGGCCGATTTCTCATTGCCTACATCGACATCATCGTCGGGTACGTCATCTCTTTCCTGTGCCTGGCGATCTCGCTGTGGGCCTTCATCGACTGCACCACGCGCAAGGGCCCGGCGTTCGAGGCCGGCTTCAAGCGCACGAAGGGCTTCTGGCTCGCCGTGACCGGCGCGGCCGCGTTCGTCGGCCTCCTCTCCATCATCAGCCCAATCAGCCCCATGTTCGGGCCGAGTCTCTTCAACCTCGCCGCCGTGACCGCAGCCGGGATCTACCTGGCCGACGTGCGGCCCTCCGTCTCGTCCCGCTGAGCGGGTGGTCCAGAAGGCGAGCCCCATCCGGGCCACGCGCGGCGGTCCCGTAGGGAACGTCACGCGCGGGACCACGAACCCCAACCGGATGCGCCGCGTGGACCGCTGGATCACGGGGGCGCAGGCCCGCAGGCTCCGGTCGTTCCCCACCTCGCCGCTCGCCGTCGACCTCGGCTACGGAGCGTCGCCAGCCACCGCCGTCGAGCTCTTCGAGCGCCTGCGGACCGTGCGGGCGGACTTCCGCCTCGTGGGGGTCGAGATCGAGCCGAGCCGAGTCGAGGCCGCGAAGCCCCTGGAGCGCGAGGGTCTCGAGTTCCGCCTCGGCGGCTTCGAACTGCCGGTCGACGGGGCTCCAGCCCTGGTCCGCGCGTTCAACGTCCTCCGGCAGTACGAGGAGGACGACGTTCCCGCCATTTGGGATCTCGTCCGCTCCCGGCTTGCGCCGGGTGGCCTGTTCGTCGAGGGGACGTGCGACGAAATCGGGCGCCGCGCCGCTTGGGTAGCGCTCGACGGCGAGGGCCCCCAGACGCTCTCCGTGGCCCTGCGCTTCGGCTCGTTCGAGCGGCCCTCAGACGTCGCCGAGCGCCTTCCGAAGGCGCTCATCCACCGGAACGTGCCGGGGGAACCCGTCCATGAGTTCCTTCGTGCACTCGACGCCGCATGGCTGTCTGCGGCGCCGCTTGCCTCGTTCGGCAGCCGCCAACGCTGGATCGCGATGGCACGGACGCTTCGCAACGACGGGTGGCCCGTCCGGCACGGCCCGGCTCGGTGGCGGCTGGGGGAGCTGACCGTCGGGTGGGATTCGGTGGCGCCCCGCGTCACGGACTGAGTCGAGCCCGATTCCGCCCGATAGCATGAGTCCATGACTTACACCCTCATCCTGCTGCGCCATGGGCACAGCGAATGGAACGCCAAGAACCTCTTCACGGGCTGGGTCGATGTTGATCTCAACGACCAGGGCCGCGAAGAGGCTCGGCGCGGCGGCGAGCTGCTCGCCGAGAAGGGGCTGCTGCCGGACATCCTCTACACGTCCCGTCTCAAGCGCGCGATCAACACTGCGAACATCGCGCTCGACGAGGCCGACCGCGGATGGATCGACGTCAAGCGCTCCTGGCGCCTCAACGAGCGCCACTACGGCGCGCTGCAGGGCAAGGACAAGGCCCAGACCCTCGCGGAGTTCGGCGAGGAGCAGTTCATGGAGTGGCGCCGCTCGTACGACGTCCCGCCGCCCCCTCTCGCGGACGACTCCGAGTTCTCACAGGTCGGCGACCCCCGTTACGCCGACCTCGGCGACGACATCCCGCGGACCGAGTGCCTCAAGGACGTCCTCGAGCGCCTCCTCCCGTACTGGGAGTCTGAGATCAAGGGCGATCTCACGGCGGGCAAGGTCGTTCTCGTCACCGCGCATGGCAACTCGCTCCGCGCGCTCGTGAAGCACCTCGACGGGATCAGCGACGAGGACATCGCGGGCCTCAACATCCCCACGGGCATCCCGCTCGTCTACGAGCTCGACGAGGGCTTCAAGCCGACCAACGCGGGCGGCACGTACCTCGACCCGGATGCGGCGGCCGCCTCGATCGAGGCCGTCAAGAACCAGGGCAAGAAGTAGAAACAGTTGCGCCGTCGCCTCCACCGGGTGTGCACCCGGCGGCGGCGACGGCGCAATGTTGAGGCTGAGGGGTCAGTTGGACGTCATGTCCCCGTCCCATTCGCCCGTGACGAGGTAGGACACCTTGCGGGCTACCGACACGCCGTGGTCGGCGAAGCGCTCGAAGTAGCGGCTTGCGAGGGCGGCGTCCACGGCAAGGGCGGGAGAGCCAGTCCACGACGGGTCTGCGATCGTGCGGAAGACGCTCGCGTGGAGGTCGTCGATGTCCGCGTTGTCGCCCTGGATCTTCGCGACGAGGGAGAGGTCGTGGGTCGCGAGCAGTTCCGCGACGTGCGCGATGATCTGCTTGTCCAGCTCGGCCATCCGCTCGAAGGTGCGCGTGAGGGGCGCGGGCACGGCACTCTCCGGATAGCGGAGGCGCGCGAGCTGGGCGATGTGGCGCGCGAGGTCGCCCATCCGCTCGAGGGACGCGCTCATGCGCAGGGAGCCCACGAGCGTGCGGAGATCACTCGCGACCGGGCCCTGCAGGGCGAGGATGTCGATCGCCCGCTCATCGAGCGCGGTCTGACGGAAGTCGATGCGCGCGTCCTCTGCGATGACCTCCTGCGCGAGGTCGACGTCCGCGTTCTGGAAGGACTCGACGGCCTTGTCCAGCGCGGCCGCGACGAGCTGGGCGATCTCGACCAGCTCGTCATGGACAGACTTGAGCTCTTCTTGGAATACCTTGCGCACGGCGGTGTCCTCCCGTTCCGTCAGGCTGTGTGGGCGCTCCGACTCGTCACACTCTCAGCGGCAGATGAATAGTTGACTGCCCTTGGGTGAACGATACGTGAACCGGACCGTCGTGGCGGCAAACGCCGGCCGCGGGCCCGGTCGCGAGCCCTAAGCTGGAGGAGTGGATCCTCTCGTCGTCGGCATCGTGGCGGGTCTTCTCGGCCTGTCCTTCGGGGCATTCGGCGTCCTCGCCTTCAGGGCGAGCGAGAGGCAGCGCGACCTCTTGGAGGGGGCCCCGGGGGAAGTGTCCTTCCCGGACGGGGCAGCCGACGTCCTCGCGGTCCTCGGCAAGGCGTTCGTCGTGGTCGACGCAATCGACAGCGTCGTGCGCGCCAGCCCCGCAGCCTACGCGTACGGCCTTGTCCGCGGGCACACCGTCGTCCACCGCGAGCTCCTCCAGATGACGGCGAAGGTGCGGGGGAACGGGGTGGTGATCGAGCAGCAGCTCGAGCTCCCGCGCGGTCCCATCGGCCAGGGCTCCATCATCGTGCAGGTCCGCGCGGCGATGCTCGGCGAGGAATACATCCTGCTCCTGGCGGATGACCGCACGGAGATCACGCGGACGGAACGGATCCGGAACGACTTCGTCGCGAATGTCTCACACGAGCTCAAGACGCCAGTCGGCGCGATCTCCCTCCTCGCGGAGGCGCTCGAGGCCAGTCCGGACGACGAGGATGCCGTCCGCCGCTTTGCCCAGCGCATGCGCAAGGAGTCGAGCCGACTGGCCGCCCTCGTCCAGGACATCATCGAGCTCTCCAGGCTCCAGGGTGCGGACATCGTGCATCAGGGGAAGGACGTCGACCTCAACGAGGTCGTCGCGGAAGCCGTGGACCGCTCGCGGCTCGCTGCCGAGGCGAAGGGGATTTCCGTCGTCGTCGGCGGTTCGAGCCAGCACAAGGTCTTCGGCGACCCGGACCTGCTCGTGAACGCCTTCCGCAATCTCATCGACAACGCGATCCGCTATTCGCCGGCGAACACCAAGGTGGGGATCGGTATCAGGGACAAGGACGGACTTGTCTCAGTGTCGGTCGCGGATCAGGGCGAGGGGCTCAAGCCCGAGGACCAGGACCGGGTGTTCGAGCGCTTCTACCGCGTGGACGCCGCGCGGTCCCGGCAGACGGGCGGCACGGGCCTGGGCCTGAGCATCGTCAAGCACGTGGTGGAGAACCACGGCGGCGAGGTCACTGTGTGGTCGCAGCCTGGCAAGGGGTCGACCTTCACCGTGCGGCTGCCCGAGATGGAGCAGGACCAAGAACGGCAAGACGGGGCCGCACGGCCCCCCGAGCAAGGAGCAATGGCTTGAGCAGGATCCTGATCGTGGAGGACGAAGAGTCGTTCAGCGACCCCCTCTCATTCCTCCTCGGCAAGGAAGGCTATGAGGTGGAGGTCGTGGACAACGGCACCGAGGCGCTCGTGGAGTTCGACCGCAACGGAGCCGATCTTGTGCTGCTCGACCTCCAGCTTCCCGGCACCCCCGGAACCGAGGTGTGCCGCCAGCTCCGGCAGCGCTCGAACGTCCCCGTGATCATGCTGACCGCCAAGGACTCGGAGATCGACAAGGTCGTGGGCCTTGAGCTCGGCGCCGACGACTACGTCACCAAGCCCTACTCCTCCCGTGAACTCGTGGCCCGCGTGCGCGCGGTGCTGCGGCGCCACGGCGAGCCCGAGGAGCTCATCTCCTCGACGGTCCAGGCCGGCCCCGTGCGGATGGACGTCGAACGGCACGTGGTAAGTGTCGACGGCGAGCAGGTGGCCCTTCCGCTCAAGGAGTTCGAGCTCCTCGAGATGCTGCTGCGCAACTCCGGACGCGTGCTCACCCGCGGCCAGCTCATCGATCGCGTATGGGGCTCGGACTACGTGGGCGACACCAAGACGCTCGACGTCCACGTCAAGCGGCTCCGGAGCAAGATCGAGCCTGACCCCTCGAACCCGCGCTACCTCGTCACTGTGCGGGGGCTCGGCTACAAGTTCGAGCCCTGAGCCCCCAACGACTGGCAGAGAACGACGACGGCCGCTCGCCCCAGGTGGGAAGAGCGGCCGTCGTCGTTGGCGTGAGCTCTAGTGGGTCGCCGAGGCAGACGGGGTGGCCGACGCGCTCGAGGATCCGGACGCGCCCGACGACGCCGAGGAGCTCGAGGACGAAGAGGCGCTGGCGGACGGCGTCGGCAGGTACTGCCGGTACTCTTCGAGCGTGCCGTCGAGGACGGGGATCTTCACGGTCTGGTTCGACGAACCCGCCGAGACCTGGACATCCACGAGCGAGCCGGGGACGCCGCCGACGTGGGAGAACGAGACCGGGGTGGACTCTTCGAGGCGGACAGTGCCGTTCTTGGGAACGGTCACCGTGACGGGGCTCGAGTTGGCGGTCGACAGCGAGACCGTGAGGTCCTGGGACGACGTGTTGTACAGGGAGCCGATGAGGCGTCCGGGGGCGTCAGGGCTCGGCGTCGTCGCCGAACCGCTCTTGCCGGAGGAGACGATGAGCACGTTGCGCAGCTGCAGGGAGCCGACGTCGGCGCGAACGCCGTCAGAGGCCGAGTACTGGATGGACGTCTGCTGCGGGTTGATGTATCCGCAGCCGGTGGCCGTCAGCAGGCCCACGCCGAGAGCGGCTGCGAGGGCAACGCGCGCGGCGGGGGTCGAAGCAGTGAAACGCACAGCTCGCTCCTGTAGATGGGTGGAAGAGGTCTGGTCGCCCCTAGCGTAGCCCGAATTTCGACAGATCGTAGATTCCGCGACACCGGCAAGGGTGACGTGAAGCACTTTCTTGATGGTTCGTCAAGCCCTGCCGAGCCTGCCGAGAAACCGCTCTCCCGCGTCATTCCGCCGATCGCGGGGCCTCCCTCGGCCGGGCTGCGGCCTCAACCGTGATAGACTGATTTGCGGGAAAGGGGAATGTCCACATGGTTTTTGAGGTTGGCGAGACGGTTGTTTACCCCCACCACGGTGCAGCCAAGATCGAAGAGATCAAAATGCGCACTATCAAGGGCGAAGAGAAGATGTATCTCAAGCTCAAAGTGGCCCAGGGTGATCTGACGATTGAAGTACCAGCTGAAAACGTGGACCTCGTAGGTGTCCGTGATGTTGTGGGCAAGGAAGGCCTCGAGCATGTGTTCGATGTCCTCCGGGCCGAGTTCACGGAAGAGCCCACGAACTGGTCCCGCCGCTACAAGGCCAATCTCGAGAAGCTCGCCTCCGGCGATGTGATCAAGGTTGCCGAGGTCGTCCGCGACCTGTGGCGTCGCGATCAGGACCGCGGCCTGTCCGCGGGTGAGAAGCGCATGCTGGCCAAGGCTCGGCAGATCCTCATCTCCGAGCTGGCCTTGGCGGAGAAGACGGATGAGGAGCAGGCCGCGAGTGTCCTCGACGAGGTTCTCGCATCCTGAACCCAGGCTCTACGAAGCCCCCGCAGCGTCGCTGCGGGGGCTTTTTGGTGCCCTACCGGGGGCCGCTCGGCCGGTCTCCCCAACTTCATGGCCGTCCTCCCCAACTCTTGTGCCTGCTTCCCCGACTCCTGCTAACAAGCCTCAGCGATGCCACGGCAGGCACGGGGAGCTGCGACGCCGTCGGCCGTACAAGCGGGGAGGACGGCGCAGAACGTGGGGAGGACGGCGCAGAACGTGGGGAGGACGGCAGGACGAACGGAAGGACACGCGTCGGACGTTAGGCTTGACGGCGTGACTTCCCCCAGCGAACCGGCGGCGCTGCCCCCTGA
>NZ_JBQCGQ010000311.1:0-3046 GCF_051955515.1 Sinomonas sp.
CTGGCTCCTGGCGCCCGTCTGGTGCTCGCACAGGTCGCGACCGAGCTCGACGTCTCGGTCGTGCCGGTCCGCGAGGCTGTGCGGCGCCTCGAAGCCGAGGGGCTCGTGACGTTCGAGAAGAACGTCGGGGCCACTGTGGCCGGCATCGATCCGGTCGAATACCTCTACACGATGCAGACGCTGAGCCTCGTGGAAGGTGCCGCGACCGCCCTGTCCGCGCCCGCCGTCGGCCATCAGGACCTCGTCGCCGCCCGCGAAGTGAACGCGCGGATGCGGTCGATGGTCGCCGATTTCCCCGACAGCTTCGATCCCGTCCAGTTCACCCAGCTCAACCACGATTTCCACAGCGTGCTGTTCGAGCACTGCCCCAACCCGCACATCCTCGACCTTGTCCATCGCGGCTGGAATCGGCTCACGGCGCTCCGCGGCTCGACGTTCAGCTTCGTCCCGGAGCGCGCGAGCGAATCCGTGGAGGAGCACGAGGAGCTCCTGCGGCTCATCGAGAGCGGGGCTCCGACCGCCGAGATCGAGAGTGCCGCGCGGCGCCACCGCTCGGCAACGCTCGATGCCTACTTGGCGCGGACCGACGCGCACCCCAATTTCCCGAACCTCTGACCTACCCGCCCTCCACTCTCGAAGGAGCAACCATGACCAAGCACTTCGTGCCCGAGAACCTTCCCACCCACCTCCAGCACTACATCGGCGGCAAGCGCGTCGACTCGATCGGCGGCGAGACGTTCGAGGTCCTCGATCCCGTCACCAACACGACGTACGCGACCGCCGCCTCCGGCCAGAAGGCGGACATCGACGCCGCCGTCGCCGCGGCGACCGAGGCCTTAGAGAACGGGCCGTGGCCGCGCATGAAGCCCCGTGCCCGCGCCAAGGTGCTGTTCGCCATCGCCGACGCGGTCGAGGCGCAGGAGGACCGTCTCGCCGAGCTCGAGACCTTCGACACCGGTCTTCCGATCACCCAGGCGCGCGGCCAGGCACTCCGCGCGGCGGAGAACTTCCGCTTCTTCGCGGACCTCATCGTCGCCCAGCAGGACAACGCCCTCAAGGTTCCCGGGAGCCAGCTCAACTACGTCAACCGCAAGCCGATCGGCGTCGCCGGCCTCATCACGCCGTGGAACACGCCGTTCATGCTCGAGTCCTGGAAGCTGGGCCCCTCGCTCGCCTCGGGCTGCACTGTGGTGCTCAAGCCGGCCGAATTCACGCCGCTCTCGGCCTCGCTCTGGGCTGACATCTTCGAGGAGGCCGGCCTTCCCGAGGGCGTCTTCAACCTGGTCAACGGCTTCGGCGAGACCGCTGGGGATTCCCTCGTGAAGCACCCCGGCGTCCCGCTCATCTCCTTCACGGGCGAGTCCTCGACGGGCAAGCTCATCTACCGCAACTGCGCGGAGAACCTCAAGGGCATGTCGATGGAGCTCGGCGGCAAGTCCCCCGCCGTCGTCTTCGCCGACGCTGACCTCGACGCCGCCATCGACTCGACGCTCTTCGGCGTCTTCTCGCTCAACGGCGAGCGCTGCACCGCTGGCTCGCGCATCCTGGTCGAGCGCAGCATCTACGACGACTTCACCGAGCGCTACGCGGAGCGGGCCAAGAACATCGTGGTCGGCGACCCGCACGACCCGAAGACCCAGGTCGGCGCCCTCGTGCACCCCGAGCACTACGAGAAGGTCATGAGCTACGTGGAGATCGGCAAGTCCGAGGGCCGGCTCCTGGCAGGCGGCGGCCGTCCGGAGAACCTGCCGGAGGGCCAGGAGAACGGCTCCTACGTCGCCCCGACGGTGTTCGCCGACGTGAAGCCGGACGCCCGGATCTTCCAGGAGGAGATCTTCGGCCCGGTCGTCGCAATCACCCCGTTCGACGACGACGACGAGGCGCTGTCGCTGGCCAACAACACGAAGTACGGCCTCGCCGCCTACGTCTGGACCAACGACCTCAAGCGCGCCCACAACTTCGCCCAGTCGATCGAGGCCGGCATGGTCTGGCTCAACTCGCACAACGTCCGCGATCTGCGCACCCCGTTCGGCGGCGTCAAGGCCTCGGGCCTTGGCCACGAAGGCGGCTACCGCTCGATCGACTTCTACACCGACCAGCAGGCCGTGCACATCACGCTCGGCGACGTCCACACGCCGAAGTTCGGCGCCTGAGCAGCGCTCTCTGAGCCCAGACAACTCTCGAAGAGGAGAAACACCATGACCAACGCACCGATCCCCACCCCGTCCGTGCCGGCGCCGGACATCGTCCGCTGCGCCTACCTGGACCTCGTGGTCACGGACCTGAAGAAGTCGCGCGACTTCTACGTCGGCCTGCTCGGCCTGCATGTGACGTACGAGGACGACGAGGCGATCTACCTGCGCTCCTTCGAGGAGTTCATCCACCACAACCTCGTGCTGCGCAAGGGCCCCATCGCCGCCGCCGCGGCCTTCGCGTTCCGCGTCCGCACCCCCGAGGACGTGGACAAGGCCGAGGCCTACTTCAAGGAGCTCGGCTGCCGGACCGAGCGCCGCAGGGAAGGCTTCGTCCGCGGGATCGGCGATGCCGTGCGCGTCGAGGACCCGATCGGGTTCCCGTACGAGTTCTTCTACGAGGTCGAGCACGTCGAGCGCCTCCACATGCGCTACGACCTCTACTCGGCCGGCGAGCTCGTGCGCCTGGACCACTTCAACCAGGTCACCCCGGACGTCCCCCGCGGCCGTGCCTACCTCGAGGGCCTGGGCTTCCGCGTCTCCGAGGACATCAAGGACTCCGAGGGCACCACCTACGCCGCGTGGCTCCACCGCAAGGACACCGTCCACGACACCGCCCTCACCGGCGGCGACGGCCCCCGCCTGCACCACATCGCGTTCTCCACCCACGAGAAGCACAACATCATCCAGATCTGCGACAAGATGGGCGCCCTGCGCATGTCGGACCGGATCGAGCGCGGGCCCGGCCGTCACGGCGTCTCGAACGCGTTCTACCTCTACATCCTCGACCCCGACGGGCACCGCGTGGAGATCTACACGCAGGACTACTACACCGGCGACCCGGACAACCCCAC
>NZ_JBQCGQ010000312.1:0-28592 GCF_051955515.1 Sinomonas sp.
GCCGCGGGGGGGGCGGTGGTCTCGTGCTCGCCCCCGCAACCCGCCGTTGTCGGCCACCGCTTTTCTTCCGCGGGGTGGGGGGGGGGCCCCCCCCGCGGGCTTCGGCATGCCAACGGAAAGCACCATGGACAATTCATCGCCCGTGACTCCGCCTCGAGGCGAGGCCTCGCCGTCGTCCGGACGAAGCCGGTCATCCGGCCGCGCCATAGCTGTCTTGGCGCTGCTGGCCGTCGTCGCCTACGCGACGGATCAGCTCACCAAGCTCTGGGTGACGAGCACCATGTTGGAAGGCGAGCGAATTCCCGTGCTTCCGCCACTTCTCCATTGGTACTACATCCGCAATTCCGGAGCAGCGTTCTCGATCGGCGAGAACGTGACGTGGGTCTTCACCATCGTGATGACCGTGGTGTCGGTGGCCATTCTGGTCTACGCCCGACGCGTCAGTTCGCTGGGGTGGGCCATAGCGCTCGGACTCGTGCTGGGCGGGGCCTTGGGCAATCTCACGGACCGGCTCTTCCGGGAGCCGTCGTTCGGCATGGGCCACGTGGTCGACTTCATCCAGCTGCCGAACTTCGCGATCTTCAACGTGGCCGATTCCGCGGTGGTCAGCGGCGTTGTCCTCATCTGTCTGCTCACGGTGCTCGGCATCGGCGCTGACGGCCGCCGGCATGGCGGGCGCAGTTCGTTGCGGGACGGCGGGGACAAGGGATCTGCAGGGTGACCGACCGGCATCCAGTCCCCGATGAGCTGGCTGGTTCCCGGGCGGACGCTGGGCTCGCGGCGCTGCTGGGTGTCTCGAGGTCGGCTGCCGCGCAGCTCCTGGCTGGGGGCCATGTCACGGTGCAGGGGAAGCCCGTGGCAAAGTCGGACCGACTCGCGCACGGCAGCGTCGTTGAAATCGATGCGCCCGAGCGGCGCGACCCGTTGGAAGTGGTGGTGGAGCACGTGGACGGCCTAGAGATTCTCCTCGACGATGAGGATTTCGTCGTGGTGGACAAGCCGGTCGGCGTCGCCGCTCATCCCTCCCCGGGCTGGGTAGGCCCCACGGTGGTGGGCGGCCTCGCCGCCGACGGCTTCCGCATCTCCACGTCCGGGGCCACGGAGCGCGCCGGCATCGTCCACCGCCTGGACGTGGGAACGTCTGGTGCCATGGTCGTGGCCAAGACCGAACACGCGTACACCGCGCTCAAGCGCGCCTTCAAGGAGCGGACGGTGGACAAGGTGTATCACGCCGTGGTCCAAGGCCTCCCTGATCCGCTCGAGGGAACGATCGATGCTCCCATCGGTCGCCACCCCGGCTACGACTGGCGCTTTGCCGTGGTCGAGGACGGCCGGCCTTCGGTGACCCATTACGAGGTGCTCGAGGCCTTCGGGCGCGCGAGCCTCGTGGAAATCCACCTCGAAACTGGGCGCACACACCAGATCCGGGTCCATTTCTCGGCCCTCCATCATCCCTGCGTGGGCGACCTCACCTACGGCGCCGATCCACGGCTCGCGGCGGAGCTGGGACTGACCCGCCAATGGCTCCACGCCCACCGGCTGGGCTTCGATCATCCTCGGAGCGGGGAATGGGTGCAGGTCACCAGTCCCTACCCGGCAGATCTGCAGTACGCGATCGACACGCTGCGCGGCGACCGGTGAGCGGTCCGCTCGGAGCCTAGACTGGACCGGTGAGTTCCAGCGGTTCGTTCGTCCACCTCCACAACCACACTGAGTACTCGATGCTCGACGGCGCTGCCCGCCTCGGCGATCTTTTCAGCCACGCGTCGGAACTCGGCATGAATGCCCTCGCAACGACAGACCACGGCTTCGTCTTCGGGGCGTTCGACTTCTGGAAGAAGGCGAACGACGCTGGCATCAAGCCGATCGTGGGGGTCGAGGCGTACCTGACGCCGGGCACGGCGCGGCGGGACAAGACCCGCGTGCGCTGGGGCGACGGAGGGCGGGATGATGTCTCCGGGGCCGGTGCCTACACTCACATGACCATGTGGGCCGAGAATACGCAAGGGATGCACAACCTCTTCCGGATGTCCTCCCTCGCGTCCCTCGAGGGCTATCTCTACAAGCCTCGCATGGACCGCGAACTCCTCCAGACCTACGGGAAAGGTCTCATCGCCACGACCGGCTGCCCTTCCGGGGAGGTGCAGACCAAGCTCCGGCTGGGCCTCTATAAGGAGGCCCGTGAGTCGGCCGCGGAGTTTCGGGACATCTTCGGCGCGGACAACTTCTTCTGCGAGATCATGGACCACGGGCTCGACATCGAGCGCGGCGTCCAGTCCGAGCTGATCAAGCTCGCGAAGGATCTCGGGCTCCCGCTAGTCGCCACGAACGACCTCCACTACACCCACGCCGAGGACGCGTCGAGCCACGCGGCGCTCCTGTGCGTGCAATCCGGCTCGACGCTCGCAGATCCGAAGCGCTTCAAGTTCGACGCCGACGAGTTCTACCTCAAGTCGCCTCAGGAGATGCGGGCCATCTTCAGCGATCATCCCGAAGCCTGCGACAACACGCTGCTCATCGCCGAGCGCTGCGCCGTCGAATGCAACACCAAGGCCAGCTATATGCCGCGTTTCCCCTGCCCTGAAGGGGAGAACGAGGAGTCGTGGTTCGTCCAGGAGGTCGAACGCGGCCTTCATTACCGCTTCCCCGGGGGCATCCCGGACGAGGTCCGCAAGCAGGCCGAATACGAGATCGGGATCATCACCCAGATGGGGTTCCCGGGCTACTTCCTGGTGGTCGCGGACTTCATCAACTGGGCCAAGGACAACGGGATCCGCGTCGGGCCGGGGCGTGGTTCGGGCGCCGGTTCGATGGCCGCCTACGCGATGCGCATCACCGACCTGAATCCGCTCGCCCACGGTCTGATCTTCGAGCGCTTCCTCAACCCGGATCGCGTCTCGATGCCTGACTTCGACGTCGACTTCGACGATCGCCGCCGTCCCGAGGTCATCAAATATGTGACCGAGAAGTACGGCGACGACCGCGTCGCGATGATCGTGACCTACGGCACGATCAAGGCCAAGCAGGCCCTGAAGGACTCCTCGCGGGTGCTCGGCTATCCGTTCTCCGTGGGGGAGCGGCTCACGAAGGCGATGCCGCCGGACGTCATGGGCAAGGGCATGCCGCTCGCGGACATCCACAATCCGGAGGCCAAGCGCTACGGCGAGGCGGAGGAGATGCGAGAGCTCCTGCGCTCGGACGCCGACGCTCAGCGCGTCTTCGAAACCGCGCTCGGACTTGAGGGCCTCAAGCGCCAGTGGGGAGTCCATGCGGCGGGCGTCATCATGTCCTCGCACCCGCTGATCGACATCATCCCGATCATGCGGCGTGAGCAGGATGGCCAGGTCATCACGCAGTTCGACTATCCGACCTGTGAGGGCCTCGGCCTGATCAAGATGGACTTCCTCGGGCTGAGGAACCTGACGATCATCACGGACGCCCTGGACAACATCAAGCTCAATCAGGGGATCGACCTCGACCTCGAGCGCCTTGAACTCGACGATGCCCCCTCCTACGAGCTCCTGGCCCGAGGTGACACGCTCGGCGTCTTCCAGCTCGATGGCGGTCCGATGAGGTCGCTGCTCAAGCTCATGCGCCCGGACAACTTCGAGGACATCTCGGCCGTGCTCGCCCTGTACCGTCCGGGCCCCATGGGGGCGAACGCGCACACGAACTATGCGCTGCGAAAGAACGGGCAGCAGGACATCACACCGATCCATCCTGAGCTTGCGGAGCCGCTCGAGGACATCCTGGGCGGGACCTACGGCCTGATCGTGTATCAGGAGCAGGTCATGGCCATCGCCCAGAAGCTCGCCGGCTACTCGCTCGGCCAGGCCGATATTCTGCGCCGCGCCATGGGCAAGAAGAAGAAGTCCGAGCTGGACAAGCAGTTCGAGGGCTTCTCGAACGGCATGCGCGAGCGCGGTTACTCCAACGAGGCGGTCAAGACCCTCTGGGATATCCTGCTGCCCTTCTCGGACTATGCGTTCAACAAGGCGCACTCGGCCGCCTACGGCGTCGTCTCGTACTGGACTGCCTACCTCAAGGCCCACTATCCCGCCGAATACATGGCGGCGCTCCTGACGTCGGTGGGCGACGACAAGGACAAGTGCGCCATGTACCTGAATGAGTGCCGCCGCATGGGCATCACCGTCCTCCCGCCGGATGTCAACGAGTCTGCCCTCAACTTCACCCCGGTGGGCAAGGATATCCGCTTCGGGATGGGGGCCATTCGCAACGTGGGCGCGAACGTGGTCCATTCGATGGTCGAGGCCCGCGAGGAGAAGGGGGCCTTCACGGGCTTCGGCGATTTCCTCCAGAAGGTGCCCGCCGTCGTCTGCAACAAGCGCACCATTGAATCGCTCATCAAAGCGGGCGCTTTCGACTCGCTCGGGCATCCCCGTCGTGCACTCGCCATGGTCCACGAGGAGGCGGTCGACGCCGTCATTGTGCTGAAGCGGAACGAGGCGGCGAACCAGTTCGACCTCTTCAGCGCGTTCGACGGCGACGGCGGCGGCGGCATGGCATCGGGCCTCGCCGTGGAGATCCCGGACCTGCCCGAGTGGGAGAAGAAAGATCGTCTCGCGTTCGAGCGAGACATGCTCGGGCTCTACGTCTCCGACCATCCCCTTCAAGGGCTCGAGGGCGTCCTCGAGGAGCATGCCGACCACGCGATCTCGCAGGTGATTTCCGACGACGGTCCCCAGGACGGCGCGATCGTCACCATCGCGGGCATGATCACTTCCCTCAGCCGACGGATCGCCAAATCGAGCGGGAACGCCTACGCCCGGGCAGAGATCGAGGACCTCGGCGCGTCGGTCGAGGTCATGTTCTTCGGCCAGGTCTACGGCCCCATCGCATCGATCCTCGCGGAGGATCTGATCGTCGTGGTCAAGGGCCGTCTCCAGCGACGGGACGACGGGGCCGTGGCCCTGAGCGCGATGGAGCTCAGTGTTCCCGACCTCAGCCAGGCAGGGACGGGGCCGGTCGTCATCTCGATGCCAACCCACAAGGCCACCGAGCGCATTGTGACTCGGCTGGGCGACGTGCTCCGCACGCACCCGGGCCAAAGCGAGGTGCAACTCCGGCTCCACGGAAGCCGCAGCGTCGAGGTCATGAAGCTCGGGGTGCACCTACGCGTCAACCCGAATCCCGCCCTGTTCGGGGACCTCAAGGTCCTCCTCGGCCCTGCGTGCCTCGATGCCTGACGCCGACGTCCGGGACCGCGCTCAGGTCAGGGCCCTCATCCCGTGGTTTGCGGCTCCCGCCGTCGCGGGCGTCCCGCTCGGCCTTCTCTGGTGGCTTGCCGCGCCGGGGGGCCGGCTCCAGGGTGACGGGTCGGATTACCACGCGTGGTTAGCGCGGGACCTCGTCTTCGCGGGCCTTGCCGCCTTCGCTGCGCTCGTCGTCGTGGTGTTCGTGGTCCGCGCCAACTCGCGGGGCGATTTCGCGCCGCGCCACCTCGCGGCGCTGATCGGCTCGGGAGTGGGCAGCGTGCTCATGTGGCTGACCGGCGTCGGGCTCGGGCAGGCATTCGGAACCTCGCGCACGGATCCCAGCGTCGACGGATCGGCGTTCGGTCTTCAGGCGCTCAGCGCGCTCGCCCTGTGGCCTGGCATTGTCGCCGTCGTCATCCTCGGGCTCATGACAATCTTCTGGTCGCCTCCGACGCGCCGTTGACCCTCTCCCGCACCCGTAAACTGGGTTGGTGACATCGCCTGCTACTGCCCTCGACTTCCGTACGATCGACCTCAGGGGCAGGAGTCTCAGCCTCGCGGATCTCCGCGCGGTCGTGCCGCGGCTGGAGGCCGAGCAGGGCTCCGCTGTCGAAGACGCTGTGCGCGGCATCATTGCGGATGTTCGTTCAGGCGGTTTTGCGGCCCTGTCGCTTCTGGCAGAGAAGTTCGACGGCGTCACCCAGCGTCACCCGCGCGTCCCCGCCGAGGCAATCTCCCAGGCGCTGGAATCTCTCAACCCGAGGGTCCGCGAGGCCCTCGAGGAGTCAATCCGCCGGGCGCGCCTGTTCGCGGAGGCCCAGAGGCCCGCCGATGTCACCGTCCACCCGGGCGACGGCGCCAAAGTCACCCAGCGCTGGGTGCCGGTTCGGCGCGTGGGCCTCTATGTGCCCGGTGGGCTCGCCGTCTATCCGTCGTCCGTGGTGATGAATGTGGTCCCCGCGCAGGCAGCGGGGGTCGGATCGATTGCGCTCGCCTCGCCGCCGCAGCACGACAACAACGGCCTCCCGCACCCTACGATCCTCGCCGCCGCCGCGCTGCTCGGCATCGACGAGGTCTACGCGATCGGGGGCGCCCAAGCCGTCGTTGCCTTCGCCTACGGCATCGCTGGGGGTGAGGACGGCGAGGGCCCACTCCCGGCCATTGAACCGGCCGATGTCGTGACCGGGCCTGGGAATATCTTCGTCGCCACCGCCAAGCGGCTGGTGAAGGGCGTGGTCGGGATCGATGCGGAAGCCGGGCCCACGGAGATCGCGATCCTCGCGGACGCCGGCGCCCGCCCCGAGCTCGTGGCGGCGGACCTCATCAGCCAGGCGGAGCACGACACACGCGCCGGCTCGGTGCTGGTCACCGACTCGCCAGAGCTCATCGACGCGGTGCGCGAGCGGCTGGGCGAGCAGGCCGAGCTCACGAAGCACCGGGAACGCGTGCTCACTGCCCTCTCGGGCCGCCAGTCGGGCGCGGTGCTCGTGGACGACATTGATGCCGGGATTGCGGTATGTGACGCGTACGCAGCAGAGCATCTCGAGATCATGACGGAGGACGCCGCCTCGGTGGCCGCGCGGGTCCGCAATGCCGGCGCCATCTTCGTTGGTGACTACAGCCCCGTCAGCCTCGGTGACTATACGGCCGGGTCGAACCACGTGCTGCCCACGAGCGGCACGGCCGCATTCTCCTCGGGGCTCAACGTCGCCACGTTCCTCAAGGCAGTGCAGATCATCGACTACAGCGAGGCGGCTCTGGACGCCGTCGCGCAGCATATCCGCAGCCTGTCCGACGCCGAGGACCTTCCGGCGCACGGGGACGCGGTCGAGCGCCGGTTCGTGGAGCGGGCCGTCGAATCCCCTCACTAGGAATCCCACGGATAGTAGCGGCGACCACTACATCTTGTGGTCGTCGCTTGTTGTCGCTGCAGTGGCCCCCTAGAATTGAGGGATGTACTGCCCGTTCTGCCGCAATCCCGACTCTCGCGTAGTCGATAGCCGAATTCAGGACGACGGCTCGGCCATCCGCCGGCGGCGGCAGTGCCCGCAGTGCGGCCGCCGCTTCACCACGATTGAGACGACGAGCCTGACCGTCGTCAAGAGGTCCGGGGTGGGAGAGCCCTTCAGCCGGACAAAAGTCATCAACGGTGTGCGGAAGGCCTGCCAGGGGCGTCCCGTGACGGAGGATGACCTCGCGCTGCTCGCGCAGGAAGTCGAGGAGACCGTGCGCTCAAGCGGGGCCGCGGAGATTCAGGCACACGAGGTGGGCCTTGCGATACTGGGACCGCTGCGCAAGCTCGACCATGTCGCGTACCTGCGGTTCGCGAGCGTCTACCAGTCGTTCGAATCCCTTGAGGACTTCGAGGCCGCCATCGCACTGCTGCGTTCCGAGCGCGCGGAGACCGCCGCGGCAGAGTAGAGGGGCAGAGCAGAGGGGCCCGGCCTATGCCGCGGGCCCCTCTGCTCTGTGTTACTTGTCTGTGTTACTTGGTGAGCTTTTTGCTACTTCGTGAGCTTGTGGTGGATCGCCACCTGCAGCGCAGCGCCCACGATCCCCGCCTCGTTCTTGAGCTCGGCCGGAATGATCGGCGTCCGCAGCTTGAGGAGCGGAAGGTATTCGTCCGCGCGCTTCGAAATGCCGCCCCCGACAATGAACAGCTCGGGGGAGAAGAGGAATTCGACGTGCGAGAAGTAGCGCTGGAGTCGCAGGCTGTAGTCTTCCCAGCCGATGCCGTCCCGCTCGCGGGCAACGGCGGAGGCCTTCGTCTCGGCATCGAAGCCATCGATCTCGAGGTGTCCGAGTTCGGCGTTCGGGACAAGCTGCCCGTCGAAGACGAACGCGGAGCCAATACCGGTGCCCAGCGTGATGACGAGCACCGTGCCGTCCACGCCCTTGCCGGCGCCGTAGCGCACCTCGGCGAGGCCAGCGGCGTCGGCGTCGTTGATCACCTCGACGGGGCGGCCCAGATGCTCGGTGAAGTACTCATTGATACCGAAATCGATCCACGACTTGTCGACATTGGCGGCCGAGCGGGCGACACCGTGCTGGATGATGCCTGGGAACGTGACCCCGACGGGGCTCTCGCGGTCCGGGGCATCGGCCCTGGCGGTGAGCTCCTCGACGATCTTGGCCACGACGTCGGCCACGGGCTCGGGGGCGGCCGGACGAGGCGTGTCGATGCGGACCCGATCGCCGACGAGCTTGCCCTTCTTGAGGTCGACGATGCCGCCCTTGATCCCGGTCCCGCCGATATCGACCCCGATCACATATCTGGACTTCTTCTTGTCGCTTTTGGACATGCGTTCGCCTCTCGGGTCGCTTGTGGGGAAGGGGGTGGGCCGGTCAGGGGACCGTCAGAACCTCGGCGCCGTTCTCGGTGACGACGAGGGTGTGCTCGAACTGGGCCGTCCGCTTGCGGTCACGGGTGATGACGGTCCAGCCGTCGTCCCACATGTCCCACTGGACCGTGCCGAGGGTAAGCATCGGCTCGATCGTGAAGACCATCCCCGGCTCCATCACTCGGCGGTAGGCCGGTGCGGCGTCGTAGTGCGGGATGATCAGCCCGGAGTGGAACGCCTCGCCCACGCCGTGGCCCGTGAAGTCGCGCACGACCCCGTACCCGAATCGCTTCGCGTACGACTCGATGGCGCGTCCGATCACATTGATCTCGCGGCCCGGGGCGACGGCCTTGATGGCCCTGCGGAGGGACTCCTGCGTCCGCTCCACAAGCAGCCTCGACTCGTCGTCCACATTCCCCACGAGGAACGTGTAGTTGGTGTCGCCATGGACACCATCCTTGAAGGCGGTGATGTCGATGTTGATGATGTCCCCATCCTCGAGCACCGTCGAGTCGGGGATGCCGTGGCAGATGACCTCGTTGATCGAGGTGCAGATCGACTTCGAGAAGCCGCGGTACCCGAGCGTCGACGGGTAGGCGCCGTGGGAGACCACGTAGTCGTGGCCGATTCGATCGAGCTCGTCCGTCGTGACGCCCGGGCGGATGTGCTTGCCGACCTCGACGATCGCCTGAGCCGCAATCTTCCCGGCCGCCCGGATCCGATCGACCTGCTCCGGCGTGTAGACGTCGTTGCCCTCGTACTTCTCCGGCCCATCCTTTCCCACATAGCTCGGCCGGGCGATGGATTCCGGGACCTTGCGCAGGGGAGAGACAGTCCCAGGCACGAGTGTGCCCACGGGTGCCGCGGGTAACGGAGAAGGCATAGGCTGAGTGTACTCGTGCGGGAAGGAGGGCGAGCGGCATGACGCAGTATTGGTATAACGTCCGCACCCATCAGGTCGAAGAGGACGCGATGAGCGACTGGACTCAGCTCATCGGGCCTTACCCGACCCGGGAGGAAGCGGAGCAGGCGCTCGAGAAGGTCAAAGAGCGCAACAAGTCGTGGGACCCGAACGACACGGACGGGGACGGCTGGGCCGACCACGACTAGGGCCGTACTAGAAGCTGTGCTCGGGGCCGGGGAAGGCCCCTGAGCGGACGTCGTCGCCATAACGGCGTGCGGCGTCGAGGAGCGTGCCCCTGAGGTCGGCGTACTGCTTGACGAACTTGGCGATTCTGGTGCCTTCGCCGCCGCGCAGTCCAGCCATGTCCTGCCACACGAGCACTTGGCCGGTAGTCGATGCCCCGGCGCCGATGCCGATGGTGGGCACGTCTAAGGCCGCGTCGACTGCGGCAGCAGTCTCGGCGGGCACCATTTCCATGAGGACGCAGAAGGCCCCGGCCGCCTCGAGCGCCTTGGCATCCTCGATCAGGCGAGCGGCGTCGTCGCCCCTTCCCTGGACGCGGTAGCCGCCCAGGGCGTGCTCGCTCTGCGGGGTGAAGCCGATGTGGGCCATGACGGGGATGCCCGCCTGCACCATGGCGCGGACCGTGTCCGCGTAGAACGCGCCGCCCTCCATCTTGACGGCGTGGGCCAGGCCTTCCTTGAGGAACCGAACCCCGGTTTCGACCCCTTGGGCCGGGGAGACCTCGTAGCTGCCGAACGGGAGGTCGGCGACCACGAGCGCTCGGCGTGCGGAGCGGGCCACGGCGCGGCACAGCGGGAGGAGTTCGTCGACTGTGACGGGGAGGCTCGTCTCGTGCCCGAAGACGTTGTTGGCCGCCGAGTCGCCCACGAGGAGGACGTCGATGCCGGCTTCGTCGAAGATCTGGGCGGCGTATTGGTCGTACGCCGTCAGCATGGCGAAGTGTTCGCCGCGCTGCTTCGCCGCGGCGAGGTGATGGGTGCGCACCCGCCCTGCTGGGCTGGCCGGAACCGCGTGTGCTCGGGCCTGCTGAGGGCCGCTTCCGTAGGGCGCGGGAGACTCGTCAGAAGAGGTGGGGACCATACCGACGAGACTAGTCCAAGCTGAGTAGAGTGGGGGAAGCGTAGGGCCCGTGACCGTAAGGAAGACTTCCCCATGAACCGTCAGCAGGAATTCGTGCTCCGGACCATCGAGGAGCGCGACGTCCGCTTCGTCCGTCTGTGGTTCACAGATGTCGTTGGCTCGCTCAAGTCCGTGGCCCTTGCCCCTGCCGAGGTCGAGGGTGCCTTCGATGAAGGCCTGGGCTTCGACGGGTCATCGATCGAAGGCCTAGCGCGGGTCTCGGAGTCGGACATGCTGCTGCAGCCGGATCCCTCGACCTTTCAGATCCTTCCCTGGCGCGGCGAGACGGAGCCCACGTCGCGGATGTTCTGCGACATCCTGACTCCCGACGGCGAGCCCTCCCCAGCGGACCCGCGCAACGTGCTCAAGCGGACGCTGGCCAAAGCCGCGGAGCTGGGTTTCACGTGCTACACCCATCCGGAGATCGAGTTCTACCTACTCGAATCCGACCGCCTCGGCCCGACGGGGGCGCCCGTTCCGATCGACCAGGGCGGCTACTTCGACCACGTCCCCGGCGGCGTCGCGCAGGATTTCCGGCGCACGGTGGTCAACATGCTGGAGTCGGTCGGGATTTCGGTCGAGTTCAGCCACCATGAGGGCGGCCCCGGCCAGAACGAGATCGACCTCCGCTATGCAGACGCGCTCCAGACAGCGGACAACATCATGACGTTCCGCACGGTCGTGAAGGAGGTGGCGATCCAGCAGGGGGCCTACGCGACCTTCATGCCGAAGCCGTTCACCGACTTTCCGGGCAGCGGCATGCACACTCACTTCTCCCTGTTCGAGGGGGACACGAACGCCTTCCACGAGCCGGGCGCGGAGTTCCAGCTCTCCAAGACGGCGCGCCATTTCATCGCGGGCCTCCTCAAGCACGCGAACGAGTTCACGGCGGTCACGAACCAGTTCGTGAACTCGTACAAGCGGCTCTGGGGCGGGGGAGAGGCGCCGAGCTACCTCAGCTGGGGCCACAACAACCGCTCGGCTCTGGTCCGGGTCCCGCTCTACAAGCCCGGAAAGGGGCAGTCGGCCCGGGTCGAATACCGAGGCATCGATTCCGCGACCAACCCGTATCTCTCCTACGCAGTTCTCCTCGGTGCCGGGCTCAAGGGCATCGAGGAGGAGTACGAGCTTCCGCCGGCCGCCGAGGACGACATCTCGTCGCTCACGTCAGCCGAGCGAAGGGTCTTGGGTCATTCGCCGCTTCCGTCCAGCCTCTACGACGCGATCGGCATGATGGAGGACTCTGAGCTCATGGCAGAGATCCTGGGCGAGCAGGTGTTCGAGTACTTCCTGCGCAACAAGCGTCAGGAATGGAACGAGTACCGCCTCGAAGTAACGCCCTACGAGCTGCACCGCAATCTCGGCATCCTGTAGCCGGGAACCAGGCAGACCGTCATGGCCCCCAGCCTCACCCGTCGGCTTATAGCGCTCGGATCGTCGGACCCTGAACGGGCCGAACGGTTCCTGGGGGCTCCGGAGCTCGCTGGGATCGATGAGGACATCCTTCTGGAGGGACTGTCCGTTGCGCCTGACCCCGACGGTGCGATCACCGCGCTCGTGCGGCTGCTCAGCCGGGATCCCGGGCTCCGGGACGTCGTGGAAGCTGGGCTTCCCAGGAGCGAGCCCTTGTTCCGGCTCCTCGGGGCCTCGGAGGCGCTCGCGGATTTCCTCATTCGGCGGCCCGAGCACCTCGACGTGTTCGACCAGACTCCCTCCGCCGAGCCGCTAGGAGCGGAGCCCGCGATGCTGCGGGCGTCGCTCCTGCGTGCCGTGGGGGCGGATCCGGCGGCGAGGCACCCGGTTGCCGCGCGGACGGGCAGCGAGGCCTATGAAGCGCTGCGGGTGCGCTACCGACGGCACTTGTGTGAGCTTGCCATCCGCGATCTGGGCGCGGCTTCTCCGCTCGACTTCCTTCCTACGGCCGCTGCAGAGCTTGCGGATCTCGCCTCCGCCGCGCTTGAGGCGGGGCTCGCCGTCGCCCGCGCCGAAGCCTCGGCGGCCTTCGGCGCGGAGGCGGTCAACGCCGTCGTCCTCAGCGTGATCGGCATGGGCAAGTGCGGCGCGAGGGAACTGAACTATATCTCCGACGTCGATGTCGTCTACGTAGTCGACGGCGATGGCGGCGCGGCGGATGACACCGAGGCCGTCCGGATCGGCACCGTCCTTGCCACGGGCCTCACGCGCGCCGTCTCCGGCACCGCGCGCGAGCCGGCGCTATGGCAGGTGGACGCGAACCTCCGCCCCGAAGGCAAGGACGGGCCCCTGGTCCGCACCTTGGATTCACACCTCGCCTACTACGACCGCTGGGCCCAGAGTTGGGAGTTCCAAGCCCTCCTCAAGGCTCGCTGGATTGCGGGCGACGGCGAACTCGGCCGCCGCTATGAGGCCTCCGTCGCGCCGCTCGTCTGGGCCTCCGCTGGTCGGGAGGGCTTCGTCGAGTCCGTTCAGGCGATGCGCCGGCGCGTGACTGAGCACATCCCCGCCGCGGAGGCCGATCGCCAGATCAAGCTCGGCGTCGGCGGGCTCCGGGACGTCGAGTTCACGGTCCAGCTGCTCCAGCTGGTCCACGGCCGGACCGACGAGACGCTCAGGGTCCGGGACACGACGTCAGCAATCGCGGCTCTGGCGGCTGGCGGCTACATCGGCAGGAATGCGGCCGCGGAGTTCGACGTCTCGTACCGGCGCCTGAGGCTCCTCGAGCATCGCATCCAGCTTTCGCACCTGAGGCGAACCCATCTCATGCCCGTCAAGGAGGATGCGCTGCGGGCTCTGGCACGCGCCGTCCAAGGCGTGATGGACTCCTCGAAGGCGTCGCCTGAGTCTCTGCTCGAGTCATGGCATCGGACCAAGCGGAGCGTGCGCGAACTGCACCAGCGGATCTTCTACCGCCCCCTCCTCAACTCCGTGGCGAACCTCAGCCCCGAAGAGGCGACCCTGTCGCCGGAAGCCGCCCAAGGCCGTCTTGCCGCGTTGGGCTACCGGGACCCGAAGGGCGCGATGCGCCACATCGAGGCGCTGACGGCAGGGGTGAGCCGCAGGGCCGCGCTCCAGCGGCAGCTCCTCCCCGTCCTCCTCGACTGGCTCGCCCAGGGAGTTGATCCGGATGGCGGGCTGCTCGCGTTCCGGCGCGTGAGCGAGGCACTCGGCACGACCCACTGGTACCTGGGCATGCTGCGGGATTCCGCCGCCGCGGCTGAGCGTCTGTGCCACATCCTCTCGAACTCCCGGCTCATGGCAGATCTGCTCGAGGTTTCCCCCGAGTCCGTCGCGTGGCTGGGCCACGAGAGGGATCTGGTGCCGGTTCCGCTCGAGGCCCAGTGGCAGGAGATCCAGTCCAAGATCTCGCGGCACGAGGAGTCGACAGCACGGATGCGTCTTGTCCGCCTCATCCGGCGCAGGGAGATCCTCCGCGTCGCCATCGCGGACAGCGCTGGCCTTCTTGACCAGGACTCCGTGGGGCGCGCCCTGGCGGACGCGGATCAGGCCGCCGTGCTGGGTGCGCTTCGAGTCGCCGAGGACCACGCGAAGGCCTCGGGTCCGCTCCTCACGCGCGTGCTCGTCGTCGCCATGGGCAGGCAGGGTGGCCGCGAG
Organism: Sinomonas sp.; assembly: GCF_051955515.1. GTDB lineage: Bacteria > Actinomycetota > Actinomycetes > Actinomycetales > Micrococcaceae > Sinomonas. The sequence goes on from NZ_JBQCGQ010000312.1 coordinate 14,196, forward strand.
ATCGGCTATGGCTCGGACGCCGACGTCATGTATGTGCACCGAGCGCTCCCTGACGCGGATCCCGGTGCGGCCCAGAAGCAGGCCAAGGAGATCGTGACCACCCTGTCCGGCCTGCTCACCCAGCCCCTCAAGCCCGCGGTGCTCGCCGAGCGAGTCCTCCAACTCGACGCTGACCTCCGCCCGGAGGGCAAATCGGGTCCGCTCGTGCGTTCGCTCGAGTCCTTCGCCGAGTACTACCGGCGGTGGGCCCTGGTGTGGGAGTGGCAGGCCCTTCTCCGGGCCCGTCCGATGGCGGGCGACGAAGGGCTGGCGGCGGATTTCATGGAGCTAGTCGACTCGGTGCGCTACCCCGAGGAACTGTCGCAAGCTGACATCCGGGAGATCAGGCGGATCAAGGCCCGCGTTGAGGCAGAGCGTCTGCCGCGCGGCGCTGATCCCTCGAGACACCTCAAACTGGGGCGCGGAGGGCTCAGCGATGTCGAGTGGCTGGTGCAATTCCTCCAGCTGCAGCACGCGGCGCGGCACCCTGAGCTGAGGACGACCTCGACACTGGGCGCGCTCGACGCCGCCGCGGGACTCGGTCTCATCCCGGACGGGGAGGCCGCCCTCCTCGCGGATGCTTGGCGGCTCGCGAGCCGGATCCGCAGCGCCAACGTCATCTGGACAGGCCGGGCGTCCGACATGCTGCCGGCGTCCCGCCGGGATCTTGAGGCGGTGGCGCGATGGTGTGGATACGCTCCCGGCCAAGCCTCTGCCCTCGAGGAGCGCTACCTGCAGCTCACGCGGCGCACCCGCCACGTGTTCGAGGAGAGATTCTACGCGAATGGTTCGTGAGGGCCGCCTGGTCCCGAGAGAAGGAGGCCAGAGATGGCAGAGATGATCAGCGTTGAAGCGGCGGCCGACCTCGAGCTCGATCGGGCCAGGGTGAGCCCTCACGGTCGGAGTGCGCGGGCGCTCCTGCACGACGGCCGGCTCCGCCACACGCTCATCGCCCTCCTGGACGGCCAGGCCCTCGGCGACCACCCGAAGCCTGAAGCGGCGACCCTCCACGTGCTTTCCGGAACGATGATCGTCAGGGCAGACGAAGGCGAAACGCGGGTCGAGACGGGGCAACTCGTGGCGCTTCCCGGCCCGCGTCACGACGTGACCGCGGTCGGCGAGTCAGTGGCAATCCTGACGACGATAGCGGGTTGACTCCCATCTGGGACTTTCGGCCCTGTCACGTCCGTGGCAACGTAGGGCATGCTGTGATGCACCTGCGTCCCTCCGGGACAAGTCTGGATTCGATGAAGAGTCTGAGCCGAAGGAGAAACTGTACGGAATGCGCCATGATCCTGCTCGACGAGTCCCAACCCCCAACCATGGCAACCGGCAGGAGACGGAGTTCCCCAGCCGCCTGCACCAGGAATGGCAGCTCGACGCACTGCGCCGAGCGGGCCTCAGCGAAGAGGAAGCAAGAGCCCAGCTCAACCGCCTAGCAGCCGGGGACGTCTGGGGAGGCTGAACACAGAAACCCGCCCGGACCCCTCTCAGGAGGAAGGTCCGGGCGGACCGGTGTCGGTACCACCACGACCCCCCAACAACGAACGGCGCTAAGCTTCAGGCCAGAGCGGGTAGTCCCACTCGCAACGAGGCAGTGACCTTCTGCGGGGATGGCGGTGTCCGATGACGGGAACCGAGCGGGGCGCTCCGGCGCGGGGAGCTCCACGGGCTGAGAGCATCCGATGGATCGCCGTGGCCCTCATGGCGCTGACACTGATCGTTGCCGACTTCTATGCGGCCCAGGCGTTCGCGTTCTTCGGGTCGCCGGTTCTGACGCTGGCGGCAGTGCTGTGCGGAGCCGTGCTGGCGGGCGGCTTGGCTTTGGCGCTTGTTCGGCTCGCCAGAGGCCGGAAGGCCGGGGGAGCCGCCGCAGCTACCTCGGATCCCGGGAGACGCTTCTTGTGGGTCGCCTTCGTCTCGTTCCTCGCGGTCGTGGCCTTGGCTGGGGCCGTGCAGCGCGGGTCTTCGATGGCACAGCTGGACCATCGGATCCTCGAGCTGGTGCCCCCGACCCGGACGCGGGGAGAGAGCGCTTTCTTCCACGCCGTCGCGGCCGCAGGCGACTTCTCTGTTGCGCTCGGGACGACGGCCTCCTTCGCCGTTGTCGCCAAGATGAGAGGCCGCACCTTTCTGGCCGCCGGGGCGTTGGCCGCGTTCATGGGCGAGGAAGGACTCGTGTTCATCCTCCAGCAGTGGGTGGGACGCCCGCGTCCCGCGCTCGGGGTCCTCGCCACAGGACCTGACACGGGGAGCTTCCCCAGCGCCTTCACCGTCCGCGCAGTGATCGTCTTCGGCCTCGCGGCGTTTTCAGTCTTCAGGTTCACTCGGTCGCGCCTCGTCCGGGCGGGGGCGGTCTTGGCGTGTCTGGGCGTGGTTCTGCTCGTCGGCCTCAGCCGGATCTATCTGGGAGCCGAGTACCCCACTGACGTCGCTGGTGGGTCCCTGGTGGGCAGCGGCCTCCTGGCGTTGATCCTGGCTGCGCTGAGCCTCAGAGGCCGGCGCCGGCTCTCGAGTATCAAGGGGTGGGTCAATGCACGGGTCCTCGTTGGAGCGCCGGCTTTGGCCCTTGTCGCCGCCGCGGCGGTTGCACCCCTTCAGGTCCAGCCTGATGCTACGGGGGAGAGTCGGGCCCTCCAGACTCTGTCAGCTGTGGACGAAACGAGCCTCTCGGAACTGCCTCGCCGCAGTGAGGGCTTCGACGGGGCACCACAGCTTCCGCTCAACCTGATCTTCGTCGGAACACGGGAGCAGATTGTCGATGCCTTCAAGTCCCACGGCTGGACCAGGCCAGATGCGGCCACCGCAGCTCACACCGTGCATGTTCTCGCCGCAGCGCTCCTGGGTGGGGAGTATTTCAATGCCCCGCTTTCACCGTCCTTCGTCGCGGCGCAGCCCGAGAGCCTCGCCTTCGAGATGCCCACCGTCGCTGGAACCCTCGATCGCCGCCACGTTGTCCGGGTGTGGGCCACAGATTACCTCGCAGATGGAGGCCGCAGCGTATGGGTTGCCAGTGCGTCCTTCCAAGATGCGGTGACCTTCAATGGTCCGCTCGGCGTGGCGGCCACTCGCAGCGAAGCTGTCCCCGACGCAGAACGCGACTACGTCACGGCCACTCTCGGCTACCATCCTCATCTGATCAGCCTGGTGCCCGCCGGTCCGGCTCCAAGCGGCACGGTGAGTGATGGAAAGGTCCAGTTGATCGGCCTCAGATAGCGCACAAAAGAGTCCGCACGGGCGGCCGTCCCGTCGGGATTGGCCGCTCGTGCGGACTCGGTGCAGACTAGGGGCGTTTCTGCCCGGCGTTTCCGTTACACGCCGAAGTAGAGTTCGAACTCGTAAGGGTTCGGGCGGAGCGAGAGGGGAGCGATCTCCTTCTCACGCTTGTAGGCGATCCACGTGTCGATCAGGTCCTGCGTGAAGACCCCGCCGGCCTGAAGGAACTCGTTGTCCGCTTCGAGAGCCTCGAGAGCCTCGTCGAGGGAACCCGGCGCCTTCGGGATGTCCTTGGCCTCTTCGGCAGGGAGCTCGTAGAGGTCCTTGTCGATGGGGGCGGGAGGCTCGATGCGGTTGCGGATGCCGTCGATGCCGGCCATGAGCTGGGCGGCAAAAGCGAGGTACGGGTTCGACGAGGGGTCCGGAGCGCGGAACTCGATGCGCTTGGCCTTCGGGTTGGTGCCGGTGATCGGGATGCGGATTCCGGCGGAACGGTTGCCCTGCGAGTACACCATGTTGACCGGTGCCTCGAAGCCCTTCACGAGGCGCTTGTACGAGTTGACGGTCGGGTTGGTGAACGCGAGTACTGCCGAGGCGTGCTTGAGCAGACCACCGATGTACCAGCGGGCGAGGTCGGAAAGGCTGCCGTAGCCCTTCTCGTCGTAGAAGAGGGGCTCACCGCCATTCCACAGCGACTGGTGGCAGTGCATGCCCGAGCCGTTGTCGCCGAAGATGGGCTTCGGCATGAAGGTGACCGACTTGCCCCACTCAGTCGCGGTGTTCTTGATCACGTACTTGAACTTCTGCAGGTCATCTGCAGCCTGCACGAGGGTCGAGAACTTGTAGTTGATCTCGGCCTGGCCCGCGGCGCCGACCCCGTGGTGCGAGCGCTCGACCTCAAGGCCGACCGCGTCGAGGTTGAGGACCATTGCATCACGCAGATCGGCCTGGTGGTCAACGGGGGAGACGGGGAAGTAGCCGCCCTTGAAGGGGGTCTTGTTGGCGAGGTTGCCGCCCTCTTCCTCGCGGCCCGAGTTCCACGGGGCCTCGATGGAGTCGACCTTGTAGAAGGAGGCCTGGGGGGAGGACTCGAACTGGACGTTGTCGAAGACGTAGAACTCCGCCTCGGGAGCGAAGAATGCCGTGTCCGCGATGCCGGTGGAGGCGAGGTAGGCCTCGGCGCGCTCGGCAACTCCTCGCGGATCGCGGTGGTAAGGCTCGCCCGTGCGCGGGTTCACGATGGAGAAGTTGAGGGCCAGCGTCTTCTCGACCCGGAAGGGATCGACGTAGGCGGTGGTCACGTCCGGGATGAGCTGCATGTCGGACTCGGCGATGCCCTGGAAGCCGCGGATGGACGAGCCGTCGAAGAGCTGCCCATTGACGAAGAAGTCCTCGTCCACCGTCTTGGCGGGGACGTTGAAGTGCTGCTGGACGCCGGGGAGGTCGGTGAAGCGGATGTCAACGAACTTGACATCCTCGTCCTTGATGAACGCGAGGACTTCCTCCGCAGACTTGAACATCTGTTCTCCTTACAGATCGGGATGGCACGCACCGGCACGAACGGGGGCGCAGGCGTGATCGCCGCGCGGACGGCACCGTGCTGCAACTGGACCTAGCCTACGAACGCGGCGTTACTCGACAGTGTCCGGATTGTTTCGGCGAGGTTACATCGACGCCGCCAGTTGCCCACCCTACGGGGGTCCGGGACGGAGCCGCAACGCCGGGGTGACATGCGCCGCCAACTAGACTGTAGCGGTGATCGATCGCAGAGACATCGGCTCGTGGATCAGCGGGCCACCGACCGAGCCGGGCCATTACCCTGGAAAGGGACTGGGCCTCCCGCGCATGGGCTCCGGCTCGATCGCGCGGCCGGGCCGCCGCATCGTGGCCCTCTGCATCGACTGGATCGCGTGCCTGCTCATCTCGACCGCGTTCTTCCACGGCAATTCCTTCGCGACACTTTCGATCTTCGCGGCCGAGCAGATGGCCCTCGTGGGCACTGTCGGCTACGGCCTCGGACACCGGCTCTTGGGGCTGCGGGTAGAGCGACTCGGGGGCGGACCCGTTGGGATCCCCGCGGCGATCATCCGTGCGCTGCTTCTGTGCCTGGTCATTCCGGCAGTCGTCTTCGACCCCGACCAGAGGGGACTTCACGACAAGGCTGCAAGGACGGTCCTCCTGCGCCGATGACATTTCCAGGCTCAGAAGGCTGAGGGCTCGGACGAAGCGTCCGAGCCCTCAGCCTTCTATGGGGTTCAGCGCCCGCGCATGGCGCGCCGGTCGGGGCGGATGCGCGTGGGGTCGATGCCCTTGGGAATGGGGAGGCGGGGGCCAAGCGACGCGAGACGCTTGCTGATGGCCTGCACCTCGACCTTCGTGAGTTCCGGCTTCAGCTTCTGGAGCTTTTTGGCTACCTTGTCGAGCGGCGTCTGCCCGTCGCCGCGGCCGCTCTCGATCACGTGGATGGGGACGTTCGGCAGAATACGGGCCAGTCGCTTCCGCTCGCCGTCCACGAGGGCGCGCACCCTGTTGCTGGGGCCTTCCGAGACGAGCACGACGCCGGGGCGCCCAATGGCCCGGAAGACCACGTCCTGCGTGCGGGGATTGACAGCGACAGGCTGTTCCTCGACGATCCACCCGCGGCGCAGGGTGCTGAGGGCGGCTCCTGCGGCCCCCGGCTGCCCTTCGATCTGCGAGAACGCGGCGCGCTCGGCCCTCCGGCTGAGGATCAGGACAGCGCCGAGAACACCGAGCAGGATTCCCACGATGAGGCCGGTGATCCAATTGTCGAGCAGAAGGCCCACCACGAGACCGAGGGCGACGACGACGAGGAACACCAGTGCCATGAGCCAGACCACGTTCGGGTCGGCCCGACGGGTCATCTGGAAGACCTGGAGCATTTGCTGGAAGCTGTTCGGCTTCTTCGCCTTCTTCGGAGTGCCGTCCGAGGGCGAGGTGGAAGGGTTCTTGGCCATAGTCCTCCCATTCTAAGTGAAGCGCCGCCCGCCCAGAGGTGCTGGGCGGGCGGCGCTTGAACATGATGGAGGAAGCCGGTGGCGCTTCAGCTCCCCTGAGCGGCCAGAAGCGATGCGGCCTCCTGGCGGGTGGTTCCCGAGGATTCGATGTGGGCCAGCTGGGCTGGGATGTCCCAGCCCTTCTTGCGCATCGCCGTCGCCCACAGACGACCGGCGCGGTAGGAGGAGCGCACGAGCGGCCCGCTCATGACGCCCAGGAACCCGATCTCCTCGGCCTCCTGCGAGAGTTCGAGGAACTCTTGGGGCTTGACCCAGCGGTCCACGGGGTGGTGCCGCTCGGAGGGGCGCAGGTACTGGGTGATCGTCAGCAGGTCGCAGCCGGCCTCGTGGAGGTCGCGCATGGCCTGAGAGACCTCCTCGCGCGTCTCGCCCATGCCGAGGATGAGGTTGGACTTGGTGACCATGCCCTGGTCCCGGCCCCGGGTGATGACGTCGAGGGAGCGCTCATAGCGGAATGCGGGGCGGATCCGTTTGAAGATGCGCGGCACGGTCTCGACGTTGTGGGCGAAGACCTCGGGCTTGGCCTCGCAGATCGCGGTGATGTGCTCGGGTTTGCCGGAGAAGTCCGGTATCAGGATTTCGACGCCGGTGCCGGGGTTGAGCTCGTGGATCTTGCGGATGGTCTCCGCGTAGAGCCAGGTCCCCTCGTCCTCGAGATCGTCGCGGGCGACGCCGGTGACGGTCGCGTACCGCAGCCCCATGGACTGGACTGAGCGGGCAACCTTGGTGGGCTCGAAGCGGTCCAGGGGTGAGGGTTTGCCCGTGTCGATCTGGCAGAAGTCGCATCGACGGGTGCACTCGGAGCCGCCGATGAGGAAGGTGGCTTCCTTGTCTTCCCAGCACTCGAAGATGTTGGGGCAGCCGGCCTCCTCGCACACGGTGTGGAGGCCTTCCTTCTTCACCTGGTTCTTGAGCTGGATGACCTCGGGTCCCAGGTGGACCTTGGCCTTGAGCCACTCGGGCGTGCGCTCTACGGGCGTCTCGGCATTGCGCTGTTCGATGCGCAGCAGCCGGCGCCCCTCGGGTGCGAGCGTCACAGCAGTGCTCCTTCGGTCTCGGAAGGGGAGGCCAGCGGGCTGTCGGCGACGAAGGCGTCGGCGCGGCGGCCCAGTTCCTCGGTGATGCGGTCGATGATGTCGAGTGGGCCGATTTCCCTGCCAGCCTCGGCGGAGATCGTGGTGGTTCCCGCGTCAGTGATGCCGCACGCGATGATCTGTTCGTACGGATCAAGGCTGTTGCTGCAGTTGATGGCGAAGCCGTGGCCGGTGATGCCCTCATGAATGCTGATGCCGATGGCCGCGATCTTGCGGTCTCCGCCCCGTTCGTCTGCACGCACCCACACGCCAGAACGCCCGTCGACGTGCTCGGCCTTGATCCCGTATTCGGAGATCACGGTGATCATGACGTCTTCGAGCAGCTCCACGTAGGCGCGGACGCCCCGCGGTTCCTTGAGCCGCACGATGGGGTAGCCGACGAGCTGGCCTGGGCCGTGCCAGGTGAGCTTGCCTCCGCGGTCTACTGGGACGACGGGGGTTCCGTCGAGGGGCCGCTCGTGATCTTCGGTCCGCTTGCCTGCCGTGTAGACGGGTGAGTGCTCGAGCAGGAGGACGGTGCTGGGTGCCGTGCCTGCTGCCACCTCGTCGTGGAGCTGCCGCTGTGCCGCGAGTCCCGCGGTGTAGTCGACGTAGTCAGGCGCGAACCCCAGCCGGGTGAACGCAAGAGTCATGCCGACCAGCTTAGACCCAGAGGGTACAGGGGCCGCCATGAGCTGACTCACAACCGTCCTGGCGAGGGGCGCCGAGCCTGTGGATAACTTCCGAGGCCGCAGGGCGATTTGGGATAGACATAGGTCATGGAACCAAGGGAGCCAGCAGTGCCGGGCTACGACGTCGTCCGGCTCTTGGGTCGTGGGGGAGGCGGGGACGTCTGGCTTCTGCGGGCGAGATCTTCCGGGTGCCTCGCGGCGGGAAAGGTCGTGCGCGGTGCGGAAGGCCGCCTTGCCGAGCGCAGGGAGGCTCGGAGGCTGAGGTCCCACCAGCACCCTCACGTCGTCGAGTTCCTCGGCAGCGTACCGCTGCAAGACGGGTGCGGTGGTTCGGTGCTCCTCATGGACTACGCGGCCGGTGGGTCGCTCGCCCGTCTTGTGTCGGTGCGGGGCCGATTGAGCGTGGGCGAGACCGTCACGACGATCGCGCCCATTGCCCAAGCCCTGGCAGCTCTCCACCTGAACGGGACGTCCCACCTCGACGTCGCTCCGGGAAACGTCCTCTTCTCTGCTGAGGGCAAGCCGCTCCTCAGCGATCTGGGGGCCGCCCGCACCGTGGGGGAGGAGAAGGCGCCGAGGGCGGCGACCGCCGGGTTTGCTGATCCCGCGGCAGACGACTCGTCGCACATTGCCGGCCCCGCCTCGGATGTCTACGCGCTGGGTGCTCTCGCCTGGTTCTGCCTCACGGGGACCGCCCCCGAAGAGGGAATCCGGCGTCCTCCGCTCACGCTCGCCGCACCTACCGTGCCTCGATCGCTGGCCACCGCGGTGTCCGCCGCCTTGAGCGAGGATCCGCGCCTGCGCCCGACCGCCGCTGAGTTCGCGCGCGCGGTGCTGAGGAGTGCGCGGCCGGAGCCCGTCGACCTGGCACCGGCTGTGGAACCCGAGGTGCTGCCTCAGCTGGTGACGCGGGTGCGGGAGGACGCGCGCCGTCGTCGGCCCCGGCTGCCGTTCAGCCTCTCGGCACCCGGTCAGCGTTGGCGGCGCGCCCGCGTCCAGTTCGCGCTCATGTGTCTCCTCGCGGTCGGTGCCGTCGTCCTGATCCTTGGAGGGGTGCTTCCCGGCGCGTGGCAGAGCGGCGGAGGGCGGGAGTCCGCGCAGTCGGCATCCGCCGGATGGATGAGCGTCCCCGAGACTCTGCGGCGCAGGGCAGAGTCTTCGGACCCTGTCCAAGCAGTCCAAGCGCTTGCCGCCATCAGGGCACAGGCCCTTTCGAAGGGCGACCGCGAGCTCCTCCGCAGGGTGAACGTGCGGGGCTCGAGCGCCGAGAGCTCGGATGAGGCCGTCATGGACCGACTGGTGTCAGAGGGGAAGACGCTGGACGGTTTCTCGACCAGCGTTCTGACGGCCGAGCTTGTCAGCTCCACGGACCCCGGAGGGAGCGAGGCCGTGGTTCAGGTGCGGGTGGTGACGCCTGGATTTGCCGTGCGCGGACCAGACGGCGGCGAGCTGAGCGCGCCCGGCGGCGGGACGGACCAGACCCTTCGCGTCGTGCTCGAACGCTCCGATGGCCAGTGGCGCGTCGCACGGATCCTGAGTGGCTGAGCGCCTTGCCTATGATCGGAGGGTGACAGCCTCCAGCTACTTCCGGTACCCGCACCTGCACGGTGATCTCGTGGCCTTCGTCGCCGAGGACGACGTATGGCTTGCACCCCTGCAGGGAGGGCGGGCATGGCGGATCTCCGCCCTCCAGCTGCCGGCCCGCAACCCGCGCTTCACCCCTGATGGATCGAAGGTTGTGTGGAGCGTGGTGCAGGGAAGCGCGCCGGAAGTCGTGGCCGCCGACGTGGATGGCGGCGGCTTCCATCAGCTGACCTATTTCGGGCACCAGACGACCCGCGTCAAGGGCTTCGATCTGCGCGGCAGGGTGATCGTCACGAGCGCCCACAATCAGCCCGACGCGCGCCACACGCACGCGTATGCGATCCCTGTCGAGGGCGGGTGGCTTGAGGAGCTGCCCTTTGGCCCCGTCGATTCGGTGGCGTACGGGCCTTCCGTGGGAGACGAGCGGCCGGTCGTCGTGGGGAGTGTCCTCACCCGCGAGCCGGCGGCATGGAAGCGGTACCGTGGCGGGGCTGCGGGGAAGCTCTGGATCGATGCGGACGGCGGGGGAGACTTCCGGCTGCTGACACCGGAGCTCGGCGGGAATGTATGCGACCCCGTCTGGATTGACGGCCGCATTGCGTTCCTCTCTGACCACGAGGGCTTCGGGAACATCTACTCGGTGGACCGCGACGGGTCGGACCTCAGGCGACACACCGACTTCGACCGCTTCTACGCGCGGCATGCAGGCTCGGACGGGAAGCGGATCGTGCTTGAGTGCGCGGGGGAGCTGTGGCTGCTTGACGGCCTCGACGCCGAGCCGCGGCGCCTCGAGCTCACCCTTGGTTCGGCCTCGACGTCGCGGCGGCCCGTGCCGCTCGCGGTCGGCCGTCACCTCGGCGAGGTGGTGCCGACGCACGACGGCGGAGCGAGCGTTGTCGAGTCGCACGGCACTCTGCACTGGCTCACCCACCGCGACGGCCCATCCCGAGTCCTCGAGGCCACGCCCGGGGTCCGGGCCCGTCTGGCACGCCCGATCGGCGCGGACCGAGTGGCGTACATCGCCGACCACTCGGGAGAGGAGGCGCTGTTCATCGGGCAGCTGTCCGACGTCCTCATGCCTGGAGCCCCCTCAGACGTGCCGACGACGTCCACAGGGCCGGTCCTTCCGGGCTCGGCTGCGGGCCCTGAGATACCGTTGCCGGTTCCCGCGGGCGGTGGCATCGGAGTGCACGGCGCCGTCTCTGCGCTGTCAGGCAATTTCCAGCGCTCCTACGTCGTCCCCGTCCGCCGGAGCTCCGCCAGTGAGGCGAAAGGATCCGGCGCCCCGCGCCGTTTCGACCTGCCCTCGGCCAGCAGAGTCGCAGAGATCGCACCGAGCCCGGATGGTCGGAGACTGGCCCTCGGCACAGCGTTCGGCGAGGTTCACCTTGTGGACACTGAGTCCGGCGAGTCACGGACACTCTCCAGCGTGGGCGAGGGCAGCATCGAGCAGCTCGTCTGGAGCCCCGACTCCCGTTGGCTCGCCTGGAGCGAACCTGTGACGGCCTTCGGCTCCCGTTCCAAGCTGCGCATCGCGAACGCCTCGGACGGAGAGATCGCTGATATCACGGACGGCCGCTTCTGGGATGCCTCTCCTGCGTTCACGCCTGACGGACGCTACCTCGCGTTCCTGTCGGGCCGCAGCTTCGACCCCGTCTACGACGGCCACTCGTTCGACCTCGCATTCCCCAGCCCGATCAAGCCCTACATCCTTCCCCTCTCCTCGACGACTGCTTCGCCCTTTGGTCCGAAGGTGGCCGACTTCCAGCCTCATCCAAAGGCCGACGCAGCCGCCGCTGCCGCCGAGGGCGACGGCCCGTCCGGCGTGGAAGAGGCGGTGGTGGTCGACCTCGAGGGCCTGCCGCAGCGCGTCGTCGCGCTCCCCGTGCGCCAAGGCAACTATTCACGGCTCAGTGCCGCTCCGGGCGCACTCCTGTGGCTGTCGCATGACCTCAGCGGAGCGACTGGCGACGGCAAGGCCAAGCCGGGGGACAAGGATGCACAGCCGGCTCTGGAGCGCCTCGACCTCGCCGACGGCACCACCTCGACCCTCGTGAACGCGCTGGACACCTACCGTCTCAGCGGCGATGGCAGTCGTGTGGTGTACGTGAGCGAGCGGCGCGTGCATTCAGTCCCGAGTGGCTCGAAGGCCGAGGAGGGGTCCCCCGATCACATCGCGGTGGACCTCGAACGGATCCGGGTGCGGCTCGATCCGGTGTCCGTGTGGCGCCAGGGATTCCGGGAAGCGTGGAGGCTTCAGCGCGATTTCTACTGGACCGCGGACATGGCCGGACAGGACTGGGACGAGGTGCGCAGGCGCTACGAGCCAATCGTCGACCGGTTGGGCTCCCATGACGACCTCGTCGACCTTCTCTGGGAGCTCCACGGCGAGCTCGGCACCTCGCACGCGTATGTCACCCCGATGCTGGTCTCGGAGCCGGGCGCGGGAGGGCAGGGGAGGCTCGGTGCCGAGTTCGACTACGACGGCGGATGGGTGGTCCGGCGCGTGCTCGCGAGCGAGTCCTCAGATCCGCTCGCGACGTCTCCTCTCGCGGCGCCGGGTGCTGCTGTCCGCGCGGGTGATCGCCTGCTCGCGGTCGACGGCGTACCCCTCACCCCCGACTTCGGCCCGGCGATGGCCTTGGTTGGGGCATCGGGCAAGACGGTCGAGCTGACGATGGTGAACGGTCCTTCCCACGGCACCCAAGAGGGCCGTCGACGGCGGATCGCCGTGGTGCCGATCCGGGATGAGGAACGACTGCGGTACCAGGACTGGGTGCAGGCGAACCGGCGCCTCGTGCGGGAGGCCTCTGGCGGACGATTCGGCTATCTCCACGTCCCCGACATGGCCGCACGCGGCTGGGCCCAGCTGCACCGAGACCTCGACACGGAAACCGCCCTTGATGCGCTGGTCGTGGATGTCCGACGCAACCGAGGCGGTCACACCTCGCAGCTCGTCGCGGAGCTGATAGGGCGCCGCGTGACGGGCTGGAGCATGCCTCGCGGCGAACAGCCGCGCACCTATCCACGCCATGCGCCGCGGGGACCCGTGGTAATCCTCGCCGACGAATTTGCAGGCTCGGACGGCGACATCATCACCCAGGTAGGCAGGCTCCGGGGGATCGGGCCGGTGATCGGGACGCGGACGTGGGGCGGCGTCGTCGGAATCGACAATCGCTTCCGCCTCGCCGACGGAACCGCTGTAAGCCAGCCGAGGTACGCGACCTGGTTCGGCGGCGGAGTCGGTTGGGGAGTGGAGAACCGTGGAGTCGAGCCGGACATCGCGGTCGCCTATCCGCCGCACGCGTATGCTGCAGGCGTTGACCCGCAGCTCGAGCGCGGCATCGGAGTGCTGAAGGAGATGCTGTTGGAGATTCCCACCGAGCGGCCCCCGGCACGCGAGGGCTATCCCTCGGTGAAGCCAAATCCTCTTCCTCCGCGCCCGCAGGACCTCGCAGCGGCGGGCGCAGCGGTGGCGTACGAGGGCTGAATCCTCCTGGGCCGAAAGAGACCCCCGTTCTGCGCCTTTCTGGGCGCCGAGCGGGGGTCTCGCGTACCCGGGCCAAGAAGGCTCAGGCGTTCAAGCCTCGATTAGGACTCGAGCGTCGCCTCGAGGACGATGTCGATCCCCTTGAGTGCGCCGCTGACCGGGCAGCCCGTCTTGGCATCCTCGGCCAGCTTCTGGAACTCGTCCTCGGAGATGCCGGGCACCTTGGCCGACACCGTGAGCTTGCTCGTGGTGATGCCCGTGCCGGGCACGAAGTCGACCTCGGCCTGGGTGCGGATCTCTTCCGCCGTGTAGCCAGCCCCTGCAAGGCCATTGCTGAACGCCATCGAGAAGCATGCGGAGTGAGCGGCGGCGATGAGCTCTTCCGGGCTGGTCTTGCCATTCGCGTCCTCGCTGCGTGCCTTCCACGTGACGTCGAACGTGTCGAGCCCCGACGAGTCGAGGGTCGTCTGGCCGGAGCCTTCGGTGAGGTTGCCCTTCCAGACGGTGTGGGCAGTGCGGATCGTAGCCATGCTTTGCTCCTTGCTTTCTCTCCGGTGTCCCGAACCTCGGGCACGCCGGACTTGCGTGTTGCTGGTGGAAAGGTGGACTGGCCCCGCCATCGTAGGCACAAAGCAGCCCCGCTCGCTCAACGGTTAAGCGGGCGGGGCTGGGGATACGACGAAGGCGTCAGGGCCAGATCGTTGCGATGGCCACATTGAGCAGGGCGAGGCCTCCGACTGCGTGGGCGAGACCCGGCGCAACCGGCTCTCCGGCCTTTCGGCGGCGATTGCCCACGAACGCGAGGGCGCCGACCACGACGGCCACGATGAACTTCACGATGAGCTTCGGATAATCGGGCGCGGGCCAGTTGGGGACCGTGTTCACCATGACCGGGAGGAGCCCGGCCAGAATGATTCCGGTGACGAGCTGAGTCATGGCACCGTCGAACTGCCGCGCTCCGACCGTGGGGCTCTTCATGGACGCGATCCATGGGCCGACGATCATGGCCGCGCCGACAATATGGAGGAAGACGACGATGCTGAAGACGACAGTCATGGTCCCGATTCTAAGTGGGGAAGTCAGCGCCAACTGCGCGATGCGCCGTGGGGCAGGATTCCAAGTGGATAACGAATGAAAGGCGGCGGGGCACGTGCGTTTAGGTCCCGGCCCGCCCCCGGGGGTGGCCAACTGTTGGGTGGGGGAGAGGGCGCGTTGGGCCGCGAAACCCCCATACTCGAGGCCGGCCCCGCGGGGCTGGTGGGAGCGGC
>NZ_JBQCGQ010000313.1:0-2640 GCF_051955515.1 Sinomonas sp.
CAGCTCGAGTCGTTCGGCCGCGACGAGGTGGCGCAACTCGACGAGCTGCGACTCACGGTGCTGATGGACCGGATCGACTGCGATCTCGCCCAGGGTCGTCACGAACACGTGCTCGGCGAGCTACAGGTGCTCGTCGGCGAGCATCCGCTCCGGGAACGCCTGCGCGCCCAGCAGATGCTCGCTTTCTACCGAGCCGATCGCCAGGCGGACGCGCTCGACGCCTACCAGCAAGCTCGCCACGCCCTGCTCGACGAGCTCGGAATCGAGCCCAGCGAGTCCCTGCAAAGGCTCCAGCAGGCGATCCTCCGCCACGATCCCGCGCTGGAGGCGCCCGCTGGGACCGCAGCCGCGGACGGAGAAGTTGCGGCGCCCGCACCGGACGCCGCCCCTGCGACGTTGCCCGCACGTTCCGGTTTTCGACCGTCTGTGGTCCGGCGGCGCTATCTGGTCGCGGCCGGGCTCGCCGCTCTTGCGGCTGTTGCCGCGGCCGTGGGAATCCTTTCGACCCGAGGGAGTGGCCGCTTGCCACCCAGCAGTCCCGTCTCCGTCGTCGGCTCGGACGGCCTCGCGCTCATCAACCCGGCCACGGGCAAGCTCCTCCGCGAAGTTACGAACGGCATCAAACCTGGGCCGATCGCCCTCGTGGGCAATGCGCTTTGGATCGGCATGCGGGGTAACGCGCAGATCCAGCCGTACGACTTACGCACCGAAAGGGACACCCAACCCTTTTCGGGGGCAGGCGCCCTCGACGACATCGCGGCCGACGCGGAAGGCCATGCCTGGGTCTCCGACAAAAAACCCGTCGTCACTTGGATCGGCCACGTGACCGGCGTCACCGACCCCTACGCAACACCACGGGTGACCTCCCAGAACATCCGAGTCCCCCTTCCAGGGGCCGGGGCCGAGGCGGCCGGCGCGGGCTACCTCTGGGTGATTTCGGATCTACCCGGCCGCACGGGCAGGTCCGTGTCCCGGATCGACGTGCGCGACCGCCATCTGGCCTCGAGCATCTCCCTCGGCCGGCAGACCACTGCAATTGCCTATGGCTACGGCTCCGCCTGGATCGGCGCCTACGACCCCCAAGCTTCGATCGCGTGGCTATCGCGGGTCAGGCCCGGCTCAAAACAAGTCCAATCAGTCGAGCTCGAGACCGCGGACGGCGCCGGCCCGCTCGCCGTCGCCGTGGGAGACGGAAGCGTCTGGGTCGTCACCTCTCGCGGCAACCTCCTGCGAGTCGACCCCGAAGACCTACAGATCACCCACCGCATCCCGATGGCCGACGAGCAGCCAATGCTGCTCGCAGTCGGCGCGGGCTCCGTGTGGACCGCCAACCACCAGCGCTACTCCGTCTCCCAAGTCGACCCCGACAAGAACAAGGTGGTGCGCACCATCCCGCTTGGCAGCTACGACGCCGTCCCTTGTGGCATCGCGGCCGTACGTCACACCGTCTACGTCACCTTCGGCGAGACCACCTGCAGTTGACAGCGATGACGCCGCGTCCGAGGATAGGCGGTTGCGGGGGGGTGACGCGACCGAGCGAGGTCCGGATGATCCGAAGGACAACCGCCGCAATTGCACTCGCCCTCACGCTTGCCGCGCTCGGCGCAACCCTCCTGACAGGCTCCACGAGCGCGGCGCACCGGAGGTACACGGTCGTCTTCGTCGCGTCTATCCCCCCGTCGAGCGCGATCGGCGGCCGGGCCGCGGCCAAGGTGCTCGATATGCGTTTCATCATGGCCCCGTTCAACCTCTCCCCGCAGAGTGTGATCCGGTACTACAAGTCGATGATCGCCCGCCACGTGGACGCGATTGTCAGCGGCGGTTACGACCCCCAGCTGAAGCCGATCCTCACGAGAGTCCGGAAGGCCGGGATCCTCTCGATCTCGTCCGGCGACGACATCGCCGCGAAGCGCGACCTCTGGGTCAACTATTCGAGCACGGTCGCCTTCGCACACGCTCTCGCCGACACGCTCGCCTCCCAGATCCACGGCAAAGGTGAGTACGCGATCCTCGACGAGCGAGGTGAGTTTCCCATCGCCCATTTCTGGGCGAAGACCGTCGCCGCCTACATTCCGAGGGCCTATCCGAACATGAAGTCCGACGGACTAGTCACGGAGACCGGCGCCGGCGACCAAGCCGAGGTCGACGCAATCAAGAGCTTCATGTCCTCCCACCCGAACCTCAAAGGCCTGATCGGCATCGCTCCGACCGAGGCTTACCTGGCCGCAGAAGCCATCACCCAGTCGGGCAGGATCGGCCAGGTCTTCTCCGCCGGCAACGGCGGCTCAGACTTGAAGGGCACCCCACTGGTTGGGTGGATCCGCAGCGGTGCCATGGAGGACGTCGTCGTCGGGAACCCGATCAAGCTCGGTTACCTCACAGTCTGGGCTGCTCACTACCTGCTCACCGGCCACCACTTCCGACCCGGCGCCTACCAGGTCGGCGGCCCGATCGGCCTCGTCTACTACTACGCCAAACACCAGGAGCTGCGGCTCGGCCAGCCGCTCATCATCACCAAGAGGAACGTCGACCAGTACGCCAACAAGTTCTAGCGCCGGGCATCCCTCCGCCCACGCGCACTGAATCAGGTCAACTGGCGGAAGAGGGACGCCGTGTCCGAGCAGATCCACTCCTCGGCGA
>NZ_JBQCGQ010000314.1:0-2728 GCF_051955515.1 Sinomonas sp.
CGCCGCACTCCCGGTGTTGGCGGCCCTGGCAGACCGGCATCTCGAGGCTCGCGTCTGACCTTCCATTTCCACCGTACCGCGCCCCGTGGGGCTTGCGGCAAGGCCCCGGGGGTGCCGGAGAATCGGCGGCGTGAATGGGGAAATGGCGGGGCATCAGGTGGTCATTGTCGGGGCAGGCCCAACTGGGCTCATGCTGGCGGGGGAATTGGCCTTGGCGGGGATCGACGTCGCCATAGTGGAAAAGCGGGAGAATCAGGACCTTATCGGCCAGCGGGCGCTCGGCTTCTTGTCGCGCACAATAGAGGTTTTCGATCAGCGCGGAATCGCGGACCGATTCCTGGAGCAGGGCAAAACCGGGCAGGTCGGCGGCTTCGCCTGGATCCCACTCGACATCAGCGACTTCCCCACCCGGCACAATTACGGACTCGGGCTCGCCCAGCAGCACATCGAGCGCATTCTGGCCGACTGGGTGGACGAGCTCGGCGTCTCGGTCTATCGGGGACGCGACGTGACGGGGTTCGCGCAGGACGCGGCCGGCGTCGTGGTCAATCTTGTGGACGACGCGACGGTGAGCGCACAGTACCTCGTGGCGTGCGACGGCGGGCGGAGCCGGATCCGCAAGGCCGCCGGCATCGAGTTCGAGGGCTGGGACGCGACCACGAGCAGCCTGATCGCGGAGGTCGAGATGGACGAGGAACCCGAGTGGGGGCTGCGCCGTCAGGGCTTCGGCCTGCACGGCCTGTCGAAGGTGGAGGGCACCGAGTCGGTCCGCTGCATGGTCACTGAAGAGCACCCCGGCCGGACCGACGAACCGACCCTGCAGGATCTGAGCAAGGGGCTCATCGCGGTGTACGGCACCGACTTCGGGCTGCGGAGCGCGGCGTGGATCTCGCGGTTCTCGGACACCACCCGTCAGGCCGACTCATACCGCAAAGGACGCGTGCTTCTCGCTGGCGACGCCGCGCACATCCACTCGCCCATGGGTGGCCAGGGCTTGGGCGTCGGCGTGCAGGATGCCGTGAACCTCGGCTGGAAGCTCGCGCAGGTGGTGAAGGGGACGTCGCCGGAGAGTCTTCTGGACACGTATCACGACGAGCGGCACCCCGTCGCCGCGCGGGTGCTGCACAACACTATGGCGCAGGTCGCCCTCAGCCGAACGGACGAGCGCACGGACGCACTGCGCGACATCGTAACCGAGCTGCTCGGCATGGACGAGCCACGCAAGCGGATCGCCGGGATGATGAGCGGCCTCGACATCCATTACCACCTCGGCAACGGCCACCCGCTCCTCGGGCGCCGCATGCCCGACCTCGACCTCGCCACCGCCGACGGCCCTTTGCGCGTGTTCTCCTTGCTGCACACGGCACGACCGGTGCTGATCAACTTCGGCGAGCCCGGCGCGATCGATGTCGGCGCATGGACTGAGCGAGTCCAACTGGTCGACGCCGAGTACGCGGACCCGTGGGAGCTTCCAGTGCTCGGCCCGGTCCCCGCGCCCGGCGCAGTTCTCGTTCGACCGGACGGTTACGTCGCCTGGGTAGGAGACGCCTCCCAGAGCGGGCTGCGCGAGGCGCTCAGCACGTGGTTCGGCCAGACCTCGGGTTAGGTCACCGCAGCGCCTCACCAGATCGGTCGGCGGGCCTGCGGGGTGTAGCTACTGATCCTTCCAGGAATGTCCCGCTCTAAACCTCTGTTAGAGCGGGACATTTCCGAGAGCACCATGGGCGCTAACGGCTCAGGGCCGTGCGCACCGAAGGCCACGACTTGAGGACCCGCAGCACGTCCTCGTTGTTCTCGTTCGCGAGGGCGGTCTCGTAGGACGAGTTGAGGACGTCGTCGAGCGCCACGCGCCAGCCGAGGGACGCGCTCTGCACAGCGGCTTCGACCATGGCGAGGCTCATGATGTTGGCGTGCACCTCGCCCATCGGGGTTGAGCCCGACCGGACCGCTGCGATGAATTCCCGCAGCGATCCCGCGATGTCCTGACCAGGGTCGTCGACAGAGCGGACGACGGCGGCCTCGGCCTGCGCGGGCAGGTCCGCCGCCGGCTCGTGGCCGCCATCCCAGAGCACGGTCCCCCTCTCCCCCGAGATCCGCCACGATCCGTTCCACGAGGTCTCGAAGCCCGGGCTGCACCAGCTTCCGTTGAACACGAATCGTGCGCCGCCGGCCATCTCGAACGTCGCCGTCGCGGCCGCGTTCCCCGCGTACCAGCTCCACGAAGGGTTGAACTCCTCGCACCGCACCGAGACGGGATCGGCGTCGAGCAGGAAGCGGGCCATGTCAAACTGGTGGATCGCCATGTCGAGCAGCAGCGGGCTCGGGATCTCCTCGCGGAACCCGCCGAAGTGCGGGGCCTTGAAGAAGTCGACCGACAGGATGCCGAGCGGCCCCAACTCGGAAGACTGCTCCTTCGCCGCGAACAGCTGCCTGTTGTAACGGCGGGACTGGCTCACCATGAACAGCTTCCCCGTCAGCTCGGCGCACGCCGCGAGCGAGAGCCCCTCCGCGACCGTCGAGGCGACCGGCTTCTCCCCCAGCACGGGGAAACCGGCGAGGAGCGCCGCCGTAGTCACGGGGTGGTGAGCCGCAGGGATGGTGACGTTGATGATCGCCTCCGCGCCGACAGCGCGGGCGAGGCCCACGGCGTCTGCCCCTGCCGGCAGCTCGGGTCGCCCGAGCTCCGCGGCAGCGGAGGATGCGGCGGCGAGGTCGAGGTCGGCAATCC
>NZ_JBQCGQ010000315.1:0-7989 GCF_051955515.1 Sinomonas sp.
TGTGGCCGGCTACGCCGGCGCGCTGCTTCACTCTATCCGATTCCGGTCGTTCTCTCCGATTCGTGCGAGTGCTGCGGCGTAGTCATCGATGGTGCGGGCCTGCCCCCGGGGATTGACCACGCTGTAGCGGATGACGCCGCCGCCATCGAGGATGAACGTGCCGCGCAGCGCCATCCCGCTGGCCTCATCGAAGACCCCGTACCTCCGTGCAACTGCGCCGTGCGGCCAGAAGTCGGCGAGAAGCTGGAACGAATAACCCTCCGACTCCCCGTAGGCCCGCAGCGCGTACTTGCTGTCGACCGACACGGCGAGCACCTCGGCGCCCGCCTCTGCGAAAATCTCGGGCCTGTCTCGGATGGCTCCGAGCTCGCCCGTGCAGATCTGCGAGAACGCGAACGGGTAGAACACCAAGACCACCGGGTGGCCCCGGAGCGCTGAAAGTCGGACGGGCTCGCCGAACTGGTTCGACAGGGAGAAGTCGGGGGCCCTGTCCCCCGGGCCGAGCGCTCCACCTGGAACGCCGGGTCCGGAAACGGTCACTTCTTCCGAGCTAGACGAGTCGCGTGCCAATCCTTGGAGACGCCGGCCGTCGAGGTCGAATGCAGTCCAGCAGTGGGCGCCGCCTCCTGGACCTCAACCGGCGGCACATGTCCATCGCGCCCCTGCTTGGGGGTCAGCAGCCAGATCACACCGTGGTCCTCAAGCGTTGTCTGAGCATCGACCAGCATGTCCACGAGGTCGCCATCGCCGTCACGCCACCACACGAGGACAGCATCCACGACGTCATGATCGTCCTCGTCGAGGAGCTCGGAGCCCACCGCGCCCTCGATCGCCTCCCTGAGATCGAAGTCGACGTCCTCGTCGTAGCCGAACTCCTGGATCAGGTCTCCGTCCTTGAAACCCAATCGCCCCGCCACATTGCTCCCTGCGGCGGTGTCGGTCTCGCCCACGTTCTTTCCTCCTCGCGCGTTTCGTCTACACCCCATGTTCGCAGGCCCCGGAATCAGTGCGCCTTCCATGAGTGCGCCTGCTCCCGGCACCTGCTCGCACGCGGAATGTATGTATAAGCCAACACCGTTTGGCCCGTAGCATCAAGCGCACGCGCTGCGCGGGCACCTCCGACGCGACTAGAGTGACAGGGAGCGCGCCGCTGCTCTGGCCGGGGAACCCGGCCGCCTGAAGGAGCGCTTACACGAAAACGGGCCTGAACGTTGAGGCCCAGCGACGATATTGCCCGACGTCCGGCAGCCACCAGCTCCGGTCCTCCGGGCTCGAAGAGAGGTTGGACGTGTCTGTAGGAGAGGAAACCTCGCACATCCTCAGCGGCCTGACGAATCAGCTGCCGGACCGCGACCCCGAAGAGACCTCCGAGTGGATCGAGTCTCTTGACGCCCTGATCGAATCACAGGGCACCGAACGCGCGCAGTACATCATGCGCAGTCTCCTCCAGCGGGCAGGCTCGCGCAGCGTAGGCGTTCCGATGGTCACCACGACCGACTTCGTTAACACGATCCCCGCGGACCAGGAGCCCGAGTACCCGGGCAACGAAGAATATGAGCGACGCTACCGCGCCTATATGCGGTGGAACGCCGCCATCATGGTGCACCGCGCACAGCGGCCGGGCATCGGGGTGGGCGGACACATTTCGACGTACGCGGGTGCCGCAACGCTCTACGAAGTGGGCTTCAACCACTTCTTCCGGGGCAAAGACCACCCGGGTGGCGGCGATCAGATCTTCTTCCAGGGCCACGCCTCCCCCGGAATGTACGCTCGCGCGTTCATGGAGGGTCGCCTCAGCGCGGAGGACCTCGACGGCTTCCGACAGGAGAAGTCCCACAAGGGACACGCGCTGTCCTCGTACCCGCACCCCCGGATGATGCCCGAGTTCTGGGAGTTCCCCACGGTCTCCATGGGCATCGGCCCAATGAATGCGATCTATCAGGCCCAGACGAACCGGTATCTCCATAACCGGGGCATCAAGGACACGTCGGACCAGCACGTGTGGGCGTTCCTCGGGGACGGCGAGATGGACGAGCCGGAGAGCCGCGGCCTGCTGCAGCTCGCGGCGAATGACAACCTCGACAACCTGACCTTCGTCGTCAACTGCAACCTCCAGCGCCTCGATGGCCCGGTGCGCGGCAACGGCAAGATCATCCAGGAGCTCGAGGCCTTCTTCCGGGGTGCCGGATGGAACGTCATCAAGGTCATCTGGGGACGCGAGTGGGATGCCCTGCTCAAGAAGGACGACAACGGGCAGCTCGTCAAGGTGATGAACGAGACCCTGGACGGCGACTACCAGACGTACAAGGCCGAGTCCGGCGGGTTCGTCCGCGAGCACTTCTTCGGCAAGACGCCGGAGACGAAGGAGCTCGTCGCCGACTACTCGGACGAGCAGATCTGGAACCTCAAGCGCGGCGGCCACGACTACTGGAAGGTCTACGCCGCATACAAGGCCGCCACCGAGTTCAAGGGCAAGCCGAGCGTCATCCTCGCGATGACCGTCAAGGGGTACGGCCTCGGTCCGCACTTCGAGGGCCGCAACGCGACCCACCAGATGAAGAAGATGACGCTGCAGGACCTCAAGGACTTCCGCGACCACCTGCGCATCCCCATCACCGATGACCAGCTCGAGGCTGACCCGTACGCACCGCCGTACTACCACCCTGGCATGGACTCCCCCGAGATCCAGTACATGATGGATCGGCGCAAGATGCTCGGCGGCTTCCTGCCCGAACGGCGCGACCCGCATCAGGGCATCGCACTCCCGTCCGAGAAGGCGTACGAGGTGGCCAAGCGCGGGTCTGGCAAGCAGCAGGCCGCCACCACCATGGCGTTCGTCCGCCTGCTCAAGGACCTCATGCGGGACAAGGAGTTCGGCCAGCGAATCGTTCCGATCATCCCGGACGAGGCCAGGACGTTCGGCATGGATGCGTTCTTCCCGACGGCGAAGATCTACAACCCCAAGGGCCAGAACTACCTCTCGGTGGACCGCGACCTCGTCCTCGCATACAAGGAAGCTCCTCAGGGCCAGATCCTCCACGCGGGCATCAACGAAGCCGGCTCGGTCGCGGCCTTCACGGGGGCGGGCACGTCGTACGCGACCCACGGCGAGACCTTGGTCCCGGTGTATGTCTTCTACTCGATGTTCGGCTTCCAGCGCACGGGCGACGGCATCTGGGCTGCGGCAGACCAGATGGCCCGCGGCTTCATTATCGGCGCGACCGCCGGCCGGACCACTCTGACCGGCGAAGGAACGCAGCACGCCGACGGGCACTCGCCGCTTCTCGCCTCGACGAACCCGGCGGTCGTGACCTACGACCCCGCCTACGGGTACGAGATCGGCCACATCGTGAAGTCGGGCATCGAGCGGATGTACGGCGGGAACCACCCAGATCCGAACGTCATGTACTACATCACGGTATACAACGAGCCGATCGTCCAGCCCGCCGAGCCGGAAGAACTCGACGTCGAGGGCGTGGTGAAGGGCATCTACCTCTTGGCTCCAGCCAAGATCGATGGGCCTCGCACTCAGCTGCTCGCCTCGGGCGTTGCCGTTCCGTGGGCGCTCGAAGCACAGCGGATCCTCGCCGAAGAGTGGGGCGTCTCGGCCGACGTGTGGAGCGTGACCTCGTGGAACGAGCTTCGCCGCGACGGCCTCGCCGCCGAGGAGGAGGCGTTCCTGAATCCGGGCCAAGAGCCGCGCATCCCGTTCGTGACCCAGCAGCTCGCCGGGGCGACCGGGCCGATCGTCGCGGTTACCGACTATATGAAGGCGGTCCCGGACCAGATCCGGCAGTTCCTCCCGAATGAGTTCGCGACGCTCGGCGCCGACGACTTCGGGTTCGCTGATACGCGGGCCGCCGCGCGTCGGTACTTCCACATCGACAGCCACTCGGTCGTGGTGCGCGCGCTGCAGATGCTCGCCCGCCGCGGCGAGGTCGACGCGGATGCGCCCCGTCAAGCGTTCGAGCGGTACCGGCTGCTCGACGTCAACGCTGGGACCACCGGCAACGCCGGCGGCGAGAGCTAGCCTTCACCTCGCACGACGTCGCCCCGCCGACACGATGACGACGGCGGCGCTCCCCCCCGTTGGGGGCGCCGCCGTCGTCCTTGTGCGGGAAGGCTTCTTGTAGCCTTCGCACAAATTCGGGGGACGGCGGGGGGAAGCCTATGCTTCTTCACATGCCCCACCAGCCCCAAGCCGCCGGAGGCACCCGGAAGGCGCGCCTGACCGTCTCCCCGGCGAAGGCCGAGACGCTCAAGAAGCTGCGAAGCAGCGTCGGTCAGCTCTCGACGACCACGACGCGCGAGCTTGAGCGCGCACTCCCCTGGTACGGACGGCTGAGCGCCGACGAACGCTCCGCCCTCGGTCTCGTCGCCCAGAACGGCATTGCAGCTTTTGTGACCTGGTACGAGCGCCCGACTCTGCCCTCGTGGGTGCTCTCTGACGTCTTCGGCAACGCCCCCACCGAGCTCACCCGGTCCATCAGCCTCCAGAAGGCGCTCCAGCTCATCCGCATCGTCGTGGAGGTTGTCGAGGAGCAGGTGCCCCATCTGGCGCCGGAGGAGGACCAGCCCGCGCTGCGCGAGGCGGTCCTGAGGTACTCGCGCGAGGTGGCGTTCGCGGCGGCCGACGTCTACGCACGGGCCGCCGAGACCCGCGGATCGTGGGACACGCGGCTCGAAGCCCTCATTGTCGACGCAATCCTGCGCGGTGAGAACACGGACGCACTCCGATCCCGGATCGCGGCCCTCGGCTGGAAAGCCCAGGAGCATTTCGCAGTCATGGTGGGCAGCTCCCCGCTCGAGCCCAGCCCCAGCTACGTGGGAGAGATGCGCCGCGCCGCCGGGCGCTATGCCAAGGACGCACTGGTGGGCATCCAAGGGGAACGCCTGATCCTCATCCTGGGCGGCATCGAGGACGACGAGACGGCGTATGCGCGGCTCAGCGAGCTGTTCGCTCCGGGTCCGGTCGTCTTCGGTCCGCGGGCCGAGAGCCTCCCGGAGGTGAGTTCGTCGGCCCAAGCCGCGTTTGCCGGCCTCTCGGCGGCGCGAGCTTGGCCCAACGCCCCCCGCCCCGTCGCCGCGGACGATCTGCTCCCCGAGCGCGTGGTTGCCGGCGATGACGCCGCGCGGCGGGCTCTCGTCCAGAAGATCTACCGCCCCCTCCTCGCCGCCTCCAACGGTCTGGTGGAGACGCTCAGCGCCTACCTCGAACTCGGCCACTCACTGGAAGCGACCGCGCGCGAGCTGTTCGTGCATGCCAACACGGTCCGCTATCGCCTTCGACGGGTCTGCGACGTGACGGGCTGGGACCCCCTGCTCCCCCGCGAGGCCTTCGTCCTGCAGACCGCGCTCGTTGTCGGACGGCTCTCCGCCAACCCAGCGGGACGGGACCGCGGACCGCGGGCAGGAGCCTGAACTGGACCCGCGTGACCGGGTCCGTGCGCCCACCCGTTGTAGACTTCCTACAACCCGTGTTCTGGAGCTTGGTGCGTGGGGGCACCGCTGGAACTGCTCGCCCTTTGGAAAGCTGGAAACGTGCTAGCAATTGTCTGCCCTGGACAGGGCTCCCAGACGCCGGGCTTCCTTGCCCCGTGGCTTGAGCTGCCGTCCGTCGCCGAGCATCTCGGGGCCCTTGGCGAGGTCGTCGGCCTCGACCTCGTGGCCCACGGAACCACGTCTGACGAAGAGACGATCAAGGACACGGCGGTCGCCCAGCCCCTGATCGTCGCCGCGGGCCTCGTGGCCGCCAAGACCCTGTTCGATGTCGAACTGTCGACCCTTCCTGTGGTCCTCGCCGGGCATTCGGTCGGCGAAATCACTGCGACCGCCCTCGCGGGTGTGCTGAGCGAAGCTGACGCGATGAAGTTCGTGGGCCTCCGTGCCCGCGAGATGGCCAAAGCCGCAGCGGTCACCCCCACGGGCATGACGGCCGTGCTTGGAGGCGACCCCGAAGAGGTCCAGCGGGCCATCGAGGCGGTTGGAGCGACCGCCGCCAACGTCAATGGCGGCGGGCAGATCGTGGCCGCCGGAACACTTGAGCAGCTCGCAGCCCTCGCCGCCAATCCGCCAGCGAAGGCGCGTGTCATTCCGCTCAAGGTCGCCGGCGCCTTCCACACTCAGCACATGGCCCCTGCGGTCTCCGCGCTCGAGGAGCTGCGTCCCAGCCTGTCCGTCGAAGACCCGACCGTTCCCCTGCTGTCCAACCACGATGGCCGCGAGATCGCTTCGGGCTCGGCTGCTGTTGCCAGCCTCGTGGCTCAGGTCTCGCGGCCCGTCCGCTGGGATCTGTGCATGGAGACGCTCAAGTCCCTCAACGTCACCGGGCTCATCGAGCTCGCTCCCGCGGGCACACTCGCAGGCCTCGCCAAGCGCGGGCTCCCCGGGGTGAAGACCGTTGCCGTCAAGACGCCCTCGGACCTCTCGGCGGCCCTCGAGCTCTTCGCCGCAGATGCAGAACAGGCCGCCTCCACGGAAGAGGAGCCAGTATGAGCACCCCAACCCTTCGCCAGGCCCCGGTCCACCAGCACTCGCGGATCCTCGGCATCGGCGCCTACCGCCCGTCAGTCGAGGTCACGAACGACGACGTGTGCCAGTGGATCGACTCGTCCGATGAATGGATCCGGCAGCGCACGGGCATCGTCACCCGCCATCGCGCACCGGCCGACGTGGACCTCATCGACATGGCCGAGGGCGCCGCTCAGGAGGCGATCGCCAAGGCTGGCATCGAGGCCGCACAGCTGGGTGCCGTCATCGTCTCGACCGTGACGCATCCCTATGCCACCCCCTCCGCGGCAGCGCTGCTGTGCGATCGGCTCGGCGCAACTCCTGCGCCCGCCTACGACATCTCCGCTGCATGCGCCGGCTACTGCTACGGCGTCGCCCAGGCGGACGCCCTTGTAAGGTCGGGCGCAGCGGAGTACGTGCTTGTCGTCGGCGTCGAGAAGCTCAGCGACTTCATCGACAACTCGGAGCGGAGCATCTCGTTCCTCCTGGGCGACGGCGCAGGTGCCGTGATCGTCGGCCGTTCGGAGACACCGGGCATCGGCCCGTCGGTCTGGGGTTCCGATGGCAGCAAGTGGAACACCATCGGGATGACCCATTCGCTCCTTGACGTCCGGGACCTCTCTGAAGAGGCCGAGAGGGATGGCGCCGGCAACGCCGCAGCTGTGCTCGGGACCGAGGCCAAGATCTGGCCGACCCTGCGGCAGGACGGGCAGTCCGTGTTCCGCTGGGCCGTCTGGGAGATGGCCAAGGTGGCCAAGCGCGCACTCGACGCCGCTGGAATCGAGCCCGCAGACCTCGCCGCGTTCGTGCCGCATCAGGCCAACATGCGTATCATCGACGAGATGGTCAAGCAGCTCAAGCTGCCCGAGAGCGTCGTCGTCGCCCGCGACATCGCGGACGCCGGCAACACTTCGGCGGCGTCGATCCCGCTCGCCGCGCACCGACTCCTCTTGGAGAACCCCGAACTGAGCGGCAAGCTCGCGCTCCAGATCGGTTTCGGTGCCGGGCTCGTGTTCGGCGCTCAGGTCATCACCCTCCCCTAGTTCCACGGCGCTTCGGGTACCACCGCCCGCGGCGCCAGAAGCCAAGCCGCACAAGCGGCTTGCCCAGCCAGCCGGCGAGAGCCGGCGATCGAGAAAAGGAGCCGACATGGCTAGCAACGAAGAGATCCTCGCCGGCCTGGCCGAGATCATCAACGAGGAGACCGGCCTGGCGCCCGAGGCTGTCCAGCTGGACAAGTCCTTCACCGACGATCTCGACATCGACTCGATCTCGATGATGACCATCGTGGTCAACGCCGAGGAGAAGTTCGGAGTTCGTATCCCCGACGAGGAGGTCAAGAACCTCTCGACCGTCGGTGACGCCGTGGACTTCATCGCCAAGGCCCAGGCCTGATCAACCCCTTGCGACGGCCCGCACCCGTCGGTGGCGGCCGTCTGTTGCCTCCCGCCCCCCTCCCCCGCTCTGATACCGAAAGGG
>NZ_JBQCGQ010000316.1:0-5518 GCF_051955515.1 Sinomonas sp.
CCTCGTCATGGGACTGCCCGTTCTCACAACGGACTGGCCGTTTCACGCGCCCGAGGCCGAGTATCTGCAACCCGGCGAATCGATGCTTCAGAGCCGTGACTCGCCAGATGCGTTTGCGGACCTCATGTGGAACGAGAGCAAGAGGCCCAACCCAAGAACCATCAAGACCGAATACCCCCGTCTTGAGGACATGATCAACAACTATTCGACCGGCATTCTGAATCTCTTGAACGGCTGAAACTCCTCACCCCGCCAACTGCCTCAACCCCACCACGGGAATGTCCGGGTACAGCTCCCGTCCCGCTCGAACGTCGAACTCGGCCCCGCCGCCGTTCATCCAGAGGGCGGCTTTCGACATTCGGGCCAGGAATGGCGAGACGGGTCGAGCGGCGACGGACATCACCCTGAGCGCGGGCAGCGGAATCCGCTGAACCGTCGCATTCGGGGCTCCCGCCAGTAGCGCGTCCGCGAGCTCGTTGAAGGTGTGCGTCTCGGTGCCCCATTCAACCGTTTGGCCTTTCAGCGATCCCTCCCGCAGAACACGCCGCACCAATTCGGCAGCATCCGCGGTCGAGGTGAACGTGACCGGCGCTTGGCCGGAGCCGAAGACGACGACGCGTCCCTTCGTCGGCAGGGATTCGGACATGGTGACAAGGAATTGGTCGAGATTGGCGCCCATGCGGATCGTCGTCCAGACGAGGCCCGAACTCCGCAGGGCTTCCTCGGCGGCCGCCTTCATGCGGAGGAATTCGATCGGCCCATCCGGCGCCGCCCCGTGCATGGACATCATCACGAAGTGTTCCACCCCGGCTTTCACCGCAGCATCAATCAACTGCAGCGCCCCGTCACGATCGACGCTCCGCGGATTGCCGCCCTTCTTCAAGCCGAAGCCAGAGGCCGCAAAGACCACCTTGGTGCATCCCTCCACCGCGCGGGCGCAATCCGCGGCAGAGGCGAGGTCGCCGCGGAGGAGCTCAACGCCGTCGTCCGCTCGCTCGGGGAACGGCAGCGAGGCGCCGCGCGCGAAGATGCGGACGGGCTCGCCGTCGTCCTTGATAAGGGGAACCAAGGCCGAGCCGAGGCGGCCGGTGCCGCCAACCACCAGGATCATGGCGCGGAAGGCGCCGGAGCCTGCACGGCGGTGACGGAGCGGACGGCGGCATTGACGTCGCCGGAGTCGTATTCGACGGGCTCGAGGTAGAAGCGCACCACGGCGAGTTTGTCGTCGCGCACCGTGAAGATGGCGACGCCGGCCTGCTCGATGCGAACCCCGTCGCGGCGGGTTCCCGCGGAACTCCACTCGATCCAGACCTTTCCCTCGGGGTCGACGGCGACATCGTGGACCTCGAGGGCAAGGTCCGGAATGCCGGCAAAGAGGGACGACCAATTCGAGCGGACCTGGTCCCGTCCTCGGAAGCTGCGGGCCGGGTGAACGGGAGTGATGTTCTCGTAGTCCTCGGCGAATTCGAGGACCATGGCGTCGAGATCGTGCTGGGTGGCCGCGGCGAACATGCGCCGGACGGGCCCTTCGGGGAGGCGGCCGAGGCCGCCATCAGATTGCATGGTGGGCTCCGGAATGAGAGGGGTGGGCGCTAGGATTATTTGGATACAGCTCGCTGTATTGATTGGAGTGTAGATCCGGTGAGTTCGGCGGTCAATGGGGGAGAGCGCGCGGGGAAGGCGCGCGCCTACGATGCCTCGCGCCGCCGCGCCCTCGCCGAAGAAGCACGACGGAACGTCCTTGCCACGGCGCGCGAGCTCTTCCTCGACAAGGGGTATGGGGCCACGACGATCGCCGAGATCGCTCGCTCCGCCAGCGTCTCGCCAGAGTCGGTGTACAAGAATTTCGGCGGGAAGCCGGGCCTGGTCAGGGCTATCCAGGAGCAGAGCCTCCTGGGCGCAGGCGGGCCGCCCGCGGAGGAACGCTCGGACCGGGCCCAGCTCACCGCCACGGATCCCCGCGCGCTCATGGACCAGTTCGGCCGCTTCACCGCCGAGATCAGCCCGATCGGCGCTCCGATCGTCCTCCTCATCCGCGACGCCGCCGCCAGCGGCCACCCCGGCATGGCGGACCTCCTGCGCGAGATCGACGACGCGCGGTACCGCCGCATGCTCCACAACGCACGGCAGCTGGTGGGCCGAGGCCTGCTTCGGGCTGGGTTGGGTGCTGAGGCCGCGGCGGACGTCATGTTCGCGTGTACGACGGCGGAGCTTTACGAGAGCTTGGTCCTCAAGCGAGGCTGGGGTGCTGAGAGATATGGGGAATTCATCGCGGCGACGTTGGCGGCGAATCTGCTGGGGGAGTGATTCATCCTCGGTCAGAGCTCCAGGTAGACGGAATCTCCGGGCTCATTCGGGGAAAAGACGATGGTGATTGAAGGCCCTTTGCCGACCGGGCGAGCTCTGACGGTGAGGGTTCCCGGACTCTTCAAGCCGGGTACGAGCGTGTCCAGCGTCTCGATGAGCGCCATGAGTTCCCGCTCATCCGGAACAGCGTCACGGTCATCGAGCAGATGGACAACGATTCCCCGCGACCGGGCAAAGGAGACGTGTCGAAGGACTTCGGGGATCGCCAGCGAGCCGCCACGGACCCGATCCCTCAGCGCGGCCTCGGTCTCGAGCATGCGACGCCGGGTCTGCTCATCGAGTTCTATGCGTGGATCGGCAGCAACAGCGAGGGCCGGGGAAGCGATGTCCCTCACCTCGTGGACCCATCCGGCGGCCTCCACGGCGCGAGCCCGCGCTCGTGCGGCCTCATCGAGGAGGGCGAGGGCCTGTCTTGTCTTCGACTCGGCGCGAAGGTCGTTGAGGGTGAGGAATCGCGCCAACGTGACAGCTGTCGCGACGAACAGCACCGGGGCCATGCACATCTGCAAACCCTCTTCGAGCCCCGACGCGGTGTTCAGTGACCAGATGATCGTCACCGTCGAGAAGAGGAGGCACCCCGCCGCCGCAAACCCGGGCCGTCCACGCATCGCCAACACCACCAGAAGGCATTGGAGGGCCGCCGGGTGCCACGCGGCATAACCCGGCCAGTCACTACGGGGCAGCCCAAATTGCACGAGGGCGGTAATCAGCCCCGAGCCCACAACGGCAGCGAGTGACGTGGCTGCCGGAAGAGGCCCTTCGTGGGGAAGGAGCGAAAGGATCAGCAAGAGCGAGTAGATGACCATGGCTGAGATGCTCGCTTCGGGCTGCGAGTTGCCATCTAGCGAGGCTGTTCCCAAGACGATCTGCAGAGCGGCGAAGGCGCCAGCCAAGACGATCAGGAAGGTGGTGGGGATCGAGCGGGTCACTGCTCTTCCACCACCCACTCAAGAAGTACTTTGGTTCCCTCGCCTGGAACCGATGCGACCTCTGCGCGTCCGCCAGTGCCCACAACCCTTTGGATGATCGACACCCTGATCCCGAGTCGACGCGGGGGTACCGACCCGAGGTCAAAGCCGCGCCCGTCGTCGGCTATCTCAACTCGCAATCGCCCGCCGACCACACGAATCGAAATGGTTGCGCGCGAGGCCCTGGAGTGACGGCTTGCGTTATCGAGCGCGGTGAACGTGGCTTCAAGCAAGGCATCGGCGACTGTGGCAGGGAGGGTCAGAGGACTGTCGCCGGGAAGTGCAGAGAAGATGTCCACGGGGAGGAAGGCCGGGTTCTCAGCGACCGCCTGTAGGCGCGAGGGCAGCTCAACGAGGTGCACCGGACTTCGAGCCGGCTCCGTCGCCGCGTATTCCTCAAGCCGCCTCATCCCTTCACGTGCTGCCCGAGCAGCTCCACAGCGCTGCTCGGGGGTCACTGCCTGCGCAGCCGCAACGAGGGCCGACATCACAGAATCGTGGAGGATGGCCCCCAGACGATGGCGCTCGATCAGCTGTGCTCGCGCTCCTGCCGATTCCTTGTAGGCGGCTACAGCGTGCGCCTCAGCGGTATCCGCTCGCTCCGCCCCCAGACGGATCGCGTGAATCGCCACTGCGACAGCGATGCCGACCATTGCCGCATAAGCCGCATCCTCAGCCGCGACATCCCAGCTCGCCGAGCCGCCTGACGGTGAGTGCCGGACCAGGGCGAACAGAATGGAGGTCGACACCGCGTAAAGAGCCGCGCCCTTGATGCCCGCCGCGCCCGCGAGGCAAGCCGTGGCCAGAGAGAGTACGTGCCAGAGCCACGGAGGCCCCGACTCGGGCACCGGATGTGCGCCTGACCAGGTCAGGAGGCCCCCGGCTATCACCACGGCGAAACCGCCCAATGCCCAGCGGTCAACGCGGCCCCGCACGCTCGCCGCCGCGGCCCACAGGATGGTTATCGCTGCGCCCCCGCCGAAGAGCATGTCCCACCAGGGGGCAAGTCCGGGCAGGTCGTCGAGGACGTCGTCGACTCCCTGAGCGCACAGAACGAGGGCGAACACAGCAATTGACCTCGAGATGACAGCCTCGGCGGCCGCGCGGTGGCTCTCGTCACGCACGGCCGCGGCCATCAGCGGGTTCCGGGAATGACCGGCGGCAGGATCCCATCCTTGATCGCGTTGATGAAGAGATGCACCTTCTGCGTCGCTGGCCGGTTCTGGGCCTGGTACTTGGCTTTTGCTCGGTCCACGTACGTCTTGGCCGTTGCCGGGCTGCAGCCCATCCTTGCCGCCGTCGCTTCGATGTTGAGGCCTGAGGCGTAGAGGCCCACCGCTTCCTGCTCCTTCTCAGTGAGGGTGTTCCGCGAGAATTCATGATCGTCGTCGAGAACCGCTGCGAATTCCCGGCAGAGAACCTCGCGCCCGGCATGGACGTCCCGGACCATGTCCAGCAGCTTCGACGTCCGCTCCGCCTTGCGGACATAGCCGGAAGCGCCTGCAGAGAGTGCATCTTTCAGCGCGTCCGGGTCATCGGCCAGCGAGAAGAGGATGACCTTGCAGCCGTGGGCACGGAGACGGTGAACGTTCATGGCGGGGCTCGACCCATCTCCCAGAGAGAGGTCGAGAGCCACGACTTGGCAGACGTCCCGACCGGCCCCGATGAGGGCGTCCACGGTGGGAGCGTCCTTGGTCACGAAGACCGGCCGTTCCGCGCTCGCCGCATCGCGAAGAGCGGCGCCGATAACA
Source organism: Sinomonas sp. (assembly GCF_051955515.1). Lineage (GTDB taxonomy): Bacteria > Actinomycetota > Actinomycetes > Actinomycetales > Micrococcaceae > Sinomonas. The sequence goes on from NZ_JBQCGQ010000316.1 coordinate 5,087, forward strand.
CCCATCCGAATGGCCTCGTGGTCATCCACGACTCCCAACCTGATGGGGGTCGTCGGAGCCGGAATCCCGAGACGACGTCCCCGATAAGACGCCTGAATAGACTGAATTGCCATACTGCCCCCATTACCATGACGCGTTCCTGGCGCGTCTCTGTCCCTGCGCCGAAGTCTAAAGCCGCCTTCTGGACGTTCCCTCCACTTGGTGGATTTATGTCGCGACAGTTCAGTGATGGAGTTTTCAAAACTGTCAATATGTGAATGCGCGGAGTCGCCCTTGCGATCAATCGTTCGAGCGGACAAGGACCTGAACGCGGGGATCGGCGGACCGGAGGACCTCCTCAATGTCGTCGCGCATCCATTTCAGGTTCGCGCCGGCGGCAGGGATGTCGTTATGGTCCAACCAGCGCACGACGTCGACCGTCACCGCCGAACC
>NZ_JBQCGQ010000317.1:0-22621 GCF_051955515.1 Sinomonas sp.
GCGTCGTCGCCCGGATTCGCCGTCGGCGTCTCGCTCGTGGGGGTGCGGCCGTCTCCCGAGGACCTGGCCCGATACGGCAAAGCGGTGCAGTCGATCGCGGCCCAGATGGCCCGGCCCGCCTCGTCGGCCCGGCGCGCCTGACACCAAGCCCCGCCGACGTCGGGCCGTGTGCCGCCGACGTCGGGCCGTGTGCCGCCGAGGTCGGGTGGTGTGCCGCCGACGTCGGGCCGTGTCCCGCCGACGTCGGGTGGTGGGGCGCCGAGGTCGGGTGGTGTGGCGTTGAGGTCGGGTCAGGTGGCGTTGAGGTTCTGGCGCACCCGCCCCGGTCTCGGTCTGACCCGGCCCGACTTCGGCGTCAGGGGGCCCGACCTCGGTCTGACGGGGCCCGACTTCGGCGTCAGGGGGCCCGACCTCGGTCTGACGGGGCCCGAAGTCGGCGTCAGGGGGCCCGACCTCGGCGTTGGCGTGGGTCTGCTACGCCTTCTGCTCGAGCACTCGCCTGAGCGTCTCGAGATCCTGCTGGACCGCCGCCGCGTCGCTCTCGAATGCCTCATCCGTGACACCCGGTTCTCGCCGGAGGTGGAAGATCGCGAGGCTGCGGCCGCCGTCGTCCAGGATCCGGAATTGGTTCAGCACGGTCTCGCCCGTGGGCAGCGTGACCTCGTGGTCCAGGATTCCGGCGGCGACGTCGCCCACGAAGCGGACTTCGACGTCGCCCATCGGCGAAGCGGCGATCCACCGCCCGCCCTCGGAGCGCACGCCGCCTGCGAGCCCGGCGGCCCAGCTGGGCAGGTTGACGGGGTTGCCGGCGAACGAGGCCACGTCGCGCGCGGGCAGTGCGATGGGGACTGCCAAGTGGCGGAATTCGGACATGGACATGAGGGTAGTACGGCGTGCAGGATTGTGACGGCCGCCTCAATCCCAACTGGACAGAGCGTTCTGTCTATTTCTACGATCGTCGGCATGTCTGAATCCGATCACCCACTTCCGGTCCTCGACGCCGCCGCCGAGGCCCACTACCGCTCGCTCTGGATCATCCAGCATCTGCTGGAAGCGCAGGAACTGGGCGTCGATTCCAAGGCCCGCCTCAAGGAGCTCGTCGCGGAGCACACGGGCGACCCGGAGCAGGCTCTGCTCGAGCACCTCAGGACGGTGGTTCGCCGATAGGCCTCGGGGGTAACCCAGTCCTAGCGGTGGAGCGATGGGGGAGTGATGGGGAAGCATCCGATGAAGGCGCTCGGAGGTGCTCTCGTCATGCCGATCTTCGGGTCTGACGGGAAGGCGTACTTGAGCCTGTGCGAGGCCCACCACGAAGGCCGTGTCTTCGGCGAGAGGGAATCAGCGAAGCAGCACGCGCAGCGCCACAACGACGCTCGCCACGATGGCAGGGCGCCTCGCGTCAGGACGCTCACCGAACTCCCGGAATTGTCGGGTTATCGCCGGTAAAGGCGTCCGCCACCGGCAATAACCCGACAATTGGCGCAGGGAGGGAAGGGAAGAGGGTCAGCCCTTCTTCGCCAGGCCCCTCGCGGCGTCGGCGATCGCGTTCGCGTCGATGCCAGCCCAGGCCATGAGTTCCTCGCCAGTTCCCGAACCGGGCATTCCCCGCACCGCGAGGTGCTTGAGCTGGAGCGTCGTCTGGCCGGCACCGAGGAGGGCGTCGACGACGGCGGAGCCCAGGCCGCCTTCCGGATGGTGGTCCTCGACGACGACGATCCGCCCGCCGGTCGCCTCCGACGCCGCGCGCAGCCCCGCTTGGTCGATCGGCTTGAGCGAGTAGCAGTCGATGACGCGGGCATGGATCCCCTCGTCCTCGAGCTGGTCGGCCGCAGCCAAGCACGCATGCAAGGTGACGCCCGCGCCCACGAGGAGGACGTCGTCGCCCTCCCTCAGCGTCTTCGAGCCGCCCACAGGGAAGTCCTGCTCGGGTCCGTAGAGCACCGGGTACGCGCCGCGCGTGGTGCGGAGGTAGCTGACCCCGCTGAGTGAGGCCATTTGCGCCACGAGCGCTGCCGCGCTTGTCGCATCGCTCGGGTAGAGGACCGTGGAACCGTGGACCGCGCGGAGCATCGCGAGGTCCTCGAGCGCCATCTGCGAGGGGCCGTCCGCCCCGATCTCGACGCCGGCGTGCGAGCCCGAGAGCCGCAGGTCCGCGCGGGAGATGGCGCCCATCCGGATGAAGTCGTAGGCGCGGGTGAGGAACGCCGCGAACGTCGACGCGAACGGCTTGTAGCCCCGCACACCCAGCCCCGTCGCGGCGGCGACCAGCTGCTGCTCCGCGATGAACATCTCGAAGTAGCGGTCCGGGAACTCGCCCGCGAACTTGTTGGCGTACGTCGAGTTGCTCACCTCGGCATCGAGGGCGACGACGGCGGGATCAGCCGCTCCCAGCGCGGCCAGCGCCTCGCCGTAGGCCTTCCGGGTCGCCACCTTCTCGCCGACCTAGTAGCGCGGAAGCTCGGGCGACGTGGCCTGCCCCCGGGCCGGCAGGCCGCCGTCGTCCGACTCCGGGCGGGGGCCGCGGACCTGGACGTCGCGCTCGCCGCCGAGCTCCTTGATCGCCCGCTCGGCCATGTCCTCGGGGAACGGCTTGCCATGCCAGTCGGGGCTGTCCTCGACTTCGGAGAAGCCCTTCCCCTTCACGGTCTTGGCGATGATCAGGGTGGGCTGTTCGCCCGAGGTGTCCTCCGCCGTCGTGAACGCCTCGTCGATCGCGTCGAGGTCGTGGCCGTCGATGACCAGGACCCGTGCGCCGAACGCCTCGGCCCGGCGCCGGTAGGCCTCGGTGTCCCAGCCGAGATCGGTCTCGCCTCGCTGCCCGAGGCGATTGACGTCGAGGATGGCCACGAGGTTGGACAGCTTGTAGTGCGAGGCCTTGTCGAGCGCCTCCCAGATGGACCCCTCGGCGAACTCGCTGTCGCCACACAGGACCCAGACGCGGTAGGGAAGCTTGTCGAGGTACTTGCCGGCAAGGGCTATGCCGACCCCGTCGGGGAGGCCCTGGCCGAGGGACCCCGTGGCGACGTCGACCCACGGCAGTTCGGGGGTTGGGTGCCCTTCGAGGCGCTGGTCGAAGCGGCGGTAGCCGTTCAGCAGCTCGTCCTCACCGACCACGCCCACCGCGCGGAACACCGAATACAGCAGCGGGGACGCGTGGCCCTTCGAGAAGACGAGGTGATCATTGCGCGGATTCTCAGGGCTGCCCCAGTCGTAGCGCAGGTGTCTGCTGATCAGCACGGCGAGGAGATCCGCGGCAGACATCGACGACGTCGGATGGCCGGATCCGGCGCTTGTGCTCGAGCGGACGGAGTCCACGCGGAGCTGGGCGGCTACTTCGGCGACGGTCTTGAGGTCGGGCTTCGTGAGTGTGGTTGTCATCGTGCGACCTTTGCGTTCTTCGACAGTTCCGGTAGCTCCATTACCCGCCAGCCCGTCCCGGCAAGCAAGGGTTGGCGGGCAGGAGCGCGGCGGGGGAGCCCGCCACGGCTAACGCCCCCCGTCCCGCAGCCGATAGGTGAGAGGGAAAGCTCAGCTGCACCTCCACCAGAAACGGCTCCATGATCGTTGTCACCCGCCTCAACGGGTCCCGCTTCGCGGTCAACCCCGATCTGATCGAGCGCATTCAGGAGAACCCTGACACGACGCTCGTGATGATCGAGGGCACCACGTACGTGGTGCGGGAAAGCCTTCTGGACGTCATCGACCTCATCGCGCGCTACAAGGCGCACGTCCTGGCGACGGCCCGGGCGCTGCCTGTCGTGGAGGGCCAGCACCTCACCGTTGTGCCGGATCCGGAGTAGGAGGGGCCATGGATCCTTCAGTCATCATCGGCCTGCTCCTCGCGTTCGGCTCGGTCGTCGCGATCGTGACGATGGAGGGCGCGAGCGTCACCGCGCTGCTCCTGCCGCCGCCGATGATCCTCGTCTTCGGCGCGACGCTGGCCGTCGGCCTTGCGGGGAACACGCTCAAGGACACCGTCCAGGCCTTCAAGGCGATCCCGAAGGCGCTCATCGGAAAGCCGTCAAAGCCCCAGGAGAGCATCGACAAGGTCATCGCTCTCGCGGAGAAGGCCCGGAGCGAGGGCCTCCTCGCGCTCGAGTCGGAAGCGGGCGACACCGACGATCCCTTCCTGGCCCGAGCGCTCCAGAACGTGGCCGATGGAACCGACGCCGACGAGCTGCGGACCATGATGGAAGACGAGATCGGCACGCGATCGCGGGCAGACCACGCCAACGCGCGGTTCTTCGCGGCCCTCGGCGGGTACGCGCCGACGATCGGCATCATCGGAACGGTGGTCTCGCTGACCCACGTCCTCGAGAATCTCTCGGACCCCACGAGTCTGGGCCCGATGATCGCGAGCGCATTCGTCGCGACGCTGTGGGGCCTGCTCTCCGCGAACTTCATCTGGCTCCCCTTCTCGGCGCGCATCACCAGGCTGAGCGAGCTCGAGGTCGAGCGGATGACGCTCGTCATGGAGGGCATCCTCGCGGTCCAGGAGGGCGCGCAGCCCATGCTGCTCGCGGACCGGCTGCGGGCGATGGTCCCGGACCACCACTTCAAGGGCAAGGGGAAGGCGGACGCGAAGGAGAACGTGAGGTCGGCAGCGTGAGCCCGCGCCGTCGTCGTCCGCTCAAGAAGCCCGCGCCGTTCCACGTCGACGAGCGCTGGGCGGTCTCCTATATGGACATGATCACGGTCCTTTTCTGCCTCTTCGTGGTGCTGTTCGCGATGTCCACGGTGGACCAGAACAAGTTCGAGAAGCTGCGGAACTCCCTCGCGACGGGATTCGGCACCACGGTGACCCAGAAGATCGACACCGCGAACGGCACTGTCGTCCCGCCGGATCAGGCGAACAAGGACGCGGAGGGCTTCGCCAATCTCGACCTCGCCCTCAAGGAGGTGGACCGGCTGACGTCGCTCGAGAAGCAGATGGAGGCGCGGCTCGCCGAGCGCGGCATCCAGCAGGACGTCCAGTTCCAGATCGACGAGCGCGGACTCACCGTGAAGCTCGTGGGCTCGCAGACCTTCTTCCAGCCGGACAGCTCGGACCTCACCGTGCGGGCGAACCAGGTGCTCGACGCCGTCACGCCCGTCGTCGTGCCGACGACCCTAGAGGTCTCGGTCGAGGGCCACGCCGCCAACCTCATCACGGGCTACCCCTCGGTGTGGGAACTCTCGTCGGAGCGGGCCACCAAGGTGCTGCGCTACATGGTGGAGCGCGATGGCCTGCCGGGGCCCCGGGTCGGTGCCACCGGGTACGGTTCCTCCCGCCCCTCCAACCCAGACCAGACCGAGGCCGAGCACGAGCAGAACCGGCGAGTGGACGTCGTCGTCCTCTCTGACCAGCCGGAGGCGGTGCGCGCCCTGATCCCGGAAGCACTCAAGGCGCGGACTCAGGGGAAGTAGTCGGGGCCGGGCCGATTCGAGTACGGACAAGTGTGGTTTCTGAGTACGGCCGATTGGGACAGTGGAGGAGCCGGCACCTGAGAGGTCAGCCAGAAACGGGGAACAGGGGGAGACGGCGATGTTGGGAATAGACGCAAGGCACGAGGTGGTCCACGCGTGGCATCGGGCGGGGAACCCGATGCCGGATCATCGGCTCGACCAGTACGCGGAGGCGCTCATGGCGGAGCGGCCGCTGGGCGCATACCACGCCCTCGATGACGATGAGGAGGACCGGGCGATCCTGGCGCTGTACCGCGTGGATCGGCCGGGGGCCACGTTCGAGGACCTGCATCAGTCGCCTCCGCTAGCGCTCTCGAGCTACTACCAGCTCCTCCACGATCTGGCCCGCGAAGGACTCGGAGTCTCGTAGCCCCCGGAAACGAAGGCGCTGCGGTAGCCTCCTGCCATGTCCTACACCGTGGATTTCACGAATGTCTCGACCACTGGGCTGGAATCTTCCCCCGTGGCGGACGCCCTCGCCGGCCTGCGGGCGAACGAGGCCCGCTACTTCAAGAACAAGTACGACCACGACTTCACCGTGGTTCCGGCGAGTGAGGCCCAGGAGACGATCGACTGGGTGCACCGGATCCTCAAGGAGGAACGGGACCTCGTCATCTCCTCCACACCCCTCGAGGCTTCGGCCTTCCAGGTCGAGAACATCCGGATGACGTACGTCTTCTACGAGAACGGCCTCTCCATCAACGTCATGTACACCGTCGACGACGGCGGGAAGCGGGCCGTGGGATTCAAGCTCTCCGACGGGATGGAGGTCCCCGAGGAGCTCGCCGCCCAGTTCAAGTTCGCCCGCCAGAAGTCGAAGCTCGCCGGAACGATCCGCGGTTCCTACTTCGTCATCAAGAACGAGTACTGAGTACCTCGACGGGCAAAGCAAGGATCTCCCAAAGATTCGCCGAACCCGGCTGCCCATCCGCGCGGCTCCTGCGAGGATCGTCGGTGGAGGCCATGCCGCTCGACCGCATGGGGGCGAGCGGACAGCACCCTGCCGGGCCTCTTCTCGCCGAGCTGGGGGAGTAGACGTGCTCAAGAAGAGGCTGGCCGGACCCGTGGTGTCCGCACTTGTCCTGGCCTTGGCGGTCCTGTTCGGGATCGCCTCGCCTACACAGGCGGCTGGACGACCGGGGATTGCGCTGAGCGCGGCCTCGGGCCCGGCGGGGGCGGAGGTCCTGGTCACCGGGACCGGGTTCGCCCGCGGGACGGACGGGACGCTCGCAGCGGGGACAGCGAGCGTTCCGTTCACCACGGACGATGGCGGTTCCTTCGCCGCCGCCGTCACCATCCCTCCGACGACCGCGGCGAGCGCGAGCGTGCTCGTGAAGGCGACCGTGCGGCACCTTTCCGCATCGGCGTCCTACGCCGTCACCTACAGCCCGGCGTCGACGACGGCCGAATCGCAGGCGGCGGGCGCGTCGTCGCCCCTCCTCGCGAGCCCGCTCAAGACGGCGGCAAGGACGACGACGGCGGCAACCCCCTCGATCAGCTCGGCTCGGCTGCGCTTCGGCGTGGGGACGCCGGGAGGGCCGCAGGCGAGCAGCGAGCTCGACCAAGTCGCGGCCCTCGTCAACGAGAACCCCTCGATCGTCCTTTCGTACAAGGACTTCTCCCAGGCTGCCCCGATCGCGGACCTCAACGCCGTCGCCTCCCGCGGTGCGACGAGCCTCGTGACATGGGAGCCCTGGCTGTGGTCGGGCAACGGCGTGGACCAGCCCGCCTACTCGCTCAAGAACATCGCCGCCGGGAACTTCGACTCGTACATCCGCTCGTGGGGCACGGCGCTCGCGTCCTGGGGCAAGCCGGTCATGCTCCGCTTCGCCCATGAGATGAACGGCAACTGGTACCCGTGGTCAGAGTCGGTCAACGGGAACCAGGCGGGCGACTACGCCGCGGCGTGGCGGCACGTGCACGACGTCATCGCCTCCACCGGCGCCACCAACGTCCAGTGGGTGTGGAGCCCGAACGTGCCGTACTGGGGCTCGACCCCGCTCACGGGCCTGTATCCGGGCGCCGGCTACGTGGACACTGTGGCGCTCGACGGCTACAACTGGGGCACGGCCGCCTCGTGGAGCTCGTGGACCACGCCGTCGGCCCTGTTTGGCGACGGGCTGAGCCAGCTCCGCAACGTGGCCCCGGGGAAGCCGATCATCATCGCCGAGACCGCCTCCGCCGAGGCGGGCGGCTCCAAGGCCGCCTGGAACACGGCCCTCGTCTCCTACCTCAACGGGCAGACCGACATCACCGGCTTCGTCTGGTTCGACTACAACAAGGAAGTCGACTGGCGGATCGACAGCTCCGCGACCTCGGCCAGCGCGCTCGCCTCAGCCCTCGCCGCGCGGCGCTGACGCGAGGCCTATCTCGCCCGATCCTCCTGGGTCTACTCTCGGTGGTGAGGCGCTAATGGGTATTGATGCATTGGTGGAGCGAACCGAGAGGATCGGGCCATGAAAGTCGAAGCCTGGCTGTTCGGGACGGGGGTCTTCTTCTTCGTCCCCATCGCCATCGTCTACGGATTCCTGACGCATTGGTCGGAATGGGTCGGCGTGCTCGGGATGCTGCTCCTCGGCGGCCTTGCGGGGATGATCGGTTCGTATCTGGGGGTGACGGCGCGCCGCGTCGGCGTCCGGCCCGAGGACCGCGAGGACGCCGAGATCCACGAGGGCGCGGGCGAGCAGGGGCACTTCAGCCCGTGGAGTTGGTGGCCGATCGTGCTCGGGGCCGCGGCGGCGACGGCGATGCTCGGCGTCGCGGTCGGCTGGTGGATCTTCTTCATCGGAGTGGGCCTCGGCATTGTGGCGCTCATCGGCTGGGTCTTCGAGTACAGCCGCGGCGACCACGCGCACTGACCCATGACCGCAGGCGAGCCCGAGCGTCGTGGGGGCTACCTTGACCGCCCTCACTCGAGTTCGCTGGCGGATGTCCTGAACGTCATCCTCGACAAGGGCCTCGTGATCGATGCCTACGTGAGCCTTTCCCTGGTGGGCATCCAGCTGCTGAGCATCGACGCCCGCATTGTGGTGGCCAGCGTGGACACGTACCTCCGCTTCGCCGAGGCCACCAGCCGGCTGGACCTCTCCAAGCAGGGCGGCAAGCCGCTCACGGACTACTTCCAGAAGGGCTTCGAGAACACCGTGGAGTCGGTGGCCCACAAGATCGCGAAGGACAAGACCGAGGACGCCATCGACACGGTCAAGGAGACCGTCACCAAGGTCAAGGACACGGTGAAGGACGCGATCCTGAGCCCGCTCAACGGGAACCAGGAGGACGGCGAGAAGCAAGAGGCTGAGACCTGAGGCGGGCTTACCGCCGCGCCTGCCCTGCCGATAGTCGCCTCCGTGACCGTGCAGGACCGCGAAGCACCCGTCTCCAGGGAGTCGGCCGCTAGGGTTGTCGAGGCGTACGACTTTCGCCGTCCCACAACTCTCGCGCGCGAGCACAGCCGCATCCTCGAGGCCGGCTTTGAGAGCTTTTCCCGGCAATGGGGCACGCAGCTCACGGCGAAGGTCCGGGTCAAGTCGACGGTCACCGCCGAGTCCGTCGTGATGCAGACCTACGACGAGTACGTCTCCACGCTCCCCGCCACGACGTCAATGGTCCTGTGCGCTGTGGACGGCGCGCCGGCCAAGCTGGTGGTCCAGTTCCCCACGCCGGACGCCCTCGGCTGGGTCGCGCGCATGCTCGGGGGACACGGCGACAAGAGCGGCCTGGAGCGCAAGTTCACCCCGCTCGAGTACGCGCTCATCAAGAGCCTCGTCGGCGAGGGCCTCGAGGTCCTCCATTACTCCCTCGGCGGTCTCCTCGAGGGCACGGCCCGGGTCGAGGCGATCCAGTACAACTCGCAATTCGCCCAGGCCGCCGCGACCACCGACCTCATGATCGTCGTCGCCTTCACGGTCGTGGTCGGCGATGCCCTCACCGCCGCCAGCGTCGCGATTCCGGCCGACGCGCTCCTCCCGCAACTCGGCGCCGTCAACCCCATGGCGAGCAGTGCGAACGCGGCGGTGCTGGTCCGCGCGCAGGTGGCGGAGGTCCCCATCGACGTCGCCGTCCGGCTCGAGCCGACCGGCGTGACGCCGGTCGAGGTCCTGAACCTCGCCGTCGGCGACACGATCGTGCTGCCGCATCCCGAGCACCAGCCGTTCCACGTCGCCGTGGGCGGCAAGAACCTCGCGCAGGCGATGGTGGTCCGCAAGGGCTCCCGCGTCGCCGCGCGCATCGTCACGTCCCAGACCGAGGAGACCCTTCCGTGAGCAACCTGGCCCTCCACGCCTCCGCCGCCGACCGCCTTGCAGCGTCCCTCCCGGTCCCCGGCCTCGCGGTCACCGGCAGCGTGGAGGCAAGCGCGGCCGCGGGCCACGCGGCGCAGGCCGTCTCAGCGTCCTTCGTCGGCGCGCTCACCGTGGACTTCGCGCTCGCGCTCGCGAGCACCGGCTTCGTCGCCGAGGCGGGCGGCGGCCCCGCAGCGCGGACGACGGCGGTGCTGCGGCCCGCGTTCGAGCGCGCCGCCGAGGCGCTCCGGGGAGGCGTCCTGTCCGAGCTGTCCGAGGGCGACGCCTGGGAGCTCTTCTCCGACCCGGACACCGCGGTCTTCGAGATCTCAGACGGGAGCGTGCCGTTCGGCTGGTTCGCAGTGCGCATCCATGACAGCGCGTCAAGGAGCCATGCACCCCAGACGGACGCCTCCTTCGCGGGCCGCCTCGGGCGGATCCACGACGTCGAGATGGCCCTCACTGTGGAGATCGGGCGCACGCGGATGAGCGTCCGCGAGGCCCTCTCGATGGAGCCCGGCAAGGTCATCGAGCTGGACCGCTCCGCGGGGGCACCCGTCGACGTGCTGCTCAACGGGCGGAAGATCGCGCTCGGCGAGGTGGTCGTGGTCGACCAGGACTACGGCGTGCGGATCACCCGGATCCTCGACGTGGCCGAGGCGCCCCGCTGAATGGACTCGCTCATCCTGGGCCTTCGGGTCCTCGTCTCGCTCGGCGCCGTGCTCGGCCTCATGTGGCTCCTGCAACGGCGCCTTCGGCGTGGGACGGGGGCCCCGAAGGCCAAGGCGCTCGCGGTCGTCGCGCGGCAGAGCGTGGGCCCGAAGGCGGCCGTGGTCCTCGTGGACACGGACGGCCAGCGGTTCCTCCTCGGCGTGACGGAGCACGGGATCAACGTGCTGCACACCAGTGAAGCGCCCGCCGCCCAGCTGGTCCCTGGCGCCGTGATCGCGCAAGGGGCCGCGCCGCTGAGCCGCCGTGCGGCGCGGGCGGCGCAGAACGGCGTGTCCGCCACCGCCTTCGGCCGCGAGCTGCTCCGGCAGCTGGGCCGTCAGCCGTGACCTCGGCCGGCTGGGCAGCGAGAGCAGGCCGGGTCGTCGTCGTCGTCATTCTCGCAGCGGTGACGGCCTACGCCCTGCTGCTCCTCAGCTCCGTCGCAGGGCACGCTGCGCCGGTCGGGCCGTCGGATCCCTCTGGCCCCGCCACTCCGGCGCCCTCGAGCGGGCCGCTCAGCATCCAGATCAATGCGCCGGACAACGGGCCTTCGGCCTCGGTCGTCACGCTCATCGGGATCACGCTGCTCTCGGTGGCGCCCGCGCTCCTGCTCATGATGACGTCGTTCACCAAGATCTTCGTGGTCCTCGCGATGACCCGGAATGCGCTCTCGCTCCAATCGGTCCCGCCGAATCAGGTGCTCACGGGCCTCGCGCTGTTCCTCTCGCTGTTCATCATGTGGCCCGTGGTGAGCGACATCAATACGCACGCCGTGCAGCCTTATCTCAACGGCCAGCTAGATTTCGGCGGCGCATTCAACGCCGCGACCGGGCCCCTCTCGAAATTCATGATCGCGCACACGCGCCAAGAGGATATTGCGCTCATGACGCGGGCGGCCGGAATTCCTAACCCGGCCTCTCCCGCTGCGACCCCGCTGCAGACGCTCATTCCGGCGTTCATGATCTCCGAGCTCCGCGCCGCATTCATCATCGGGTTCGTCATCTTCATCCCGTTCCTCATCATCGACCTCGTGGTCTCGGCTGCGCTCATGTCGATGGGCATGATGATGCTCCCGCCGGTCATGATCTCCCTGCCCTTCAAAATCCTCCTTTTCGTCCTCGTGGACGGGTGGGACCTCATCATCACGTCGCTCATCCAGAGCTACCAGGGAGGGTGACGTGAATACCTCGGCCATTCTCGATATCTGCCTCCAAGCGATGCTTGCCGCGGGGAAGCTCGCCGCGCCGGTTCTCGTGACGAGCCTTGTGGTGGGCCTCGCCATCTCGCTCGTCCAATCCGTCACGCAGCTCCAGGAGGCCACGCTCTCGTTCGTTCCCAAGGCTGTTGCCGTGGCGATTGCGCTTGTGGTCTGCGGGCATTGGATGATCTCCGAAATGGTGAGCTTCACCAACGAGCTTTTCGCCCGGATCCCCTCCCTGATCAATTCATGAATATTCCTCTCGATCAGACGTTCATCGAAGCGGTGATGCTCGCCGCGGTGAGGATGACGGCATTCCTGTTCATCGCGCCGCCCTTTTCGCACAATGCGTTTCCGGCCCGCATCAAGGCGATGCTCGGAATCGGACTGGGGCTCGCCGTCGCGGGCCGAGCCCAGACCGGGTACGCCGCCCGGGATACCGCCGGGCTCATCACCGGCCTCGTGCTCGAGCTCGTCAGCGGCCTCGCGCTCGTCTTCCTCGTGTACCTGGTCTTCGCTGTGATCCAGTCCGACGGCTAGCTCATCGACCTCGCCGCGGGCTTCCAGATGGCCCAGGCCTACGACCCCCAGAGCCTCGTCAACGGCGCCCAGTTCACACGGCTGCTGCAGATGGCCGCGCTCGCGCTCCTCTTCTCCTCCGACGGCTACCAGCTCGTGATCGGCGGGCTCACAGGCTCGTTCGGCGCGCTGCCGTTGGCGGGCGGCCTGGACCTCGCGCGCCCCGTCGAGGCGATGACGACGGCGGTCACCGGCCTGTTCGTCGCGTCCCTCCAGATCGCAGGGCCGCTCATGGTGGTCCTATTCCTCGCCGACCTCGGGCTCGGGCTGCTCACGCGTGTGGCCCCCGCCCTCAACGCGTTCCAGATGGGGTTCCCGCTCAAGGTGCTCATCACGCTGAGCCTCGCGGGCGTGCTGTTCCTCGCGCTGCCGCGGATCGTGTCCTCGCTCGTGGAGCAGGCCGTGAACACGCTGCTGGGGGTGGGCTGATGGCCGACGCGCAGGAACGCACCGAGCAGGCCACAGACAAGCGGCTCCGCGAAGTCCGCTCGAAGGGCCAGCTCTCGCGCTCCCAGGACCTTACGGCGTGGCTCGCCGTCGGGGCGGGCGCGATCATGCTGCCGTCCACGATCGACGCCGCGTCGACCGCCGGCCGCGCCCAGATGTTCACAGTGACGTCGATCATCTCCGACCCGGATCCCGGCAAGGCCCTCCAAGCCCTCGCAGACGGAGCGGCCTCACTCGTCGGGACGGTCGGGCCGCTCGCCGCCGTCGTCTTCCTCGCGGTCCTCGCAGGGTCCGCAGCCCAGGGCGGCGTGCACCTCAAGCGGTTCTCGGCGTCGTTCGAGCACTTCAGCCCCCTTTCCGGCCTCAAGCGGACCTTCGGGACGCAGGCACTCTGGGGAGGTGCGAAGGCCCTCGCGAAGACCGCCGTCGTCGGGCTCGTGCTGTGGACCGTGGTGCAGGGCCTCGTCCCGGTGGTCCTCTCCGCGGGCGGCCTGCCGATCTCCGGGCTGCTGGCCGCAGCGAACGACGGCGCAGCCTCCCTCATCCGCTTCGCCGTCGCCGCGGGACTGGTGCTCGCCGCGGCGGACGTGGTCGTCGTCGTGCGCCGGAACCGCACCAGGACCCGCATGACCAAGCGCGAGGTCAAGGACGAGAACAAGAACACCGAAGGCGATCCCCTCATCCGCTCGCAACGGCGTTCCCGCCAGCTGGCGATGTCCCGCAACCGCATGATCGCCGCGATCGGGGGCGCCGACGTCGTCCTGGTCAACCCGACCCACGTGGCCGTCGCACTCACGTACGAGCCCGGGAGGTCCGCGCCGCGCATCGTCGCGAAGGGGGCCGGGACCATCGCGGCCCGGATCCGCGCGGAGGCCGAGAAGGAGCGCGTGCCCATGGTGCGCGACGTCCCCCTCGCGCGTGCCCTCCACGCGGCGTGCGGGATCGGCGAGGAGATCCCGGTCGAGTTCTACACCGCCGTGGCCAGCGTGCTCGCGTTCGTCATGGCGCTCAAGGCGCGCGGCTCCTCCGCCGGCCTGCACACGCTGCCCGCCCGTCCCGGCAGCTTGACCCGTCCAGCCAGCTCGAAAGGAGTCACCCCGTGAACCGCAACTTCGCCCGGCTCGGAGTCCCGGTGGGGATCGTCGGCATCGTCCTGCTGCTGGTGATGCCGGTCCCCGCGCCGCTCCTCGACGTGCTGATCGTGTGCAACCTCCTGCTCGCCCTCGTGATCCTGCTGACGAGCATGTTCGTGAAGAAGCCGCTCGACTTCTCCGTCTTCCCGTCGCTCCTCCTCGTCGCCACGCTGTTCCGGCTCGGACTCAACGTCGCCTCGACCCGCCTGGTGCTGGGACAGGGCTACGCCGGGCAGGTGATCGACGCGTTCGGCAAGGTCACCGTGGGCGGCTCCCTCATCATCGGCGCGGTGGTGTTCGTGATCCTGGTGGTGATCCAGTTCGTCGTAGTCACCAAGGGCGCCGAACGCGTGGCCGAGGTCGGGGCGCGCTTCACGCTCGACGCGATGCCCGGCAAGCAGATGGCCATCGACGCCGACCTCACCGCGGGCCTCATCACGGACGTCGTCGCCCGGCAGCGGCGTGCCGAGGTCTCCGCCGAGGCCGACTTCTATGGCGCGATGGACGGCGCCTCGAAGTTCGTCAAGGGCGACGCGATCGCCGGCATCGTCATCATCATCGTCAACATCGTGGGCGGGCTCGGCGTCGGCATGGCCCAGCGCGGCCTTTCGATCAACGACGCTCTGAACACGTACTCCCTCCTCACGATGGGTGACGGCCTCGTCTCCCAGATCCCAGCCCTGCTCATGGCGGTCTCGACCGGCATGATCGTGACGCGCTCGAATGCCGAGGCGGACCTCGGGCAGGCCGCGTCCGCCCAGCTTTCGCAGTCGCGGACGGCGCTGCTGATCACCGGGATCAGCGCGGTGGTCATGGCGCTCATCCCCGGCATGCCGCCGCTGCCGTTCCTCGCGGTGGGGGCGGTGCTCATCGTCGTCTCGCGGCGGATCAAGGATCCCGGGGCAGCTCCGGAGGCCGTCGACGAGGACCGAAACGAGCCGGACCCCAACCAGCGGCTCATGGAGGAGATGCGCGTCCACCCGCTCGAGATCCTCCTCGCGCCCGACCTCGTGGACCTCGTGGGCGGTTCGGCCGACGACCTTCTGGCCCGCGTGAAGTCGTTGCGGCACAAGATCGCCATGGACCTCGGGGTGGTGATCCCCCCGGTGCGGACGCGCGACTCCGTCGAGCTGCCGCCGTCGACCTACGCCATCCGCATCGCGGGCGTCGACGCGGGCCGGGGCACCGCGCCGTCGGGCAAGCTCCTCGCCCTCGGCGACTTCCTCGACGCGCTGCCGGGGGCCGCCGTCGTCGAACCGGTCTTCGGGCTTGCCGGGAAGTGGATCCCCGCCGAGATGCGGCACAGCGCCGAGCTCACCGGGGCCACGGTGATCGATCGGGTGAGCGTGCTCATCACGCACCTCTCCTCGATCGTGACGGCCAACGCCGCGCGACTGCTCTCGCGGGAGGACGTGCGGGTGCTCACCGAAGGGGTCAAGGCAGGGAGCCCGGCGGTCGTGGAGGAGCTCACGCCGGGGCTCCTCTCCCTGGCCGAGATCCACCGGGTGCTGCAGGGGCTCCTCGCCGAGCAGGTGCCCATCAATGACCTCACGCGCCTCTACGAGTCCCTGACCCTCCGAGCCAAGGCCTCGACTGATCCCGAGGGCCTCATCGAGGCGGCGCGACTGGCGATCGGGCCCGCGCTCGTGAGCCGTTTCATGGACGGGGACCGGCTCACTGTCATCACGATCGAGCCCGTCCTCGAGCAGAGCCTTGTCCAAGACCTGAGGCCCGCAGAAGGCGGCACGCAGCTGGTCCTTGACCAGGCCAAGCTCGACGCCATCACGTCCTCTTTGAGCGCCGCCGTCGCCGCGGCCGAATCCTCCGGGAAGAGCCCCGTGCTGGTCTGCGCGCCGGTGCTGCGGCCGGCGTTGCGGAAGCTCGTCCCGCTGCCGCCGTCGGGCGTGCCGGTGCTGTCGTATGCCGAGGTCACGTCCACGGAGGTCGCGATCGAGACGATCGGGGTGGTGAGGGGTGCCGCAGTACGTGCTTAAGGGATCGGGACTGGACGCGCTCACGCGGGAGGCCGCGGCGCTGTACGGGCCGGAGGCGCGGATTGTGCGGGCGGAGCGCGTGCTCGAGCGGGGCCTCGCGGGGCTGCTCGGCCGGCGGCATGTCGAGGCGACCGTACTGGTGCCGGAGCCCGGGCTAGCAGCGCCCGTCGTGCCGCATTCCCTCGCGGGGCGCGCCGGGATCGCCGCGCTGCTCGACGACGCCGACCGCGCCGAGGATGCCCTGCACACCTCTGAGGTTTCCACCCAGGGCGAGCGATTCGATGTTCTTCTCGAGCGGTTGCGCGGCGAGTTCGACGCTCCGCCCGAGCCGCATGTCCCCTCAGTGCTCGACGGCGTGGGGGACTTCGTGCTGGTCGCGGGCTTCGGCGGCGCGGTGCTCGCGGTGGTGCGTTCGATGGGTGCCCACGATCCCGGGCGCTGGGCGCGGGCGACGGCGGGCGACCTCGTCGCGGACTGGCCCCACCTTGAAACGCCGCTCGACGCGCTCTCGGCGCGGGCCGACGCCGTCGAACGCGATGTTCCTCTGTTGGTCGCGTTCACCGTCGGACCGCTCGATGCACTCGACGCTTCACTCGCGGCAGCCGCCGCGCTCAGGGCCGATCAGGTGTGGCTTGTGGTCGACGCCCGCCACAAGCCAGAGGAGACCGCCGAGTGGGTGGAGGCGTCGTCGTCGTGCTTTCGTGCCGCAGGCCTCGCAGTCAACGCGCTCGCTGTGGTCGGCGCGGCAGAAACCCGCTCGCCTCACACCGTCAATGCCCTCGGCCTACCCGTAGGCTGGGTTGACGGGTCCCCGGCACCACGGACGGTGCTCTGAAATGCGCTCCACGGAAGGACAGCGATGCTCGTACTCACCCGCAAGCCCGGCGAGAAGATCATGATCGGCGACGAAATCGTCATCACGTTCCTCGAAAGCCGCGGAAGCGAAGGCATTCGCATTGGCATTGACGCGCCTCGGCACCTCGCGATCAAGCGCGAGGAGATCTTCGAGGCCGTCGCGGACGCAAATCTTGCCGCAGCCCAGTCGCCCTCCGGTGCCGAGGACATTCTGAAGGGCCTGCTGGGCGGTCGCTGACACAGGCCTCTGCCAGTCTCCCCAGCTTTCGCGCCAAGTTCCCCAGCTTTTGGCCGTTGAATCCGGCGTTTCACTGCGACACGTCGAGGCAACCGCAGCAGCCGCGACTAAAGCTGGGGAAGGTGGAGCCGAAGCAGGGGAGTAGGGCCGCTATTTCTTGCGACTCTGGGCCGTCTTCTGATCGTTCGCCTTCTCCAACGCGTCGACGAGCTGATCTTTTGTCATATGGGACCGGCCCGGAACGTCGAGTTTCTTGGCGAGATCGTAGAGGTGCTGCTTCGAGGCATTGGCGTCGACGCCGCCGTGGGTCTCGCGGCGCGTCGTCTTTCCGCCCTTGGCCTGCTCATCGGATGGGCCTTTGCCCTCCTTGGGCTCCCAATGATCGCCGACCTTCTCATGCGTGTGCTTGAGGGCCGAATACGCGACGCGGTGGGCTCTTTCCTCGTCGTGATACGTCTTCTCGGCGGAGTCGTGGGCCTTCGCGAAGGTCTGCTGGGCTTTGTCGTCCGAGCGCTGAATGGTCGAGGGGAGTTCGTCCTTCCTCGCCTTTCCGCTCTTGTCCGTCTTCGGCATCGCATCCTCCTTCTCGTCGGTAGGGCAGAGCTTGCTTTGCTGGATCGTTACCCGAAGGCGGCTCGGTTACGCGTTTTGGGCAGTTGTCCGCGGGTAACGGAAGAGCGCATTCCGCTGATCCGGTCCAACACCGAAGGAGCCGTGGTTCGAAATGGGTATCGGAGCTTCACTTGTGCTGATCGCGTTGGGCGCCATCCTCGCCTTCGCGGTCGGAAATGCGGTCTCGTTCGTGAACCTCGTGGTGATCGGGTACATCCTGATGGTGGTGGGCATCATTGGGCTGGTCGTCACATTGGTCATGTTCGGTCCCCGGCGCGCTCGGCGTGTCAGCGAGACCAGGACCGCCATCGACCCCGACACCGGCGAGCGGGTGACACGGCGCGACACCACGGACGGAACCTTCTGACCAGTTCCCGTACCGCTCAGTTCCTCTGCAGCGCGAGGACCGTGACGTCGTCCTGGTGCTGGCGGTTCCGGGCATAGGACACAGACGACTCGACCAGCTGGGCGGCCCTGCCCAGCTCACCGGCGAGCGCGACCTCGCGCTCCACGAGCCCGGCGAGGGCCGCAAGGATTTCCTGATCCCTGCTGCTGAGCTTGCGGGGCTCGGTGTCTACGATGCACAGCGAGACGATGGGCTCTCCGCCTACCACGAAGGTTGCGTCCCTCTGGACGGTGTACACGCACATCGACTCGGACAGGTGCTCCTCCTCGAGGCCCCTAACCCGACCTCGGCCTTGGTCCACTGGCGGTCCGTGTCGATGAAGTTCACGGCCGCCATCGGCACGCCGAACAGGGCAGAAGCGGCCCGCACGAAGCGGTCGAAGCGTTCCTCCCGGGGAGTGTCCAGAATCCCCACCTCGCGCAGCGCCGCTACGCGCCGCGGTTCCGACGCCATCTCCCGGATTCCCCGCGCCTCCGTCGTCGACATGGACGCAAAGAGTACCGGCTGAGGCTGGGTGGGAACCGAAGAGAGCTGGCGCTCTAGGGGAGGTGCGCCTCCTTGACGCCCGGGGCGGTGGCGCCCTGCATGACCCAGCGGTTGCCGTCCGGGTCGGCGAAGAAGGCGAAGTGGACGGAGCCCAAGTCCTGAACCTCGCTGATCTCGGCCCCACGGCCGAGGAGCTCGGCGCGTACCGCCTCCAAGTCCTGCACCACAAGCTGCAGGCCCTCCAGACTCCCCGGTGCCATGCTGGTCATTCCGGTGCCGATGACGATCGACGCGGCGGAGCCCGGCGGAGTCAGCTGCACGACCCGCATCCCGGGAATGTGCTCAACATCGTGATCGAGGGCAAAACCCAGCGTCTCGCTGTAGAAGGACTTGGACCTGTCCACATCTGCCACGGGGACCTGCACGACTTCCAGACGCATCTCCATGTGGCCTCACGCTAGCGGCCGAGGACCCACGTGGAAAGCGAGCCGCGTGGAAAGATGGTCCTGATCCAAGGGGGCACATGGAATTTCTGCTGCTGGTGGTCGGCCTGCTGTTCGGGACGGTGCTCATCGTCGGAGTGGGGGAGCGGATCCGTCTCCCGTATCCGATCCTCATGCTCGTGTTCTCCGCGCTCGCCGCGTCGCTGCCGTTTGTCCCGGACGTGCACATCGACCCCGAGCTGATCCTGCCGCTTTTCCTCCCGTCGCTGCTGTTCGCGGCCGCACAGCGGTCGAGCTGGTCGGTGTTCCGGCTGCGCTGGCGCTCGCTCGTGCTGCTGGCCGTACTGCTGGTGGTCGTGACTGTCGCCGCGGTAGCGGCCGTGACGTGGTGGCTTGTCCCGGCGATCGGTGTGCCGCTCGCCATTGCGCTCGGCGCCATCGTTGCCCCGCCCGACCCCGTCGCGGTGGAGGCGATCGCGGGCAAGGTGAGGATGCGCCGTCGTCTGCTCACCGTGCTCCAGACCGAGGGGCTGTTCAATGACGCGATGGCGATCGTGATCTTCCAGGCAGCGGTGTCCGCGACCGTCAACCACGAACGCGTCGGCTGGGACATCGTGCCGCGGTTCCTCCTGGGCGCGGCCGGAGCCGTGCTGCTCGGGATCGCGATGGCCTGGCTCGTCGGGGCCCTGAATCGGTTTGTCCCCAACCTCGTGGCCCGGAGCGCGGCAACCCTCGTGGCGCCGTACGCCGTGTACCTCCTGGCCGAGGTCGTGCATTGTTCAGGCGTAGTCGCGGTGGTGGTCACCGCCGTCGAGCTCGGGCGGCGAGCCCGGCCGCAGGACTCTGAGGAACGGCTCACGCGCGCGGCGTTCTGGGAGGTGCTCGAGCTCCTCACCACCGGGATCGCGTTCGGGCTCGTGGGGATCGAGATGCGCGCGGTGATTGACGCGGAGGGCCCCAGCCTGGTCCGGTTCGTGCCCGGGATCGCGGCTGTCTGCGCGGCGGTGGTCCTGGTGCGGTTCATCTGGATGTACGCCATCTTCCGGATGGGCGGCACCGAGCGCCGGGAGAAGACGCCCCGCTCGCTCCGGGAGGTTGTGGTCCTCACCTGGTGCGGGATGCGTGGGCTCGCGACGCTTGCCCTGGCCCTCGCGCTTCCCTCGACGCTCGCGGACGGCTCGCCCACGCCGGGACGGAACTTCGTGGTTGCCGCGGCCTGCTCGGTCCTCGTGGTCACTCTTGTGCTTCCCGGGCTCACCCTCCCGTGGCTCACCCGGGTGCTCAGGCTTCCCGACGACCACGAGGCGGAGGAACGGGCTCAGCGGGCCCTCGCCCGCCGAGCAGAGCGGGTGGCACTCGAGGCCATGCAGACCTCCCCGGCCGCCCTGAAGCTCCCCGAGGGCCGCCGCAGGGCGCTGGCCCGGCGCATGTCCTCGCTGCACACGATCCTCGAGGCCGATTACGCCGATAACCCCGAGAAGATGCTCAGACTCAAGGCCGTGCTCGCCGCGATGGACCGGGCCCAGCGCGATGCCCTGGACGCAGCCCGGCGCGAAATGCTCGCAGCGCGCAACGAGCCGGGAAACGACCCGGAGCTCGTCGACAGGGTGCTGCGTCGATTGGACCTGCGCACGGTGACGCTGGACCGTTGAGCCCTTCGCGTACGGTAGTCCTGACCAGACGGTGAGTGAAGGGGATCTGATGCGAGAGAACATCGTCGTTGTGGGTGTCGACGATAGCGAGACCGCCCTCCGGGCTGCCCAGACGGCCGCCGAGGTTGCGACCGCCTTCGGGGCAAGGCTTCATGTGGTGAGCGCCTTCGAAGACGAGCGCACGGAGGTGTACGGGGTGGGCAGCGACAAGTGGATCGTCTCCGGCGCGACGACGGCCGAACGCGTGGCCAGGAACGTCGCCGAGTCGCTCACCTGGCCGGCGGACGCCGAGAAGATCACCTATATGGCCTCGCGGGGAAAGCCCGCCGACGCGATCCTCGCCGAGGCGCAGCGCCTCCAGGCCCGCCTTGTGGTCGTGGGGAACCGCCGGATGCAGGGCATCGGCCGGATCCTCGGCAGCATCGCGAGCAGCGTCGCGCATGGCGCGGACTGCGATGTCTACATCGTCAACACCACGGGCGACGGCGCGGAGTAGCGCCGGGGGAGCAGCGGTCGACGGCGGCGGGTCACCTCGCCGCCAAGACCTGCTCTCGGAGGATATCGGCGTGCCCGCAATGCTGCGCGAGCTCGCGCAGCATGTGGAGGAACACCCAGCGCAGGGGGAGCGGTCCGCGCCGGTTGCCGCGGACGACGTCGTCGAGCCCCAACGAGGCGACGGCGCGGCGCGAGTCCTCGCAGGCCCTCCGATAGTCGGCGCGGACGGAAGTGATCGTGTCGCTCTCGGCGAGGATGAAGGACTCGTCCGGTGTGGCGGGAATCCCGATCTCCTGCCGCGAGCGGCACGTGACGGCTTCGTCGAACCAAACCCGCTCAACGAACGCGGCGTGCTTGACGAGGCCGAGGAGCGTCGTCCGGGACGGGACGAGCGATGCCCTCGCCTCCGCCTCCGACAGCCCCTCAAGGCTCCCGTCCATCGCCGCGCGGTGCTCGTCGAGGAACGCAAGGAACTGGTCGCGGAGGTCGGCGGCGAAGATGGCGGGGTCCATGCTGGGCATCGGTGCAGCGGTCATGGACGGGAGTATATTTCCACGCCTTTCAGAATTCGCGAGAAGAATTCCCGCATCAGGTGGTCGTCGTCGGGGCCGCCTCCCTCGTGGCCGTTGTACGGCCAGACGTGGATTTCCTTCTCGCCGGCGTACGCATTGAAGGCGGCAAAAACGGTCGACGGCGGCGTGGTCCGGTCCATGAGCGCGGCCGAGAAATAGGCGGGGTGCTTCGCGCGGGCCGCGAAATTCACCCCGTCGAAGTAGGAAAGCGTCTCGCGGACGACCTCGACCTGGTCGCGGTGCGTCGCGAGGTATTTCGAGATTTCCCGGAACGGCGACGTATCGGTGATGACGGTCGCCCGCGGAAAATCGCACAGGAACGGGACCGTGACCGCTAGCGCCGAAAGGTCCGGGACGAGCCCCGCGACGGCAAGGGCCACCCCGCCTCCCTGGCTTCCGCCGGTCACGGCCACTCGGGAGGGATCGACCATGGGGAGGCCATCGACCATGGGAAGATTGCGCACGGCGTCGACCGCCCGCACGCCGTCCGTCATCAGGCGGCGGTAGTAGTAGGTCTCCTTGCTGGTGATCCCCTTGGTCATGACCCCGGGAACCTGCGGGCCCGCCGCTCCGCTGCTGTCGGGCGTATCGCCCACGGACCATCCTGACCCTTGGCCGCGGGTGTCCATCTGGAGGTGGGCGAAGCCCGCCGAGGCCCAGAACAGGTTCTCCCATGCCCGGCCGCGGCCTCCCCCGTAGCCCACATACTGGACGACCGCGGGAAGGGGACCATCTGGATTCTTCGGCGTCCGCAGCCAGGCCTTGACCGGCTCGCCACGGAAGCCGGGGAACGTCACGTCATAGACGTCCAGGGTTTCAAGGCCGATGTCCGGAAGCCGCTCGACCATGGTCTCTCCGCCGGCTCGGCGCGATTCCTCGAGGGTCTCCTCCCAGAACGCGTCGAAGTCGTCCTTGCATGTCTGGGAGCTCTTGTAGACCCGGAGCTCTTCCTCGGGCAGATCGTTGTACACAGTGCTCCTTCTCCGGTTGCGGGGGGCGCCGAGTATGGGGGGTGACAACCCCACAAAGCGTAGGCAGACCCCCCGGGGTGGTTGTGGGGTTTGTTTGTGTTGGG
>NZ_JBQCGQ010000318.1:0-27227 GCF_051955515.1 Sinomonas sp.
AGCCCCCGCCCCCTGGTGGCGCCCCCCCCCCCTGGCCCCGCCACCCCCCCTGGCTACCACCCGTGCGGGGTTGACGGCGCAAGAGGAGGTGGCGGCGCAAGGGGAGATGCCGTAGCGTCCGCGCGGGCCCACAGCCCCCGAAGCGAGGCGGCGACCCGCTCCGGCTCAACCCTGTGCGGCGGGTCGAAGTGGTGACGTCCCGCGAACACCTCGAGCCGAAAGTCCGGGAAGACTCCCGACAGCCGCTCGGCGATCTCGCCGTAATCGTCAGGGTTTGAGAGGGCGCCGAGCGCGAAGTAGACCGGCTTGGCGAAGCGGGCGAGCGCGTCCCGGTCCAGCTCGTATGTCTGGAAGGTGCGGACGAACGCCCGGATGCCTGCGGGGCGCAACGCCATCCAGGGCGGCTGTTCGCCTCCTCGCACCGGCAGCCCCGCGGTGACACCGGGACGGACTCCGAGCTCGACGAATTGGGCCATGAACTCGTCCGGCGGCAGGCCGTCCAACCCGCGGTACCGCTCCCACAGCTGGCGGTGCGCCTCGCTCCACCCCCAGGTCCCGGCCCACGCCGGCTCGAGCAGCGCGAGGCTCTCAAGCCGTTCTCCGTGCTTCGCGGCGAAGGCGAGCGCCGAGGCCCCTCCACCGGAATAGCCCACGAGATGGAAGGTCTCCCAACCGAGCGTCTCGGCCGTCCGGAGGACCCCGGCGACTTCCGTGTCGAGGCTGTAGTCGGCCGGCGGTGTCGGCCCGGAGTAGACCTCGAGGTCCTTGGCCACTGCCTTGACGCCCTCGCCGAGGGCCGCGATGAGCGCACCGTACGCGGGTGCGGCCGGGAGCACGCTGCCCGGAAGGAGGATGGCGCGGTGCTGACGCTGGGTGCTGTTCATGCTCATGACCTCAGCATGCGATTCGAGCGCGGGTTGCCGCATCGCGCGATCACGCTATTCTCCGGAAACGGACGACACCGCTCAGCCCTGGAATTGAAACAGTGCAAGCATTGAACCATGCGATTGATGAGGAGGACGTTCCTCGGGGCGGGAGCCGTGGCCACGCGTCGCTCATCCGCCGAACGGCCGAACCGCGGGATCAAGGACGCACTCCTTGACCCATGATCGATCCGCGACGCCACCACTGCGCCTCGCCGAGTTCATGGCTGCGATCTCCCTTGCCACGGATCTGGGCATGGGCCAGCCGCTCGAACAGGGCCTGCGGACGTGCCTCGTCTCGCTCGAACTGGCGGAGGCGGCAGGCGTAGGGAAGGACGTCCTTCCCGAGATCTACTACACGGCGCTCCTGCGCTTTCTGGGCTGCACGGCGGACGCCCATGAAGCTGCGGAGCTCTCGGGCAATGACATCGCGCTCCGGGTGGCGATCGCGCCAGTGCTGGGCGCTGGGCCGGTCGAGTTCTTGCGGGGCGTCCTGCCGTCCCTAGGAACCGGAATGGGCCTCCCGCAGCGGGCGTCACTCACGGCGGGCTTCCTTGCCTCGGGTGCGCAGCGGATGCGGGAGGGCGTTCGGGCGCACTGCGAGGCGGCCGAGATGCTTGCGCTGCGGCTCGGGCTCCCGGCCGGAACCCGCGCCGCGCTCGCCTCGGCATTCGAACAATGGGGCGGTCAGGGCTTCCCGAACGGACTCAGGGGAGAGGACATCCCGCTTGCGGCGCGCGCCGTCACCGTGGCCCGCGATGTCGAGGTGATCACCCGGCTGAGCGGCCCGGACACCGCGCGATTCGCGCTGAGGCAACGGGCCGGGCAAGCCTACGATCCGGCTCTGGCCGCCGCTGCGCTACGCCACTTCGACCAGCTTCTGTCGTCGGCGCGCTCCGAAGCGCCGTGGGATCTCGCCCTCGCCAGCGAGCCCCAGCCGGCCGCCGTCGTCCCCGCCGAACGCCTCGACGAGGTGCTCGCCGTCTTCGCAGACTTCGCGGACCTCAAAGAACCCGGCCGCGCGGGCTTCTCGCGGGACGTCTCCGAGCTCGCCGCCGCAGCCAGCCCCGCGCATGCCGACCTGCTGCGGCGCACCGGGCTGGTGCAAGACCTCGGCAGGGTGGCGATCCCCGGCCGCCCCCGGGGAGCCGCGGCGTCGCCCGCCGAGGATGAACGGCTCAGGCTCCACCCCTACTACAGCGAGCGCATCCTTGCGAGAGTGCCGACGACGGCGCCCCTCGCCCGCCACGCCGGGTCGCACCATGAGCGCTTGGACGGGTCGGGCTACTACCGAGGTGCCTCTGCGGCCGACCTTCCCTGGGAATCCCGCATCCTCGCTGCCGCCGCGGCCTTCCGGGAGCTCCTCCTGAGACCAGCGGCCGGCGAAGCCCCGGGACTGCCGTTCGCGGCCGACGCGCTGGCGGGCATGGCACCCCGACGTCTCGATCCCGAAGCGGTCGAAGCGGTCCTCGCCGCAGCCGGCCTTCGAGCCCGCCGCGTCCGCGCGGCGTGGCCGGCAGGACTGACCGACCGTGAGGTCGAGGTGCTGCGGCTCATCTGCCGCGGAGCCTCTAAGAAGGAGGTGGCGGCTGCGCTTGTCATCTCGGCGAGCACCGCCGACCACCATGTGCGGCACATCTACGAAAAGCTCGATGTCTCTTCCCGGGCAGCGGCCACCCTGTTCGCCGTCGAGCACGATCTCCTGTGACGAGGGCGCGACTCAGCCGAGCTCGCGGGTGATGTCCTTTGAGCGCTCTGCCGCGGCCCGAGCGCCGTCCGCGATGATGTTCGGAAGGCCGCGCTCGTCGAACGTCGCAATTGCCCGCTCGGTCGTGCCATTCGGGCTTGTGACCGCGCGCCGGAGCGCGACGGGGTCGGCGCCCGGCTCGGCGAGCATGAAGCCCGCGCCCACCACGGTCTCCCGGGCCAGGCGCAGCGAAAGCTCGGGATCGAGGCCAAGCCGAGTTCCGGCGTCGGCCATTGCCTCGGCGAGATAGAACGCGTAGGCGGGCCCAGACCCGCTCACCGCGCTCACCGCGTCCACCTGGTCCTCGGGGACCTCGACCACAAGCCCCAAGCTGTCGAAGAGCTGCTTGACCTTTTCAAGGTGCTCACGCGTCGCGTAGGTTCCGCCGGAGATCGAGACCACCCCCCGCCCAAGGCGCGCGGGCGTGTTGGGCATGGTCCGGATGACCGGCTGCCCCTCGGGGAGGGCGCGCTCGAGCTGCGCGATGGACACGGCGGCGGCGACGCTCACGACGACGGCCGACGGCGGCAGCACCGGGGCGATCTCGCGCGCGAGATCTGCGATGCCCACCGGCTTCACGCCCAGGATCACCAGGGACGCACCGCGCACCGCCTGCTGATTGGCATCGTCTTCCTCGCCGGTAGCCATGACGGTGACCCCGTAGCGCTTGGCAAGCTCCGCGGCGCGGTCCCGACGACGAACTGTCGCCGTGACTTCCGTCTTGGGTATGCCCGCGGCCAGCAGCCCGGCCATGATGGCCTCGTTCATGGAACCGCAGCCCAGGAAGGCGATCTTGTAGGTCATGCGCCCATCCTGCCAGCCACCGCCCCTGCGCGCATTCCCAGCTTCTTCACACGTACGCCGAGGCCTACTCACAACATCGGCCCCTAACGTAGTTGGTACCTCACAGGGTGCGAGTGATGGAGCGGCCGCTTCCCCAAGCGGTCGCACGGCGCTGGCAGTTGCGGATCATGGTCCCCCACCTTCCCCGCACTGCCAGCGCCTTACTCTTTTCCCAACGCCTTATTTTCCCAGCTTTCCTTCAGGTTCGCTCCGGGTTTCTCTCAGGCTCCGTTGCCATAGTGGACGCACTCATTAGGTGCGAGTGATGGGTCCGGCCGGTTAGCCGGACGGACCAGAGCGTCGGCCGGGCAGGCGATATCCCCCCAAGATCTCCTGCCGGGCCGGCGTTTCGCTTTTCTCCCGGTTCTTACCGAGCTTCCCAGGATCTTTACCGGGCGCTCTGCTGCGCCCCGCTCCTGCCCGCGAGCTGACCGAGATGGTGCCGGGCGAACTGTAGGGTCTTGGCGAGCATCTGCTCCCGCTCCCCGACCTCCCGAGCCTTCCTCGTGCTGATCTCGGCCACCACCACCCCCTCGAACGCCGAATCGGCAAGGTACTGGAGGCACTCGCCCACGCGCTGCGTTCCCTCGCCGGGCAGAAGATGCTCGTCTCGGAAGGACGCGCCCGATCCGTCAGTGAGGTGGATGTGGCGCAGTGACTGGCCGAGCGCCTTGAGCGCCTCGAGGCTGTCCTCCCGTGCCGTGGCGGCGTGCGAGAAGTCCCATGTGACGTCCCGGTAGCCCTGCCCTCCCGGATCCCCGTGCGGAAGATATGCCCGGGCGTCGCGGCCGCGGACGCGCCACGGGTACATGTTCTCGACAGCGATGTGCACCTCGTACTCTTCCGCGAGGTCCCGGACTCCGATGGAGAACCCGTCCGCGTACCCGGTCTGCCACCGAAAGGGCGGATGCACCACCACGGTGTCGCAGCCGACCTCGCGCGCCATCTGGCAGGAGCGACGGATTTTGCTCCACGCCCCGCCCCAGACCTGCTGGGTGAGGAGCAGGGTCGGGGCGTGGATGGACACGATGGGCTGATCGTAGCGCTCGGACCGGTGCACCAGCGCGTCCGATTCCTGGCTCGTCGAGTTGTTCGTGACCATGACCTCGACGCCGTCGAAACCGAGGTCCGCGGCGCACGCAAACGCATCATGGACGCTCAGGGGGTACACGGATGCGCTCGAGAGGGCCACCGGGACCTCGGGCATGCCGTGCGCCTGACGCCACTCGGGCAGGCTCGCCTCGCTCATCGCGCGCTCCAGGCCGGGTGCTGCATCGCGCTGCGCCGCCGCTCGCTCTCGATCGGTCGGATATGTTCAGGCGGGGCGAGGGGTCCGTCGAACACGAGCTGGTCGAGGCGACGCAGGATGAGTCCTTCCCGGAGGGCCCAAGGGCAGATCTCGAGCTCCTCGACCTCGAACAGCTCCATGGCCGCCTCCGCCACGAGCGCGCCGGCCAGGAGCTGGAGAGCGCGGGCCTCGGAGACGCCCGGGAGATGCACCCTGTCCTCGGAGGACATGGCGGAGATCCTCTGCGTCCAGACCCCCAGATCCGTGCTCTTCAGCACGCGCCGGACGTACGGCCCGGCGCCGCTGGGGGCAGCCCCGGCGATCCGGGCGAGCGACCGGAAGGTCTTGGACGTCCCGGTCACGAGCGTGGGCCTGCCGAGGTCTTGGAACGTTCGCACCACCGGCTTGAGGGTCGAGCGGATGTAGCGGCGAAGCTCCTTGACGCTCTTGGCGCTTGGCGGATCCTCGGGGAGCCAATCGCGCGTGAGCCTCTGCGCCCCGAGCGGGACGGACTCTGCAGCGTCGGGAAGCGAGTCGTTGCCCATCGCCATCTCGAACGATCCTCCGCCGATATCGAGCGACAGGATCTTCTCCCTCCCCCAGCCGTACCAGCGGCGCACGGCGAAGAACGTCATCGCGGCTTCCTCGCGGCCCGTGAGCTCCTGGAGCGTCACCCCCGTCTCGCCGTGGATCCGTTCGATGACGCTCTCGCCATTCTCGGCCTCCCGGATGGCAGAGGTGCAGAACGCCAGCAGATCCTCGGCGTCATGGCGGCCGGCGAAGTCCCACGCCTCGTGGACGAAGTCGATGAGCTCCTGCTGGCCCTTGTCGCTGATGCTGCCATCATCCTCGAGGTGCTTCACCAGGGAGAGCGACCGCTTGTGGGAGGCGAACGCGACGGGCTGCGCGCCGGGATGGGCGTCCACCAGGAGGAGGTGCACGGTGTTCGAACCGATGTCGAGGACGCCTAGACGCATGTGCCTATTATTCCCCGCCCTCTTCTGAGTCACGCTCGGCCGCGCTGTCCATCTCGTCCTGGGTTGCCGGCCGGAAATCCTTGAGGATCGCTGCGACCTGATCGGCTGCGAGTTCGAAGCCGAACGCGCTTCCCGGATTCAGGACGATCCCGAGCTCCGAACCGAGGTTCTGCAGGAGGACCGCGCCCTGGGTTGTGACGACCGTCGGCGCATGGTCGAGGAAGTCGGGCCGGATGCGCGTCTCATCCGTGAAGGCCGCCACGAGGGGCTTGCCGTCTGCGTTCGTGAGCACGAGCGGCTCCACGTATTCGGTCTGGCCCGGGACCGGCTCGGGAACGAGGAGGCGCACGAGGCTGTTCAGGAACGCCAGTACCGGCTCCGTGCTGTCCGCCGCTCCCTTGGATGCCGCGTCGAGCGCCGCCTCGAGGTCGTTGAGCGGACGCGGATCAAGGTGCGCGGGCGTCTTCTCGGGGTTCATCTCGTCAGTGCTCATTTCGCTGCCGCCTTGGCCCGGGTTGCCCCCGCGGCGCGGCGCACTGGCTTCTTGACCGGCCCCTTCGCGCGCTTCTCCGCAAGGAGTTCGACGGCACGCTCCCGTGTGAGCTCCTCGAGCGGCGTGGCGCGCGGCACGGTGATGTTGGTGACCCCGTCGGTGATGTACGGACCGAAGCGGCCCTCCTTCACCACGATGGGCTTGCCGGACTCGGGGTCGTCCCCGAATTCGGCGAGGGGCGGGGCTGCGGTCCGGCCCCCGCGCGTCTTCGGCTGGGCGTAGATCTTCAGGGCCTCCTCAAGGGTGATCGTGAAGATCTCCTCCTCGCTCCCGATCGACCGGGAGTCCGTGCCCTTCTTGAGGTACGGCCCGAATCGCCCGTTCTGCACCGTGATGACGTTGCCCTCCTCGTCTTTGCCGAGGACCCGTGGAAGGCTCATGAGCTTGAGTGCGTCGTCGAGGGTGACGGTGTCGATGCTCATCGACTTGAAGAGGGAGGCGGTGCGGGGCTTGACCTTTGCAGGCTTCTTGGGCGGCTTCGGCTTGCCATTCTTGTAGTACTCGACCGGCTGCGCCGCGAGCTGCTCCGGGGTCGGCTCGGCAATGATCTCCGTGACGTAGGCCCCGTAGCGGCCGTTCTTGGCGACGACGGTGTGGCCGGTGAGGGGATCGTCTCCGAGAACGCGCTCCTCTGGACCGGAATTCTCCATGAGCTCACGGGCCTTGTCCGCCGTGAGCTCGTCCGGAGCCAAGTCCTCGGGGACGTTCGCGCGCTCCGGCACCGTGCCCTCGGGCGCCCCCTCCGGGAGCGGCTTCTCAAGGTACGGGCCGTACTTGCCCACGCGGAGCACGATCCCCGGCGCGATCTCCACCGAATTGACCTCGCGAGCATCGATCTCACCGAGGCCGCTGACGATGGTCGTGAGCCCGGGCTTGCCCTCGCCGCCGAAGTAGAACTCGCTGAGCCAGTCGGAGCCGGCCTGCTCGCCGGCCGCGATCCGGTCCAGATCCTCCTCCATCTCGGCCGTGAAGTCGTAGTCGACGTAGTCGTGGAAATAGTCCTCGAGCAGGCGGACCACGGAGAACGCGATCCAGCTGGGCACGAGCGCGTTGCCGCGAGAACGGACGTAGCCGCGGTCCATGATCGTGGAAATCGTCGCGGCGTAGGTTGACGGGCGGCCGATCCCGCGCTCCTCGAGCGTCTTGACCAGCGAGGCCTCGGTGTAGCGCGGGGGCGGGGACGTCTGGTGGCCGTTCGCGGTGAGCTCGAGGGCGTCGAGGGGCTGGCCCGCCGTCAGGGCGGGGAGGCGGCCGCCGTCGCCCGAACCCGCGGATCCGGCCGAGCCGTTCTCGCTGTCCTCGCGCACCTCGTCGCGGCCCTCCTCGTAGGCAGCGAGGAATCCACGGAACGTGATGACCGTGCCCGAGGCGGAGAATTCAGCATCCTGGCCCGCGGCCTCGCCGGAAGCGGCCACGCCGCCAAGGCGGACCGTAGCGGTGGACCCCTTCGCGTCCTCCATCTGGGACGCGACGGTACGCTTCCAGATCAGCTCGTACAGCCGGAACTCGTCCCCGCGCAGCTGGTTCGCGACCTGCGCAGGCGTGCGGAAGGAGTCCCCTGCGGGACGGATGGCTTCGTGCGCCTCCTGGGCGTTCTTGGCCTTCGAGGCGTAGACACGCGGCCGCGACGGCACGAAGTTCGGGCCGTACAGCTCGGAGGCCTGACGGCGCGCTGCGCTCACGGCCTGATCGCTCAGCGCGGTCGAGTCCGTACGCATATACGTGATGTAGCCGTTCTCATAGAGCCGCTGGGCCACCTGCATGGTCACCCGCGCCGAGAAGCGCAGCTTGCGCGCCGCCTCCTGCTGGAGCGTCGACGTCGTGAACGGCGCCGCGGGCCGGCGGGTGTAGGGCTTCTCCTCGACCGAGCGCACCGAGAATGGGGCGTCTGCGAGGCCCGCAGCCAGAGCGCGCGCGGCCGTCTCGTCGAGCAGCACCGCGTTCTTCGCAGTGAGCCTGCCGCGGTCGTCGAAGTCGCGACCGGAGGCGACCTTCTTCCCGTCCACGCTCGTGAGGCGGGCTTGGAAGCGCTGGGCGGCGCCGTCGTCGTCCGCTCCCGCCCGGGGCGCAAGGGTCGCGAGGAGATCCCAGTAGTCCGCAGCCCGGAAGGCCATGCGCTCGCGTTCCCGCTCCACGACGAGGCGGGTGGCCACGGACTGAACGCGTCCCGCGGAAAGGCCGCCAGCGACCTTCCGCCACAGGACTGGCGAGATCTCGTAGCCGTAGAGGCGGTCGAGGACGCGGCGGGTCTCCTGGGCGTCGACCAAGGACTCGTCGACGTCGCGCAGCTCCGCCATGGCGCGCTGGATCGCTTCCTTCGTGATCTCCGGGAACGTGAGGCGGTGCACGGGCACCTTGGGCTTGAGCACCTCGAGCAGGTGCCACGCGATGGCCTCGCCCTCGCGGTCACCGTCAGTGGCGAGGAAGAGCTCGTCCGCGTCCTTGAGCTTGGCCTTGAGCTCGGCGACCTTCTTCTTCTTCTCCGGCGACACCACGTAGTACGGCTCGAAGCCATGCTCGATATCCACCGCGAACTTTCCCACCGAGCTCTTCTTGAGCTCCGCCGGGAGGTCCGAAGGCTGGGGCAGGTCCCGGATGTGGCCCATCGATGCGTCGACCTCGAAGCCCTCGCCCAGATACTGGGCGATGGTCTTGCTCTTGGCCGGCGACTCCACAATCACGAGCTTCTTGCCGGTTTTAGCCTTCGTGGCCACGCTTCTCCTCAGGACAACAACAGGTGCTTGGGCGCAAGTCCCTAGTTCACCATACGACGGCGCCGCACGCGCAAGTGGAGCCCGCGCCTGTGGACAACCGCCTCAGGCGGTCCTGCCCGACGGTTCCTTCACCGCCGCCCGGTGCGCCGCGGGACGGCCGGGAGCAGGCGCCGCTTCCCGGACTTCCGGAAGCATCGACCACAGCACGTACATCCGTTCGACGCCGGGCCCGCCGTCCGAGCTGTCCTCTGCCTCCTCCGAGGCCCGATCGAATTCGTCCAGCAGGTCCGACATCCGCCGCTTGAACTCGGCGCGCTGCTCGAGGCTCAGCTTGAGCACATTCCCGGAGACCATCATCACGGGCGACTCGTCCGGCTCGCCCCGGCGCCGTGCAGCGTCCCGGTGCTTCGCGTGGCTCGCGATCCGCTTGCGGAGGGCGTCGAGCTCCATGTCCACGATCGCGAGGCCAGGGGTCTGGCCCGTGGTGGCGGTGTCGAGGTTCAGGTCCGTCCCGGCGGCCTTCCACCGCCGCTCGCGGCCGTCTCCGTCGTTGGGAGCGTCTACCACGATGCCCCACTTCTTGAGGGCGCGAAGGTGGTAGCTCATGGCGCTGGGGGTGAGGCCCGTGAAGGCGGCGAGCTCGGTAGCTGTCCAGCTCTTCTGGCTCGAATACAGCTCGTTGATCGCAGCGAGCCGGGCTCCGTGGGCGAGTGCCCTGATTGCCTTGGGGTCCGTGATCCGCACCGGATTCTCGGTGCGCGGGCTGCGCTTCTTGTCAGTCATGTGCTTCTTACGTCGTGGGGTGGCGCTTGTTATTTACGCCACATCTCTCCAAGGATGTCAAACTAAGGCTTCATAAGGAACCCGTCGGCGAGCAATTCCCGCACCTCACGCAGCAGATCGTGCGTGAACGCCTCGTCGTCGCGGCCCAGGAGTGCCGCGAGGGCGGCGGTGATCTGCCCGGCTGAGAGATCGCCGTCGCACGCGGAGACGAAGCCCGCCTGCTCCGTGCTGAGCAGGGCGGTCCGCCGGAATCCCGCCCCTTGCCGAAGGAGGATGACGCCGGGGTGTTCCGCACCGGGGCGCTGATGCCGCTCCTCCGTGACGTCGTCGGGGACGAGGAGGTGCACCGCTCCGAGGCCATCCGGCCCGAGCCCCGCCAGCCAGTCAGCACGCTCGACCGCGGCCTGCCAATGAGGACCGAGGGGCTGCTCGAGCGGGTGCGTGAGCTCCTCGAACCGGTCGAGCCGCGCTTGCCCGGCCGCGGGCCTCCGGAACCACATCATGCCGAAGCCGATGCCCGCCACGCGGCGGGATGCAAAGTCGTCGAGGTAGGCCGCGTAGGCGCCCTCGTAACCCTCCGGGTCGCGCTGCTCCGACGCGTCCTGGAGCCAGGTCTCGGCGTACTGCTCGGGGCCGATGAGCTCCCGCTGGACGACCCACGCGTCGACCTCCTCCGGAAGCCACGACCGAACCCGCTCGTGCCACGCAGCGCCCTCCGGCACTTCCCAGTTCCCCAGCAGCTGCGCGGTCCCGCCCTCGGCGAGCACGTCGCCGAGGCCCTGGACGAGTCCCGCGACGAGCTGGTCCCCCGGCAAGCCGCCGTCGCGGTAGGTGAACTGGTCCTCCGCCCGCTCGCCCTCCGCGCGGGGCGTGATGACGAACGGCGGATTGGAGACCACCAGCTCGAACCTCTCCCCCGCCACGGGTTCGAGCATCGAGCCGAGCCGGAGCTCCACGCGCTCCTCGAGGCGGTCCGGTTCGATTCCGAGCTCGTCGGCGTTGAGGAGGAGATTGAACCGCGTGAATGCGAGCGCCCGTTCGGAGACGTCGGTGGCCACCACCTTGCGCGCGTGCCGCAGGAGGTGGAAGGTCTGGATTCCGCAGCCGGTCCCGAGGTCGAGTGCGGTCTCGACCTGTCGGCGGGCCGTCGACTGGACGAGGGTCGTCGAGGCGTGCCCGATCCCCAGCACATGGTCCTTCCGCAGGACGCCCGGGCGCTGGTGCGCGGCGAGATCCGAGGCCACCCACAGCCGGACCTCCCCCGACGCCGCCTCGGCATCCTCCCACGCGTACGGCCGGAGGTCTGCCGCGGCACGCACCCCGCCGCCGTCGTCCTCCCCGCCCGGCTCGGCGAGCCCGAGCGACTCGAGGCCGCGAACTCCTGTTCTCGGGAAGGCCGCTCCCAGCTGATCCCGGCGCACAGCCCGGCCCAGCAGGAAGAAGCGGACGACGACGGCGAGCCCCCGCACTCGGTCGTCGTCGCCGTCGAGGGCGCGCGCTGTGGCGACGAGGGCCGGCACTGCCTGATCACGCAACAGGGCGTTGTGGGCCGCGGGGCCGAGGAGCTCGGCGACGCCCTCGACGGTGTAGCCGAGGGCCGCGAGATCCTCGGCGAGCGCGCGGAGCAGGCCGAGATCGCCGGCCTCGGGCGCCTCGACGCGAAGGGCCATCCTCACGCCTGCGGCATCTGCGTGAACGCCGCCGTCGCCGGGTCGGCGCCGATGCGGGCCCCGGAATCGAGGGCATCGATTCCGGCGACCTCGTCCTCGGCGAGCTCGAGGGAAGCCGAGGCGAGATTCTCGCGCATGCGGTCGGCACTCGTGGTCTTCGGGATAACGATCGTTCCGTGGGCCAGATGCCAGGCGAGGACCACTTGGGCGGGAGTCGCGTCGTGCGCGCGGGCAGCGGAGGCCACGGCCTCGGCGTCAAGGTCGCGCCCCTGACCGAGCGGGCTGTAGGCCTCGACCGCGATCCCAGCCGCGCGCGTGCGCTCGAGGGTCTCCCGCTGCTGGAAGGTCGGGTGGAGCTCGACCTGGTTGACGGCGGGGATCACATCCGTTGCCGCCAGCAGCCGATCCAGATGATCCGGGAGGAAGTTGGAGACGCCGATCGTCCGGGCTTCTCCGCGCTCGTAGATGCCTTCGAGCTCCTTCCACGCCTCGACGTAGAGGTCCTGCGACGGCACTGGCCAGTGGATGAGATAGAGGTCGATGACGTCGACGCCCAAGGCGCGCCGGCTCGCGTCGAAGGCCGCTCGGGGAGTGCTCTGCTCGCCATTGCGGAGCTTGGTGGTGACGAAGACCTCCTCGCGGGGGACGCCCGTAGACCGGAGGGCGGCACCTACCCCGGACTCGTTCTGGTAAGCGGCCGCCGTGTCGATGTGCCGGTAGCCCGCTTCGAGGGCGGCCTCCACCGCCGCCTGGGTCTCGGCCGGCGGCACCTGGAACACCCCGAAGCCGAGCTGTGGGATTTCCACGCCGCTGTTGAGCGTCACGTTTCGCACTGCGGACTGGCCCACGGAAGTCTCCTTCGTCGGATGGTTGCTGTGAAACAAAGCTATCGCGGCGAAAGGGCTAGCGCCCGGGCGCACTGGCGGCGGATGATCAGGCTCAGGGGCGCAAGGAGGTGCACATGGGGGTCCGGTGGCCGCGCCCGGCCACGGGCGCCGTGGTTCTGCTGGCGGCTGCGGCGCTGGCGGGCTGCGCCTACACGTACGACGACGGCCTTCCCCCTCTCGGCGACCGCTCGCCGTCGTCTGCCCCCGCCCCGACGCCCAGCCGTCTGCCGCGCCAGAGGTTCCTGCCGCCGTCGGACGCCGCCTCGGACCCGCCTCCGGAGGAATGGAGCGCATCGATGCTCACGAGCTGGGCAGAGGCTTCCTTGCCTGACTCCGACGGGCTCTCGTTCAGTTTCGGCTATGGGATCGCCAGGCCCGATCAGCCGGTCCTGGCCACCGCGTTCGTACCGACGGGAACGCTCGTGCTCGAATACGCGTGCCGGGGAGCCGCGACAGCACACCTGTCCCTGACGATCTCCGGCTCTGGGGTCGTCGATTCGGACTACACCTGCGGGCGCGTCTGGGTGAGGAGCATCGTGGTCCCGGAGAATTCGATCGCCGAGGTACGCGCCGCGGCCGTCAACGACGATCCAGCGGCGTACGCCTACCGCATCGTCAAGCGCTGACTGTGCATCCCTGGGGGCAGCGAAGCTCCTCCGTGCCCGCGGCGCACTCGGCGCAGAACAGCGTCAGCTCGCGACATGCAGGGTTGGCGCAATTGTGGAAGTCGCTCGTCGGGGCCGAGCAGCGCGCACAGGTTCCGACAGTCGCAGCGGACTCGCTGAACTCGAGGTGCATGCGCCGGTCGAAGACGTAGAGCGACCCCTCCCACAGCCCTTCGTCGCCGAACGCCTCGCCGTAGCGCACGATCCCGCCCTCGAGCTGGTAGACCTCCTCGAATCCCCGCTGCCGCATAAGGGCCGAAAGCACCTCGCAACGGACCCCGCCCGTGCAATAGGTCACGATCGGCTTGTCCTTCAGCTGGTCGTAGGCACCCGAATCCAACTCGCGCATGAAGTCCCGGGTCGTTGCGACGTTGGGCACCACCGCGCCCTTGAAGCGGCCGATCTGGGCTTCGAAGGCGTTCCGGCCGTCGAAGAAGACGACCTCCCGCCCTTCCTCGCGACGCGCGTCGACAAGCTCGTGAAGGCCCTTTGGCGTGAGCCGCTCGCCCCCGCCCACGACGCCGTCGTCGTCGACCTCGAGTTCCTCCGGGACGCCGAAGGAGACCAGCTCGGGCCGCACCTTCACGCTGAGGCGCGGGAAGTCCTCGGCACCGCCCTCGGACCACTTCACGTCGATCTCGCGGAAGCCGGGGTGCTCCTTCGTGGCGCGCAGGTAGCGCTTCACCGCACCCAGCTCGCCGCCGACGGTCGCGTTGATGCCGTGTTCGGAGACGATGATCCGTCCGCGAAGCCCGAGGACGTCGCAGAGCGAACGCTGCCAGAGCCGGATTGCCTCCGGATCGGCCAACGGGGTGAAGCAGTAGAAAAGGACGATTCGGTGCAGAGCCACGCATTCTAGGGTACCGAGGACGCCGGAGCCCCTGCCGTATGACCATGGGGTGGCCGCCGAGTGACAGTTGCGTCACGAGGCTTATCAGTGCCGAGCCATCCCGGTATCGTCATGCCTATGGCAGAGGCAGAGCTGAAGGATCTTTTGGCCACGTGGGTGGAGGGCTGGGCCTCGTCACGCCACTACCGGACGCAGAGCGTGGGAGGTTTCCCCGCCGCGCAGCTGGCTGACCGGACGGGCGACTGGGCGACCTTCGCGGCAGACCCCTCGGACGAGGAGTTCGCCCGCCTCGCCGAGTTCACCCTGGGAAGCCGGGACCGCATCCTCACCGTCCTGACCGACGACCACCTCCGCTTCCGCACCCTCGCCGACCAGCAGGGGCTCGCGGTCCTCGGGGCCGACCAGGAACTCATGGTCATGGACTTCGAGGGCAAGGATGTCGAGGAACCGTGGCTCAACGACGACGAGCTCAAGCTCAAGACCGAGATCGAGGAGCGATCTGCGACGGTTACCGTGGTCACGGACGACGGCGAACTCGCCGCGAGCGGCCACGTCGCCGTCGCGGACGTCTTCGCCGTTTTCGACCGCATCGTGACCGAGCCGAACTTCCGGCGCCGGGGTCTGGGCTCCTTCGTCATGCGGGCTCTCACGGCCGCCGTGAGCGAACACGGCGCCGACCAGGGCCTGCTCATCGCCTCGATCGACGGCCAGCACCTCTACCACCACCTCGGCTGGAGCGACGTCTCGGGCGTCCTCATGCTCAAGAACCCGAACAACCCAGACGGACCGTCGCTCAACGACTGACTCGGGCCGAGGCCGCTGACCTGACACAATGCTGTGAGTGGCTCAGCACGATTCCCTCATCCCGCTCCTCGGACGCACCGTCAATCCCGAGCAGCTGCGACATGTGCGACTCATCCCTGCTCGCGCCGCACGCACCCTTCCCTGGCCCGGGTGGGTGCATCCAGACCTCCTGGAGGCGTACCAGCGGCTCGGGGTCCGGGAGCCTTACACCCATCAGGTTGAGGCCGCGACCCTCGCTCACGCGGGACGGCACGTGGTCGTGGCGACCGGAACGGCCTCCGGGAAATCCATCGCCTATCAGCTGCCTGCCCTCGACGCCGTCCACCGCTCGGAGCTGCGCGTGCTCTCCGAGCCCGGGCGCATCCACGACGACGGCGCCGTAGTCCTCTATCTTTCGCCGACGAAGGCCCTCGCGGCGGACCAGCTTTCGGCGATCCGCTCCCTGCGGCTTCCGACCGTGCGCGCCGAGACTTACGACGGCGACACCGAAGCCAGCGCGCGGCGCTGGATCCGGGAGCACGCGAACGTCATCCTCGCGAACCCCGACATGCTCCATTTCGGCATCCTCCCGAACCACACGTGGTGGTCCGCGTTCTTCCGCCGACTGCGGTTCGTGGTGATCGACGAGGCGCACAGCTACCGCGGAGTCTTCGGTTCCCACGTGGCGAATCTGCTCCGGAGGCTCCGGCGCGTGTGCGAGTACTACGGCTCGGACCCTGTGTTCGTCGCCGCCTCGGCCACCACCGCTGAACCCGAGACGTCCGTCTCGCGCCTCATCGGGGCGCCTGTCTCGGCCGTCACGGAGGACGGTTCCCCCCATGGCGCCACCGAAGTCGCCTTCTGGGAACCTGCACTGACGGAGGCGCGCGGCGAGAACGGCGCCCCGCAGCGGAGGACGGCAGTAGCCGAAGCCTCTGATCTTCTGGCAAACCTCGTGGCCTCGCGCGTTCGGACCATCGCCTTCATCAAGTCCCGGCGCGGCGCGGAGGCCATCTCCTCGATCACTCAGCGCCTGCTCGACGAGGTTGATCCCAGCCTTCCGGCGAGAGTCGCCGCCTACCGGTCCGGATACCTCCCCGAGGAGCGCCGGGAGCTCGAGCGCAAGCTCCGGTCGGGCGAGCTCCTGGGCATCGCGAGCACCTCCGCGCTCGAGCTCGGCATCGACGTCTCCGGGCTCGATGCCGTGCTCGTCGCCGGCTGGCCGGGGACCCGCGCGTCCCTCTTCCAGCAGATCGGCCGCGCCGGTCGCGCGGGCCAGGAAGCCCTCGCGGCATTCGTGGCGAGCGACGATCCCCTCGACACGTACCTCGTCAATCACCCCGAGGCGATCTTCGACGTCCCTGTCGAATCCACGGTCTTCGATCCCTCCAATCCGTACGTTCTGGGCCCGCACCTGTGCGCAGCCGCCGCCGAACGCCCCCTCACGCTGGCCGACCTTGAACTGTTCGGTCCAGCCACCGAAGGCATCCTGGCCCAACTGGAGCGCCAAGGACTGCTGCGGAAGCGTCCCTCTGGCTGGTTCTGGACGCACCCCGAAAGCGCGGCGGGCATGGTGAGCCTTCGTTCGGACGGCGGAGGGCCAGTGCAGATCATCGACTCCGAGACGGGGCAGCTGCTCGGTTCCATGGACTCCCCGCAGACTCACTATCAAGCGCACGAGGGCGCCATCTACGTGCATCAGGGGGCGAGCTACCTGGTCGAGGAGCTCAACGAGGCGGAGCACTGCGTGGTGGTCCGCCGGGTGAACCCGGACTACTACACCACTGCGCGCGATATCACCCAGATCGAAGTCCTCAGCGAGCAGCGTCAGGAGGGCTGGGGGCCCGTCGGCGTCCACTTCGGCGAGGTCAAGGTCACCACCCAAGTCGTCTCCTTCCAGCGGAAAGCACTCATCTCCAATGAGGTCCTGGGCGAAGAGCCGCTCGACCTCGGGGCGAGGGAGCTCTTCACGAAGGCCGTGTGGTTCACGATTGACCCCCGGAGCCTGTTCGCCGGCGGCCTCATCGAGGCGCAGTTCCCGGGCGCGCTGCATGCCGCGGAGCACGCCGCGATCGGCCTACTGCCTCTCGTGGCCTCAAGTGACCGCTGGGATGTGGGCGGCGTCTCGACCGCACTGCACACGGATACGGAAGAGCCGACCATCTTCGTCTACGACGGCCATCCTGGCGGCGCCGGATTCGCAGAGCGCGGGTTCGAGCGGGCGCGCGAATGGCTTTCGGCCACCCAGGCGGCGATCGAGGCCTGCGAGTGCCCAGCGGGATGTCCCTCCTGCGTTCAGAGCCCGAAATGCGGCAACAAGAACAACCCCTTGGACAAGGCGTCCGCGATACGCCTGCTCGGGGCCCTCCTCAAGGAGGCCGAGCGGACGAAGGCTTCGGCGGGCCCCGCGCCCTGGTGATCAGGGCCTGTGAGGTCACGGGCCGCCTCAAGTCACCCGTCCTTCAGGTGATGGGCCGTCAGATCATGGCGGCCGGCCTGCACGCGCCCTTCTCTCGGCCGACCCCCACCCGGAGGACATGGGGACTCTGGCGCTCACCCGGACTCGCTCGCCGGGGCTCTCGATTTCGCAGCTGACCAGTGCGGCCCCGTTGAGGCGAGCCACGGTTTCGGCGGCGGCACACGCCTGACCGGGTCGGAGGCCTCGCTCCACGTCGGCCGCCATGAGGGCCGCCAGATCGGCTGCCCTCGCGGCCTTTGCGGCCGCGGCGAATCCCTCGACGACGAGCGCTCCCGCCACGCACGAGAGCACGACAACAAGGGCCAAGGCCAGAGCGAGCACGGTTCCCGCCCCTCGGTCCCTCTCGTTCATCGGGTCTCCTCGAGGGGCAGCTTGGCCGAGGCCTGAGCGGTCATAGCGGCTGCGGAGGCGATGGGGCCGGGAATCGGAATGTGGACGGTCACGGTCACGATGCTTCCGTCCGTCGAGAAGGACGGCTCCGCCGCCTCCCCCGCAACGCTGCGCGCCCTAGCGGAGGCGGCCTCCCACGTTTCTCCGCGTGCGACCTCCCGGGCGGCAGCCCGAACGGCCTCCTCTGCCCGAACCTGCATGATCCCTGCAGCAAGGCCCGTCACGAGGAATCCCAGCAGAGGGACCACCGCGAGAATGCCCAATGCGAGCTCGGCCGTCACCGCCCCGCGTTCCCCGCGTCGCCCGCATTGAGCGGCCCGAGCGTGGGCTGCCGCGCGGAAGGGCATCACGGCAAGCTGAGTGCGGACCGGATGATATTGAGGAGAAAGCCCCTCACCTCGTCACTGCGGAGAATGACCACCAAGAGGCCCGCGAACGCGACCGCTCCAAGCGTCGCGATCGCGTACTCGGCCGTGGCCATGCCGTCCTGGCCAGCCGGTCGGACGTCTCCAGGGCGGTCTTCTTCCACGCGAGCGTCAGCCGGTCGGAAGGGTGCGGCATTCGGGTAGAGCTGCACGACTTGCGCGCCTTCGGGTGACTCGTTGCGCTTGCTCGGATGCCTCTCGAAACTCACCGCTCCCTCTCCTGGACTGGCCATCTCGGGTGGACTGGCCATCTCGCGGATTGTCATGGTTTCCCCCTTACATGCGCCGTGACGGACCTTCCGCCGCGGCCTCCCGAGCCCCTTCAGCTCGAATTCTGAATGCAGATTCATTGGCGCCCTTCCGTTCATCTCCATGAGTCATCGGGCTCAGCCAGAGGGAGCCAACGACAGAAGCACCGGCACCACGCCCAGACAGATGAATGCCGGGAGTGAGCAGACGCCGAGCGGAATGACGAGTCGGACACCGAGAGTCGCAGCGCGTCGTTCGAGTTCTCGGTGCCGTTCGCGCCGTAGCAGCCTCGCGTGCGCCGACATGAGTCGAGCCGAAGGGGCGCCTGTGGTGGCGGCAAAGCTGAGACCCCGTCTTAGCGCACAGGCCAGTCGATCACCGTCCGTGGCCGGTGGCCACGCCTCTGCCCAGGGGACGCCGAGCGCGAGTGCCGCCCCGGCGCGCGCAATCGATGTGTCTCCGAGTCGAAAGACGTCCGCGGCGACAGTCATGGCCCTCGGCAGGGACGCCCCCGAGTCCAACATCGCGGCGATCAGCTCGAGGATCAGGGCCGTTCTCCCGCCTTGGGCTTCACCAGTGATCGACGACGACCTGCGGCGAAGATCAGCACGGGAGCGGCCCATGAGACCGAAGCGCTGCCATCTTCCGCTCCCGTCGATCCAGAGACCTGCTCCAGCAATGCCGGCGAGTGCGACGAACAGCATCCCGAGGACGCTCCCCCATCCCATACTCATCGCGCCTCCGCCGCTCGGAGAACGAGACGAGCGGACCACAGTCGGCCGATCAGGGCCAAGGCGGACCCCGCCACGAGGCAGAGGAGGCCGAGAGGTGTCTCGAGGAGGACTCCCAGCGGATCAGTGCCGATGAGGGCACCGACCACGAGTCCCGCGACGGGCAGGATGGTGAGGATCTGAGCGGTGGCCTTTGGGCCGGCGAGCGCCGTCGCTCGGGCAGCTGCAGCATCGGCATCGTCCTCCACGTGGGCTGAGAGTCGGTCGAGCACCACTGCGAGAGGACACCCCGTGGTCTCGGCGGCCTCGACACATCCGGCCAGATCCTCCCAGACCGCTGTCTCCCCCTTCCGCGATCGAGCGTGATCTGGATGCACGGCGGCCTCGCGGATGGCCGCAGCCACAGGCAGTCCGAGGGAAGCAGCCCGAGCGGCCGCTCGGAGGATGGCCTCCGATTCATCTGTCTCAGCCTGCTCCGCGGCCTGGCGCCACATCTCTGACGGCGCCCTCCCTGCGGTGAGGAGTGCAGAGAGCTGCGCGACCATGAGGGCGACAGCGTGCAGATCCTCCAGCTGGCCCTTCGCCTTCACGCCCTGTCCGCGGCGCAACGCCCAAAAGGAGGTGCGGGGACGGCGCAGCCCCACGAGTCTCCGTGCCGGACGACACCCCAAAAGGAGCAGCGCCGCCGCCCACAGTAGCCCGAATATCGCCAGCGCGCCGGTCACAGCCCCGACCCCGCTCGCGTCCTCTCGGAAAGCAGTGACGCGAGCGCTTCCCATCCGGGACCCCGTGACAAGCGGTCCCTATCAAGATCTCGTTCAAGAGCAGGCTCGATGACGAGCCGTCCTTCGCGCTCCGAGACGTGGGCGATGCTGGCCACGCGGCGCCCGGTGGGAATCCTCGCGAGGTGCACCACGCAGCCGAGGGCGCTCGCGGCCTGGAGGGCGGTCGTCTCAGGGGAAAGACCGGCTAGTGCTCCGAGGGCAGCCAAGCGCGCAGCCACTGAGCCGGCCGAATTGGCATGGATCGTTCCGGCGCCGGCGTGACCCGTGTTCAGGGCGGTGAGGAGTTCGCGGACCTCAGCCCCGCGGCATTCACCGACGATGAGGCGATCGGGGCGCATGCGCAGCGCCTGACGCACGAGTTCTGCGAGATCAATAGTGCCCATGCCTTCGAGATTGCCGTGGCGGGCCTCGAGCCCGACCACATGGGGATGGTCGGGGTTGAGTTCCGCGGCGTCTTCGACGAGGACGATCCGCTCCGCGGGTCGCGAGAGCCCGAGGAGCGTACTGAGCAGGGTGGTCTTCCCTGTGCCTGTCGCTCCGCTGACGAGGTAGCTGACGCCGCTCGCCGCGATGGCCTCGAGCGCAGTCCGCTGCTCGGGCAGTACAGTCCCGCTCCGCTCCAGCTCATCGAGTCCCAAGACGCGTTCGCGCCGGATCCGGATCGACAGCAAGGTCCCCTCGGTCGAGACCGGCTGGAGGACCGCGTGGACGCGGTAGCCCCCGGAGACGCGGACGTCCACGCAGGGAGAACTCTCATCAAGGCGCCTGCCCGCCCCCGAGATCAGCCGCGTGGCGAGCGATCTCACGGCCTCCTCCGAGTCAAAGTGGATCTCGGCCCGCTCGAGGCCCCGGCCACGATCCA
Organism: Sinomonas sp.; assembly: GCF_051955515.1. Lineage (GTDB taxonomy): Bacteria > Actinomycetota > Actinomycetes > Actinomycetales > Micrococcaceae > Sinomonas. The sequence goes on from NZ_JBQCGQ010000318.1 coordinate 20,605, forward strand.
CCCAGACACTGTGAGGGCCGTTCACAAAGATGTCCGTGACGGCGGGGTCCTGCGCGAGCGGCTGCAGTGGCCCGAGACCGCGCAGCTCCGCGGCAATCACCTCCATGGCCGCCAAGGTTCCGGTGGTTCCCAGTACCCGGCCGCTCTCCCGCACTGCCGCGGCAATCCCGGCGGACGTGACGGGACCGGGCGCGGACAGGACCTTCTGCCGGACGGACCGGAGCAGCTCCGGGTCAACCGCTCGTCCACCCCTCATCGCGACGCCTGTTCCACGTCCCGGGCCTGCAGCGACCAGCCGAGCACGTTTCGGGCCATGCCACGGACCACACGGCGAGAAGCGAGCTGGAACAGCCGGCCTGCTTCTGCGGCAGCGACGACTCCCCGCACCTCGGGGAAGTGCGCGCCGAGCGGACAGCCCACCGCGTCCGCGATGTGCTCGGCGTCGACGCCTTCGGCGAGCCGGCCCCTCACGAGGACTGCGGTGGGAACCGAAGGCAGGTCCGCAACCATGCGGGAGGCGGCGAGCGTGGACCCGAGGCGCGCGGGCACCACGAGAAGGATTCGGTCGCTGGCCCATGCGAAGTCCTCCAGCCCTTCCCTGCCCCTTCCGATGTCCACGACAACGAGGTCGAACGCCTGCCGCGCAGCGTTGATCGTTCGTTCGATCACCGAGGAACCAACGAGCGGCACGGATCCCGTCGACGCCGGCCAGGACAGCACAGATACTCCCCGAGCGCGTGGGAGCGACGACTCGAGCTCCATCGGGTCGATGCTGCCGCTCGCCGAGGCCAGATCCGGCCATTTCAGGCCCATAAGAGGCTCCTCCGCGATCCCGAGTTCCAGCCCGCACCCCAGCCGGTCCCCGTCGACCAGAGCGGTGGACATGCCACGGTCGGCGAACGCACCGGCGAGCAGCGCTGCTGTCGTCGTTGCGCCAGCCCCTCCGCAACCACCGAGAATGCCAAGGATCAGGCCCTCTCCGGCGTCCCTCCGCCGTCGGCCGAGGAAGTCCACGAGCCACACCGCGGCATCCGGCAGTTCCGCGACGTGCTCCACACCAAGGTCCCCTGCCCTCCGCCACAGCAGCTCACGCCCAGCACGCCGTCCCAGGAGGACGACGTCAGAGCGGCGGCGGGGTGGGAAGTCATCGACATCGGCCCCGAGAAGCAGGAGCCCACTGCTGTCCCACTCCCGCCCCGCGTCTCTGAAGCTCGAGGCGGATTCGAAAGGAACGCCCGCCACCGCCGCGACCCGCGCACACTCCTCGAGGAGCCCGGCGTCCGACGTAATGCAGAAGACCGCCCCGTCGTCAGGCAGCCAGCCCCCGCCCGACGACCCCCTCAGGTTCTCTGCTCTGCCCATGAGTCCACTGTCGGGGACCCACCACCGGGACCGGCCGCCGATCCCGATCCATGTGGACGACATGCCGAGACTTCTCCTGTGAAGGACAATTCGTGTCCTCAGTCCACGCCAGAATGTGGGAGTGCACGTCATCCTCGCCCCCGCCCCGGACGGTCGAGTCGTGCTCAAGACCCTCGACGCCGCCGGACAACCGACGGGGCGGGACGCCGCCGTCGAGCTCGCCCGCCTGCCAGACGCTGTCCGCGAAATCGAGCACCGCAGCAGGCCGCGCTGGGTCTGGCGCAGCGCCCCCGACTGGTATCCCTCCTTTCTCGCGGAGGGCGTCTCGGTGGAGCGCTGCCACGATCTCGCCTTGGTGGGCGGCGTTCTCCTTGGCTCTGTCCGCGCCGACTACACGCCCGTCCTTCCCCCGAATGACCGTCCCACCGAGCCGTCGGGCGCGCTGCCGCCGCTGCCCGCGCCCAAGGGCCAGGCCTCGCTCTTCGAGGATGCGCCGGCCCAGGGGCCCCGTGCAGACGTACTCGAGGCCGAGCTCGTTGCCCAGCTGGGAGCGATCCGCGGATCCGCAGACCCCGGGCGGCTTCGCCTTCTCGCCGCGGCCGACTCTGCCGGCGCGCTCGTCGCCGCCGAGATGCAGGCGGCAGGGATCCCCTGGGACCCGCAGACGCACGAGGCGCTTCTAGCCGAGCAGCTCGGCCCACGCCCGCGAAGCGGCGAACGCCCCCTGCTGCTGGAGCACAAGGCGAACGAGCTGCGGGGGCTTCTGGGCGCACCGAAACTCAATCCCGACTCGCCCCAAGAACTTATGCGCGCGCTCCATCGAGCCGGAATCGAGGCGCAGACAACGCGGGCGTGGGAGCTCCGTGAATTCCGGCATCCCGCCATCCCGCCGCTCCTGGAGTACAAGAAGCTCTCTCGCCTCCTGGCCGCGAACGGCTGGGCGTGGCTCGACGCGTGGGTCCGCGACGGTAGGTTCCGTCCCGAGTATGTGGTGGCGGGAGTCGTGACGGGGCGCTGGGCCTCGCGCGGCGGAGGCGCCCTGCAGATTCCCAAACAGGTCCGCGCCGCGGCGCGGGCCCTACCAGGGCACAAGCTCGTCGTCGCCGACGCCTCCCAGCTCGAACCGCGGGTCCTCGCGGCACTCGCGCGCGACGACGCCATGGCCGCGGCTGCACGCGATGCAGACCTCTACGCGGGCATCGCAGCGGCGGGCTTCGGCGGCGACCGGGCGAAGGCCAAGGTGGCGCTGCTCGGGGCAATCTATGGCGCTACCACCGGTGAGTCGGGCCGCCTCATGCCGCAGCTCGCTCGGCTCTACCCGCGGGCCGTCGGGTTCGTGGAGCAAGCAGCGCGCGACGGCGAACGCGGACTCATCGTGACCACTCACCTCGGCCGCAGCTCGCCTCCGCCCTCGGAGCGCTGGAAGCGGCTCCAGCAGTCGACAAGTGCCGAGGAACAACGGCGTGCGGATGCCGCGGCACGGGACCGTGGCCGGTTCACTCGCAACTTCGTAGTTCAGGGCACGGCCGCCGAGTGGGCCGAATGCTGGATCGCGGAGGTTCGGCTGCGCCTGCGGCGTCTCGCTGCACAGGGCTGCCGGGCCGAACTCGTCTACTTCCTCCACGACGAGGTCATGGTTCACGCGGAGGAAAGCGTCGCGGAGGCCTGCGCCGAGGCGGTCCGGGAGGCTGCGGCGGCGGCCAAACGGCTCCTCTTCGGCGACGCGCCCGTGCAATTCCCGGTGAGCGTCGCCGTCGTCGACTCCTACGATCAGGCGAAGTAGCCGTCAGGGTGTGATGTAGTGTTTGCGGTCCCGGTCCCACGGGACGGACCACCCGAGCCCCTCGAGCAACGCATCCAGAACCATCGCTGTAAAGCCCCAGATGAGGACTCCCCCCACCACGAACGCCGGGCTTGAGAAGGTCACTCCACGACGATGCAGGACGCCTGTGAAGCGGTTTTCGGGATCCAGGAGGTCGCGGACAGGGGTGCGGAAGACTTGCGCCGACTCGGCGAAATCCACCACGGCGACGGGCGACGGCGACTTCCACCATCCAAGGACGGGCGTCACGAGGAAGCCGCTCACGCCAAGCCCGAGCGCGGGGAGCTCGGCCAGGACATCGACGCCTGACGGGTCCAGCCCCGTCTCCTCGGCGGCTTCACGAAGGGCGCAGTCGACGAGGCTCGCGTCCTGGGGCTCGAGACCCCCGCCGGGAAACGCGACTTGACCGGGATGGGACCCCAGCGTCTGAGCGCGCTCGAGAAGCAGGACGTCGAGGTCCGCGGGGGCGAGCGGCTTGTCCGAGGCAGCCGGCACGGAATCGAGCACACCGAACAGCACGAGCACGGCAGCCTGGCGCCCCTTCTGCCCCACGACCGTGGGGTGCCAGCGCGGATCGAACGGGTCGATCTCACCAGTGCGGATGCCGTGCGCGAGCGCCTCGAGCTGAGCCTTCGCGCTCATGAATTGCCCTGCACGCGCCGGCGGATCTCAGCTGCCGAATCCGCGTTCGCCACCATCTCGGCGTAGAGCGCCTCCTCGCCCGGAGCCATTTCGTATTTGAGGAGCTTCCGAGCCTTCTCCGGATCCGTCTCGCCAATCCCAAAAGAGGGACACAGCGCCGCAAGGGGGCACGCCCCGCAGGCAGGACGCCGCGAATGGCAGACACGGCGACCGTGGAAGATCACACGGTGGGAGACCATCGTCCAGTCGCTTGGCGGGAAGAGCTCCATGACGTCCTGCTCGACCTTGACCGGGTCCTCCGAGGCGGTCCAGCCGAAACGCTTGGCGAGCCGCCCGAAGTGGGTGTCCACGCTGATCCCGGGTACGCCGAACGCATTCGCAAGGACGACGTTCGCCGTCTTCCTTCCCACTCCCGGCAGGGTCACCAAATCCTCGAGCCGGCCGGGGACCACGCCGTCGAAGTCGTCCACGATCCGCTGGGAGAGCACGTGAACACTTCGCGCCTTCGCCCGGAAGAACCCGGTTGGCTTGATGATTTCCTCGACGTCGGCAAGCTCGGCCTCGCTCAGCGCGCGTGCGTCCGGGTATCGCGCGAACAGGACGGGAGTCACCTGGTTGACACGGACGTCGGTGGTCTGCGCACTCAGGACCGTGGCCACGAGGAGCTCGAAGGGATTGCGGAAATCGAGCTCCGCGTGAGCGTAGGGGTAGAAGTCGGCGAGGATGCGGTTGATCTTCCGCGCCCGCCGCTTGAGGGCTAGGGGCGTCTCGTCGGGGGTGAGCCGGCGCCGCGAAGATCCTTGGGAGGCCCCGGCGTTGGTACTCAGCCCCGCTCGATTCCCGAGAGGTCGCGCAGGATGCCGATCCTCCCGTCCTGGCTCTGGACGAGGAACTCGTTGCCGCGGTCCTGAAGGGCAAGAATCCACTGGCCCGGCTCGAGGGCGAAGACCGGGAGCCCGCTTTCCGGGTCGAACGCCATACGCTGCTGGTTCACGGCAAACCAGAACGCCTCGTACTCGGGCTCCGGCTCCTCGAAGCTGCGGGTGGCCTCGAACCCCTCATAGGGGTCGACGGCGGGCGCGACCTGAGTGGCGGGCCCCACCTCATTCTCGGGTTCGGGCGCGCGAGCGGGTTCCCTTGCCGGCTCGGGCGCCCGGACTTCAGGCGCCCGAACTTCGGGCGCGGGGACTTCGGGCGTCGGGGCTGCAGGTGCGGGCGATTCAGGCGCCGCAACGGGCTCGGCCGGGGCTGTCGCGGTTGGAGCAGGCTCGGCCGGGGCTGTCGCGGTTGGAGCAGGGGCCGCAGCCACCTCCACCGCCCCTGGCGCGCCGTAGGCTTCGCCATCCGCATCGCCGAGGACGACAGCGTCGTCCCCCGGCTGCCCCGTGGGGGCGCTCCGGAGCGCGCGAGTCTGGGCATCCCGCTCGGCGGACGCCGCCGCTGCCGCAGCTACTGCCGCGCCCGCGACCCCCGCACTGGCAGCGCCCGCCCCCGGGGTTCCAGCGCCAGCGCCAACAGTCGGGCTCGCCACGGTCGGGCTCACGGCCGTTTCAGCGCCCGCACTCGGCCTGGGCGAGAAGCGACCGGCGCTCGGCGGCGCCGAAGCAGCGGGCGCGGGGCCGCCGTCGTGCGTTACCGTGCCCGCCCAAGGTGCGGGCGCGACGGGGGAGCCCTGCTGCTGCGGCCCAGGCACGGGCGCCTTCTGGGGCCTCGGCGCCTTGGGCTTGACGATGGGGGCGACGGCGTCGCGGGCCACGACGTGCGCCGGCACCTCAGCTCGGCCCACGAAGTCCTTGGCGAAGCCTGGAATGAAGCGGCCCAGTACCGTGGCCGCGACAAGGATCGCGCCTCCGATGAACCCGACGAAGCCGCCGGGCGTCAGCGCCGTGACCGCGAAGACGAAGAAGTACGAGCACGCGAAGGCCGCCACGACCGACCCGAACTGATCCAAGGACAACGAGCCGACGCGGATGGAGGCCGACGGCGCAAGGCGTCGCCAGACGAAGAGGCCGGCGAGGATGATCGGCAGCAGAATACCGATCGCGATGAAATAGAGATTCTGCGCGTTCCAGAGGTTCAGCTGGGTTCCCCGCTGGACGAGCGGGAGCACTGAGCCGATGAGCATGACCAGCACGCCACCGAAGACGGCGAGATCGCGGGCCGTGAAGGGGCCGACGACGGCCACACTGCGGCTGTCGCTCTCAGGTTCGCGGTCGGGCCCGGGCAGCGTGCTGCCACCACGCGAGGGACCCTGAGTGGGATCAGACATGGGCTGCTCCTTCGGTCGTCCTTGCGGTTCAGCCTAGCCACAACGCCTGTGCGGCACCTAGCACCCGAGGCCCGGTTCGACCAGCCGTGGCCCGACGGGCGGGACAAGCGGCGCTTCAATGTGACGCACGCAACTACCCTGCTACCGGCGAAGGTTTACTGTGGTGGTGAATCACGCGATGGAACGAGCCGAAAGGACTCCCATGTCCCAAACCGTCAACGGTGACGCCTTTGAGAACCTGCTTCGCGAGGAGCGCAAGTTCCCGCCGACGCCGGAGTTCGCGGCCGCGGCCAATGTGCATGAGGACATCTACGCCAGCGCGGCGGAGGATCGGGTGGGGTTCTGGGCGGAGCAGGCGAGGAAGTACCTGACGTGGTCGAAGGATTTCGATCAGGCCCTGGACTGGTCGGAGGCGCCGTTCGCGAGGTGGTTCGTGGGCGGGGAGGTCAACGCGGCCTACAACGCCCTGGACCGGCACGTGGAGGCAGGGCTCGGGGACCGGGTGGCGATCTTCTTCGAGGGCGAGCC
>NZ_JBQCGQ010000319.1:0-5974 GCF_051955515.1 Sinomonas sp.
GCCGGGCGAGCTCTCCAATGCGGTGATCGCACCGCCCGAGCTGTCGACGACGGCGCTCACGATCGCGTCGCGCTGCGCCTCGGGCAGGCCGCGGTTGGTGAGGGACGACGTGAGGAGGCCCGAGGCGGAGGAGAACAGGACCGTTCCGAGGACTGCAATGCCGAGCGCCGAGCCGATCTGCCGCGAGGTGCTCTGGAGCCCCGACGCCTTCCCGCTCGCCGCCACCGGGACGTCGGTCAGGATGACCCCCGTCAGCTGCGCGGTCGCGAGTCCCACCCCGAACCCATACACGAACAGGAACGGCATGAGCGCGCCCCACGAGGTGTCAGGACCGATCACGAGCCCGAGGCCGGCCACGCCCACAATCTCCGCGCCGAGGCCCGCCCGCACGACGACGACGGGAGACATGCGTCCGCTGAGGGCACCTGCGAGGCCGCTCGCCGCGAAGGACCCGACGGCAAGGGCGAGGAGGATGAGGCCGGTCTCGAGGGCGCTGTAGCCGAGGACGTTCTGCAGCCAGATCGGCAGCGCAAGGATGATGCCGAACTCGCCGAGGGACACGATGAGGGCCGCGAGATTGCCGTTCCGGAACGAGCGGATCTGCAGGAGCTCGACGGCGAACATGCTCTCGCGGCCGCGCCTCGCCCGGGAAATTGCCCACGCCGCGCAGGCCCCGATGGCGAGGAGCGCCAGAGCGAGGGCGAAGGGAATCGGGGAGAGCGTCCCGGGCCACTGCCACGAACCGATGCTCGGGCGGTGCTCAATGGTCCACCATCCGTAGCGCCGTCCCTCGATGGGGGCGAAGACGAGGGAGGCCGAGGCGACGACGGAGAGCGCGGCACCCAGGGGATCGAGCCGCCGTCGTCCGTCGTCCCGCGACTCGCGGACGGTGAGCAGCGCGCCCACGACGATCAGGACCGCCAAGGGCACGTTGATCCCAAATGCCCAGCGCCAGGAGAACGAGGTGGTGAGCCACCCGCCGAGGAGGGGCCCGAGCGCGCTCATTCCGCCGATGGTCGAACCCCACACGGCGAAGGCGACGGCCCGCTCCGAACCGGTGAACTCGGCGTTGATGAGGGACAGCGTGGACGGCAGGACCATGGCGCCGCCCACGCCCTGGACGAGCCGTGCCGTGACGAGCAGTTCACCGCTATCGGCGGACGCCGCCGCGATCGAGGATGCGGCGAACACCACCACGCCGATCAAGAGGATGCGCCGGCGGCCGAACCGGTCGCCCAGCGCGCCGAAGACCAGCAGCAGCGCGGCGAAGACGAGCGTGTAGGACTCCTGGACCCATTGGACGCCGGTCGAGTCGATGCGGAGGTCGAGCACGATGGACGGGATCGCCACGTTCACGATCGTGGAATCCACGATGATGAGCGAGACCGCGATGCTGATGAACACGAGTCCGGCCCAGCGGCGGGGCGAATGCGACGATTCCGAAGCGGAAGACGTGGTGCTCACAGGGCTGCCAAGTCGAGTTGTTGGAGCTGCAGCCGCAGCCAGGGACTGAACGCGTAGGGCGCCGCGACCACGGCGCTGCGGAGCCGGTCCGCCGTCGTCCAGTGCCACTCGACCACCTCGTCCGGCGAGGGCTGCGGATCACGGTTCGCGATCGCCCGGAAGACGGGGCAGATCTCGTTCTCGACGATCCCGGATGCGTCGGTCGCGCGGTAGCGGAAGTCCGGAAGGATCGGCGAAACCTCCGTGATCTCGAGGCCGAGCTCCTGCCGCGCGCGGCGCCGGACGGCGTCCTCGAGCGGCTCTCCGGGGGCCGGATGACCGCAGAACGAGTTGGTCCAGACGCCCGGCCACGTCGCTTTCGTGAGCGCGCGCCGTGTCACCAGCAGGCGTCCATCGCGGTCCTCGACGTGGCACGAGAAGGCGAGGTGCAGCGGTGTGTCCGGGCCGTGGACGCTCGCCTTCGGGGCGGTGCCACGGGGAGTGCCGTCGTCGTCCACCAGTTGGACCAGAGTCTCGTCCAACGCCGAGCGCATCTCAGCCACCTCCCTCGGCCGCAGCCGTGATCCGCTGGGCCATGCCCTTGAAGATCACGTCGTGGAACGGAACGATCGCGGCCCAGTAGAGCCGCCCGGCGAGGCCCTTCGGCACGAAGACCGCGCGCTGGAAGTAGAGGCTCCCCGACCCGCGCGGGGAGACTGTCATTTCCAGCCACGCCCGCCCCGGCACGCGCATTTCCGCGCGCAGCCGGAGCAGGCGCCCGCGGTCGAGCGCTTCGACCCGCCACCAGTCGAGCGCCTCGCCGAGCTGGAGGCGCTGCGGATCCCGGCGCCCCCGTCGAAGCCCCACACCGCCAGCCAGCTTGTCCATCCACCCGCGGACCGCCCACGCGAGCGGGAACGAGTACCAGCCGTTCGAGCCGCCGATGCCCTCGATGACCTCCCACAGCCGCGACGGCGGCGCAGACGTGTACTGGGTCCGGGTGTCCTTATAGACGGTGGTGCCGGCCCAGTCGGGGTCGCTCGGCAGGGGATCGGAAGGCGTCTGGATGGCGGTCGAGCCCGCCCAGGTGGTCTCCACTTCGCCGCGCCCGATCTTGGCCAGGGCGAGCTCGACCGAGCGTCCGTAGCCGGTGAGCCCCTCCGGAGGCGGCGCGATGTACTCGACGATGCGGTGATCCCTCACGACACAATCGTGCTGCAGCGACTCCACAAGTGGGACGGCCAGCGCCTTGGGAATTGGCGTCACCAGATTGACCCACTGCGCGGCCAGCCACGGCGTCAGCACGGGCAGGGCGAGGATGAGGGGCTTCCGCAAACCCGCGACGCGCGCGTAGCCGCGCATCATGTCGGCATAGCTCAGCACATCTGGGCCGCCGATGTCGAAGGTGCGGTTCACGTCTGCCGGCAGATCTGCGGCCGCCTCGAGGTAGTAGAGGGCGTCCCGGACGGCGATCGGCTGGACGCGGTTGAGCACCCACCGCGGCGCGGGCATCACGGGGAGCACGTCGGTGAGATGCCGCACCATCTCGAAGCTCGCCGACCCCGAGCCGATCACGAGCCCCGCCTGCAGCACCGCCGTCGGCACCCCCGATTCGAGGAGGATGCGCCCGACGGCGGCCCGCGAACCCAGATGCCGGCTGAGCCCCTGACCGCCCGGGTTGAGCCCGCTCAGGTACACGAGCCGGGACACGTCGGCGGAGGCGGCCGCGCGTGCAAGGGCCTTGGCCCCTTCCCGCTCCCTGGGCACGAAATCGCCCTGCGCGCGGGAGCCCATGGAGTGGACGAGGTAGTACACGACGTCGGCTCCGGCGCACAGTGCGTCGACGGCGGCCTTGTCCTCAAGGCTCCCGCGGACGACTTCGACCTCGTCGCCCCACGGGACGTCGCGCAGCTTCTCGGGTGTGCGGGCGAGCACTCGGACCCGGTGGCCGGAGGCGAGGAGGCGCGGAACGAGGCGGCCGCCGATGTAGCCCGTGGCGCCGGTGACGGCGATGAGCCTTCCGGCTTTCATGCGTGCCTCCTCCGTCCGGGAGCGCCCCGCCAGGCGAACAGCGGGATGCCGCCCAGGACCACGACGGCGGAGATAGCCGCCGCGAGCGCCGTGCCGGGGAGGACGAGCGGCCCCGCGGAGCGCGCCACGGCGATCCACGCGAGCCCCCACGCGATGGAGAGCAGCGGTACCCACGCACGCTGCGAAGCGAGGGCGAGCCCGATCGCGGCCGCGAGTCCGAGGACGAAGCCGGAGGTGGGTTCGCTGGGGAGCGCCACTCCCGCCCACGCGAGGACGGCGGCGACGTTGGCCACAGTCGCGACACAAATCCACCCCAGGTACAGCCCGAATGTCCCGTCGCTGAGGACGGCCTCGACCCGCGACTGCGCGGGCGTGGCGAGCGAGAGCATGAGGAGTCGGCACAGCACCACGAGGAGCGCGAGCATGATCGCGAGGCTGGCCGGGAGCGAGCCGAGCTGGACAGCCCAGAGCCAGGCCGCGTTGAGCAGCATCGACGCGGCCGCCCACGGACGGATCGCCCGTTGCCGTTCGCTGAACTGATTCGCGGGTAGGAGTTGCCAGATGGCGTAGGCCAAGAGGCCTGTGTAGATCACGCTCCAGATGGAAAAGGCGGGGATCGCGGGCGCGAGGGGGGTCGCCGTGCTCGAGAGGTACCCGCCGGCGGCGGAGGCCACGGGCGTCCCGCCGAAGGCGCCACTCCCCACGGCCGCGAGCACGACGGCGGCCGCAGCGGAGAGCGCTGTGAGGATGGGTTTGGCCTTTTCAGTGTTCACGACGACTCCCTACTAGACAGGGCGAAGAATCTCGACCATCATATTTCTCGACGATCGAGAGATCAACTGGTCGAGAGTTTTCGAGGAGCCGACATGAACGCAACGGCCACAGCAGGAGTCACGCGCCGGGCCGTCGGGGCCCCGGACGTCTCTCGGCTCGATTGGGACGAAGTAGGCCCCGCCGTCGAGCTCCTGCTCCGCGACTATGTGGAATCAGCCCAGGTCAATGCTGCGTCGGTGTGGGCGCGCGAGCTGTGGGGCCACATCGGGCGCGGGCTCGACGGCGGCAAACGACTGCGCCCGCAGCTGGTCTGCCTGGCGTACGGAGCCTTCGGGGGCACGGAAGCGGGCGAATGTGCCGCGGTGGGGACGTCCTTCGAGCTGCTTCACGGTGCCCTCGTGGTCCACGACGACGTGATCGACCGAGACTTCGTGCGCCGCGGCCACCCCAATGTCGCGGGCATCTATCGCGAGGCTGGACTCGCCCGCGGCCTCCCCGCCGGGGAGGCGAGCCACCTCGGCAGCTCAGTCGCCGTCATCGCGGGGGACCTCTTGCTCACCGCCTCCTTGCGCATGCTGGAGCGGACGACGGCGGAGCCCGCCATCCGCTCCCAGCTCACCGAGATCCTCCACGGCGCCATCGCGGACGCCGCTGCCGGAGAGCTCGCCGACGTGCTCCTGGCGCGACCAGTCTTCGGGGGAGATCTTGCCGGCGAAGGTGATGGCCGGATCGACGACGTCCTCGACATGGAGCGGCTCAAGACGGCCACCTACTCGTTCGAGGCACCGCTCAGGGCAGGCGCCGTTCTGGCGGGAGCCGACGCGGGGGCGATTGACGCCGTCGGCCGCGTGGGATCGCTGGTGGGGACGGCGTATCAGGTGATCGACGACGTCCTCGGCACGTTCGGCGACGAGCGGCAGACGGGCAAGCCGGCGACCTCGGACCTCCGGGAGGGCAAGCTCACCGTGCTCACGGCCTTCGCCCACCCGGAGAGTGCAAGTCCCAGAAGTGCCAGCCCCAGAAGTGCCAGCCCGGGAAGTGGTCCGGATCTGGACCAGATGCGCGACGCGCTCCACGAGGCCGGCGCCGACTCGTACGCCCTGACCCTCGCGCATTCCCTCGTCACGGAGGCGCTCGACGAGGCTCGTCGCGCCGACCTCCCGCCCGCGCTCCGCTCGGAGCTCACCCGCATCTGCAACCACGTCCTCCACCGGGAGAGCTGATGTCCTACGCCGCCGAGGCCCGTGGCAATCCGGGTTCCGCACCAGCAGGCCGTGTAGCGGCAATGTCCCCCCTGGCGCGCTACACGGCCGCCGCGACGGCGAGCTCCGCCGTCGTCATCCGCCGCTACTCGACGTCGTTCGGGCTCGCCTGCCGCCTGCTCGGGCCCGCCATCCGCCCGGAGATCGAGAACGTCTACGCGTTGGTCCGCCTCGCCGACGAGGTCGTGGACGGCGCCGCCACCGGGGCGGGGCTTCCCGTCAACGCCGTGCTGAACCAGCTCGACGTCCTCGAGGGCGAGACGTACGCGGCGCTCGAACTGGGGTACAGCACCAATCTGGTGGTGCATGCCTTCGCGCAGACGGCGCGCAGGGCGGGCATCGGGCGCGACCTGATTGCCCCCTTCTATGGCTCGATGCGCCGCGACTGCGATCCGCGCGGTCACTCTGGCGCCTCCCTCGGCGAGTACATCTATGGCTCCGCGGAAGTCGTGGGGCTCATGTGC
>NZ_JBQCGQ010000320.1:0-20848 GCF_051955515.1 Sinomonas sp.
GTTTGGCCGCGCTCCGTCGCCCACCATCCTCCCCTCAGCCCCACCCGCAATCGTCAACCCATTGGACGACGGCCGCCAGTATTAGATCCGGGCGGCCTTCGAGGGAAAGCGGGGCGCCGTCGTCGTTCTATTGCGCCTTGATCTCGGCGAGCCGCAGGCCATAGGGGTAGACCTTGAAGTTCGCGAGCTTCGGCAGAGCATTGATCTGGATGATCACGTATTGTGCCTTGACGGCAGTCGGCAGCTGGAAGACGAGTTGAGGGCCGTTGAACGAGCTGGTCCCAGCAAGCGTGGCACCGGCGAGATCAGGGGCCGCGTTGGTGTAGACGCTCACGCTTCCGCCAGTCGCGCCGAGCTGATCGAGCTCGACCTGCTTGATGTCGGACACCTCCTTGAGCTTGACCGACAGGGCCAGGCTCTTGGCAAAGCCGCCCCAGTCCTCACGGGCGAATTCCATGTCCGACCAGTAGCTGGCCGGGTTGCCGTCGTAGGTTGCGGGCAGTTTCGAATCGAACTGGTTCGCGAAGGTCAGCTCACTAGGGTTGAGGCGGGTGACGGACTCGATGACGGGGGCGACCACCGGTGCAGGTGCCTGAGACTGTCCCGGTGACGGCGTCCCCGTCGAGGTGGCGCTGGGACCGTTGTCAGCCGACTTGGCCCCGCCGGCTTGGGGCTGGAAGACACTTCCGAGCGTGGTGAACGCGAAGATCAGAGCAGCGATGAGGACCACCGCGAGGATGCCTCCGACCAGCCACGGCACGGACTTGGGTCGCGTGGACTCGTCGTCCTCTTCGAGCTCGTCATCCCGATCGAAGAAGCTGCCGGAGCCGCCTGACCAGGCGGAGTCACGAGCCTGAGGCGGAAACGCGGTGCCCCGGGCAGGCGGCGACGGATCGCGGGGAGCTGCAGCGGTAGGAGCAGCCCGTACGGCCTGCGTGGGTTCCGGCTCGGTGGGGCGAGGAGCGCGCTGTTCCGATCCGCCCGGCCAAGGCGTGACCTTGGGAGGCGTCGGGGCAGGGTGCTTGGACCCGGCAGCAGCAGCAGCCGCCGCCGCGGCAGCTGCCGCCGCGGCAGCGCCGGGGGCTCCGACACCAGGCCCGCGCTGCGGGGCCTCACGCTGCGGGGCCTCGCGTTGCGGGGCTTGGGGCTGGGTTGCCTGGGGCTGGGTGGCCGCCGGCCCCGCAGAAGCGGACTGGGCCGAAGGGCGGGCAGGCTGAGGCCGATCGGCTTCCGGCTGCGAGGACCGCGGCGGGGCTGCCGGCGGCGGCGGAACGGGGCGCGCGGGAGCAGGGCGCTGCTCGACCGGAGGCTCCGGCCGGGACGGGGCCTGGGACTCGGACTCGGCATCCGAATACTGGATGTAGTCGTGCTGGCCATGGTCGTACAGGCCGTCGTACGTCTCGGGCTCCCTGGAACGGGCCTCACCGAAGATCTCGCTGCCGAGGCTCTCGGTGAAGAACGGCTCCACGTACGGCTCTTCCTGCGCCACGATGAGGTCGAGCAGGTCCGCGGCCTGAGCGTGATTCGTGATCAGGTACGTCGCACCGTGGCTGGTTCCCAGGTCGAGCACCTGGATCCCGACATGGCGCTCACCGGTCGCCACTTCACGCGCGCTCTGGGCGAGCTGCTCGGCGTTGTGTGGAGCAGAAACAAGAATGCTCACGGGACGGTTGAGGATCTGGTCGACCCCGTCGAGGACGAGGTCTCCATCGTGCGACTCCACGATTGAGGACGTGACCTTGTACCGACCGCCGAGCACGCTGCCGACGTCGATGGACTGGGACACGGGTACCTCCTGCAAAGTCTGCCCCGGCCAGCCCGGACATGCCGGGCCCTTGCTATCAATCGATCCTAGCGGACGGTATCCCGACAGCTTGCTTCACGCGACGGGCGGCACCGGAAGCGATCCTGGAATCAGGCGTCGGGGAAATGGGGGTTGCTCCCGGGAGGGCCCTGATAGGTGCGTCGTCCCGGGACGGGCTGGTTGGGTGCGGATGCCGGCCGGGCACGGTACATGTTCGGATCGAACTGGCCCGAAATGCGCGGAATGATGCCGGTGTCGTCGGACAGGGTGGGCGAGGTCTCCCGGAGCGCATATACCGGCTGCCGGGGCTCGGCTGGCTCCTGGCCCGCTTCGGCGGGGACACCGCCGTCGTTCGCTGTCTGAACAGGCGACGGCGCTGCCCCGCCCCGCCCGCCAAGGCGGCCGAGAATGGGCCGCAGGAGATCCCGCAGCTCGGTGACGCCGAAGAGCCGCAGCAGGAGCAGATAGACGATCAGCATGGCGACGCCGATGACGACGATCGACACGAGAGCGCTGTAGATCGAGCTCCAGATGAAGCCTTCGCGCGAGAGGCCGCCCAGGAGCCACACGGCGAGGGCCCCCACGACGGCCGCGCCCAGCGCTGCGTACCCCATCCGGATGTACGACCGGGCGACCGTGCCGCCGTCGAGATGGCCGAGCCGCCGTCTGAGGTAGGCCCCGCTCAGCACCACGGAGAGGATATTTCCGACCGTATAAAGTAGTGCGATCGCGAAGATGATGTAGCGCGCGGGCAGGAACTGGATGACCGTCGCGCCGACCACATTGAGGACGCCGAGCCAGACCTGGATCTTGAAGGGCGTCTTGGCGTCCTCATAGGAGTAGAAGACGCGGGACATCATGAAGTTCGCGCTCAGGAACGGGGTGCTGAGCGCGAGGATGCTGAGCGTCTGGGCGAGCATGACGCCGTCGGTTGCGTGGCCGCCCGAGAAGAACATGCCGAGGGGCGCGGCGAGGGCGAAGAGCGCGAGGGCGCTGAACACGGTCGCAACGGCCATGGTCCGCAGCCCCTGCGAGAGCGCGATGCGGACCCCGCTGCGATCACCCGACTGCGAGGCCTGCGTCATTCGGTTGAAGAGGACGGTCGCGAGCGAGAGCGCGATGATCGAGTGCGGCAGGAGGTACAGCTGGCTGGCCATCTCGAGGACGGTGTTACCGGGGATGAACTGCCAGGCGGGGTCGCCTGCCTCCCGCAGCTTCTCGCGGACCGCGCCGGGCTGGGACGCGATCTTCATGAGATAGAGGAACGTGAGCTGGCCGACGGCGGTGGTCGCGAGCGTCCACGCCCCGATGCGCGCGGCCGCCCCCAGCCCCACACCCCGCCAGCCGAACTTGGGCCGCAGCCCCAGCCCGAGCCTCGCCACCGGGATGATCAGGATCGCGGTCTGGATGACGACGCCGATGGTCGAGGCGCCCGCGACGAGCAGCGTCTGCCCCGTCCCCCAGTTGTCGAGGGTATGCGGGTGGCCGGCATTGCTGCCGAAGATCCACACGAACATGCCCAGGCCCGCGATCGCCACGACGTTGTTGATGACCGGCGCCCACATGGCGGGTCCGAAAGCGCCATTGGCGTTGAGGACCTGGGTGAGCAGGGCGTAGAGCCCGTAGAAGAAGATCTGCGGGAGGCACCAATACGCGAAGACTGTGGCGAGGGCGAGCTGCTGATCGCTGTAGTCGGAGGTGGTGAGCCGCATGACGAAGGGCGCAGCGATCGTCACGATGGCCGTCAGCGAGAAGGTCACCAGGACGCCGAGCGTGAGGAGCCGGCTGATGTAGTCGGAGCCCCTGTCCGGGGCGCGGCTCGCCTTGATGATCTGCGGCACGAGCACCGTGTTGAACACGCCGCCCGCCACGAGCAGGAAGATCAGGTTCGGCAGGTTGTTCGCGTTGACGAAGGTGTCCGTCACCGTGGAACCGAGGCCGAGGGCGATGACCAGGAGGAGGGACCTCACGAAGCCGAGCACGCGCGAAAGGAGCGTGCCGACGGCCATGATCGCGCTGGACTTCGCCTCGGAAGCCGCGCCGTTCGATGCAGCCATCAGACCGTCACTTCAGCAGATGCTCCGGGAGGACCTCCCGGGCCAAGTCCGCGATGCGCCGCTCGTTCGGGAACGACAGCCGGCGGGAAAGCTCGGAGATGGGGACCCACGCGACGTCGACCGCCTCCTGATCAGGATCATTCTCAATGGTCAGCTCGCCGCCGGTGGCTTGAAGCAGGTAATGGTGGACGGTCTTGTGGACCCGGTGCCCGGTCACTGTGAACCAGTAGTCGATGCTTCCGAGGGGCGCGAGAATGCGGCCGTCGATGCCCGTCTCCTCGCTGATCTCGCGGACAGCCGCCGTCTCATTCGACTCCCTGCCCTCGGGGTGCCCCTTCGGGAGGCACCACTCGAGGCGCCCGCCGCGGTTGAGCCGCGCAATGATGGCGACGGGCAGGTTCGGATCACCGGTATCCACGATCACGCCGCCCGCAGAAATCTCTTCGACAGTTGGCAGCGAGTGCACGTAGGTTTGGCCCGCCGGAGCGACGTGCGGTCCAATCGCGGACGGCAGCGGCGCACTCCTCCTCTTCTGAGGATCGCTCGGCAGCGGAATCACCATGCAGTCCACTCTAACCAGAAGCGTGTGGCAATGGTTCGAGCCGTGCGCGCGCCACGTGACCCATGACAGCTCCCCAGGGGCGAATCCGCACGGGCCTGATGAATCTGCCAAGCTTTAAGGACTATGGCATCAGAAGACACCCACCGGGGGCGCACCACCGCGCCCGAATCTTCCGTCGACTTCGCGGTCGAGCCCGTGGCGCTCGAACTCGGGCGGCGGTTCGTCGATGCCGGCTTCGAGCTCTCGCTTGTCGGCGGCCCCGTGCGGGATCTCTTCCTGGGCAGGACCTCGCCCGACCTGGATTTCACTACCAACGCGAGCCCCGACCAGACGCTGGCCGTCATCAAGGGCTGGGCGGACGCCTTCTGGGAGATCGGCCGGGACTTCGGGACGATCGGGCTCCGCAAGGACGGCTTCCAGATCGAAGTCACCACGTATCGCGCGGAGGCCTACGACGCGGAGTCGCGGAAGCCCGTCGTCGCCTTCGGGACGTCGCTTGTCGGCGACCTGGAGCGTCGCGACTTCAGCATCAATGCCATGGCTCTGCGCCTGCCGTCCCTTGAGCTGGTGGATCCGTTCGGCGGGGTCCGGGATCTGCACGCCGGCGTCCTGCGCACGCCGGGCACTCCGGAGGATTCGTTCTCGGACGATCCGCTGCGGATGATGCGGGCGGCGCGCTTCGCCTCGCAGCTCGGGGTCGACGTGGCGCCCGAGGTCAGCGCCGCGATGACGGCGATGGCTTCGCGGCTCACAATCGTGTCCGCGGAGCGCATCCGGGACGAGCTGGTCAAGCTCATCAACGGCGCCGCGCCCCGAGCCGGCATTGACCTTCTGGTCGAGACGGGGATCGCCGACGTGGTCCTCCCCGAGGTCAGCGCGCTCCGGCTCGAGGCCGACGAGCACCATCGCCACAAGGACGTGTACCAGCATTCGCTCACCGTGCTCGAGCAGGCCGCTGCGCTGGAGACCGGGCCCGAGGGACCCGTGCCCGGCCCAGACTTCGTGCTGCGGTTCGCCGCTCTCCTGCACGATGTCGGCAAGCCGGCTACGCGCCGCTTCGAACCCGGCGGCGCGGTGTCCTTCCGCCACCACGATGTGGTGGGCGCGAAGCTCGTGAAGAAGCGGATGCGCGAGCTGCGGTTCGACAACGAGACCATCAAGGACGTTGCGCGGCTAGTGGAGCTGCACATGCGCTTCTACGGCTACGGCGACGCTGGGTGGACCGACTCCGCCGTGCGCCGCTACGTGACCGACGCCGGGCCCTTGCTGGAGCGTCTGCACCGGCTGACTCGCTCCGACGTCACCACGCGCAACCAGCGCAAGGCCGACCGCCTCTCCTTCGCCTACGACGACCTCGAGAGCCGAATCGCGGAGCTCGCCGAACAGGAAGAGCTTGCGTCCATCCGCCCCGATCTGGACGGGCAGCAGATCATGGCCGTCCTGGGGATCAAGCCGGGGCCCGTCGTGGGCCGCGCGTACCGCTTCCTGCTCGACGAGCGGATGGAGAACGGGCCGTCCTCCGAGGAGGAGGCTCGGGCCACGCTGCTTGAATGGTGGGCCGCGCAGCCAGAATCGTTGGAGACTGAGACGAAGGAGACCGAGTGAGCGTCGAGGATTTCGGGCTGCCGAGGCTGTGGCTGCTGCGGCACGGCGAGACCGAGTGGTCGCGGAGCGGCCAGTACACCGGCCTGACCGACCTTCCGCTCACCACCGAGGGCGAGGATCAGGCCCTGGGGGCCAAGACAACGCTCGACGGCGTGACCTTCGGTCTCGTGATGACCTCACCGCTGCAGAGGGCACGGCGGACGGCGGAACTCGCCGGATTCCCCGAGGCGGAGATCGAGCCGAACGCCGTCGAATGGGACTACGGCGACTATGAAGGCGTCCGCTCGGCCGATGTGCGGAAGAAGAATCCCGACTACCTCATCTGGAAGGACGGCGTGCCCCACGGCGAGACGCTGGATGACGTGGCTGCCCGAGCGGACGTCATTGTCCAGCGGGTGCTGGCCTCCGGCGCAGAGAATGCACTCCTCGTTGCCCACGGCCACTTCTGCCGAATCCTGACGGCCCGCTGGCTCGGGCTGCCGCCCTTCGAAGGACGGCATTTCATTCTGGGCACCGCTAAAGTCTGCCGGCTCGGCTGGGACAAGAAGACCCCCGCGGTCGAGGCCTGGGGTCTCTGACAAATAACCGAAGAATAAAACTCGGCCGGTGCTTGCAATTCCCTTGCGGCATCGGCTAGTTTTGTTTCTGTTCGTGTGAGGAATCGCAGCAGAGGGGGTCGGGACCATGATGGTGACCAAGGTGTTCTACCGTGGCCTGCTGCTGCCGTTCTCGGGGACTGTGCGCGGCTGAGCCCGCTGCCCTGACGCACCCGGGCGTTGTGACGCCCTTCTTTCCGTAATTCGTGCCGGCGGTTTGGCCTGCCGATTTTCGGCCTCTCGATGACCTGTATTTATTGCGCCTTTTAGCCTGCGCTATGTGCGGTCTATTTCGTGTGGCCTGATGTTCCCGGGCGCCGGTTCCTTACTTTTCCGCGCCCTTTTTCGGGCCGCCGTCGTCCTCATTCTTTTCACCAAAGGAGGTGACCATAGTGCTGCGCGCACTGCTCCATGTACTGCTTGCCCACCTCGATTCGGGGCGCATCGAAGCGCACCGCGAGGCTGTCCATCGCACTGTCTCACTCACGATTCCACAGCGGTAACGTCTGGTCACAGCCGCGACTATCGTGAAGAATCCTTGTGACAGCACAGATTGTGCATGCACAAGGAGAGGGGACCATGCGCAGGAAAATTGTTGCTGCCCTGGCGGCCGTGACGGCGGCCTTCGGGCTGGCCTTCGCCGCTGCGCCCGCCCAGGCGAGCACCGGCGGCACCGCGGACGGCGACACCCACGCAGGCGTCGCGATCATCGTCAACTACACGCCGGAGGGTCGGTTCCGCTGCTCGGCGGTGCTCATCTCGCCGACCGTCCTGCTCACCGCCGGACACTGCACCGCCGGGGTCGTCGGGCGAACGCTCGTCTCGTTCGATTCGTTCATCGCCGAGACGAACCCGCCGTCGCCGTTCCCCTCCGCCAAGGATCCGAGCGTCGGCTACACGTCCGCCGACTTGGCGGGCCGGATCTCGGGGACCACGGTCACCGATCCTGACTTCGCGAATGCCCCGGCGAAGAACATTCCGAATGACGTCGGCGTGGTGATTCTCGACCAGCCCGTGGATCAGCCGACCTACCCGCTGGCGGCCCTCGGCACGCTCGACCTGGCACCCGGTGACGTGCCGAAGACCACGGTGACGGCCGTGGGCTACGGAGCGGAGCTTGCGAAGCCCGCCGTCGGGCCGCAGCGCCGGGTGCCCGTCTCGTACCCCCTGTTCCGCCGCTCGGTCGATCTGCGACTTCAGCAGGTCGAGTCGGACTACTTTGTGACGCACGCGAACGTGAACCCGGGAGCCGGCACGGGTGGCGTCTGCAGTGGGGACTCGGGCGGACCCGTGTTCCTCAACGGCGCGATCGTTGGCCTGGTGAGCTTCGGCAAGCCGGACTGCCTCGCCCTCGACGGAATGCAGCGGGTGGACATCCCGTCCATTCAGAATTTTCTCGCGCCTTACTTGGGCTAGACGCTGCAGCTGACCCTCTTTGACGAATCGCCGCCCTGGACCCTCGTCCGGGGCGGCGATTCCCATGAATGGCGCGAAAGGCGGCCGGTATGCTCGGAGCCATGGAACCAACTGGGTCGGATGCTGGGTCCCGAACGGTGATCTCGCCGAGCCGAAACGACCCTTTGGTCCATACGCTGTCCGAGGCTGTGGGCGGTCCGCTGGGAGATCATGCGGCGCCCGGAATTCTGCGGTCGGGCTGGTGGACGCCGGAACTCGTGCTCCTCATTCTGACGACGATCGCGGCGGTCGGCGGCGTGCTCATCAAAGGCTATTGCCGGGTGAACGGCTGGAGCACGCCCAGCCAGTTCTACGCGACGTGCTATTCGGACTTTCCGACCCTTTTTGCCGAACGGGGCTTCGCCGATCACATCCTGCCCCTCTTCTCGCAGGGGCAGCCGTTCGAATACCCCGTCATCACGTCGCTGATCGCGGGGATCAGCGCACTTCTTGTCCCCGGCTCAGGGGTGACGCCGGCACGGGAAACGGCGTATTTCGACATCAACGCGATCGGCCTCGCGATCATGTGGATGATCGCGGTGATCGCCACGTCACGCTCCAACCTGCGGCGCCCCTGGGACGCCGTGCTGGTCGCTATTGCACCCGGTATCATCCTGGCCGGGTTCATCAATTGGGACCTGTGGGCGGTCGCCCTCCTGTCCCTGGGCATCCTCGCCTTCGCGCGGAACCGCCCCGTCCTGGCGGGTATCGCGATCGGCCTCGGCACCGCGACCAAGCTGTACCCGGTGGTGTTCCTCGGCGTCCTGGTCCTGCTCGCGATCCGTACGGGCCGCTGGCGGCAGACGGGCCTGACCATCGGAGCGGCGATCGTCTCGTGGGCTGTGGTCAATCTTCCGGCAATCATCGGCAACGCCCACAACTGGGCATACTTCTTCGAATTCTCGGCCAGCCGCGACCCCGGGTTCTCCTCCGGCTATTACGTGTGGAACCTGCTCGCCGACCGCATGCACTGGGCACGGCTCTCCACGCCGACGGTCAACGTCATGTTCACGGTCTCCTTCGCCCTGTGCTGCCTCCTCATTGCGTTCGTCGCTCTGCACGCTCCGCGGCGTCCCCGCGTCGCTCAGCTCGCGTTCCTCGTGGTCGCGGCGTTCGAGCTCACCGGCAAGGTCTACTCGCCCCAGTACGTCGTCTGGCTCATTCCGCTGTTCGCCCTTGCGCACCCCCGATGGCGCGACTTCCTCATCTGGATGGCGGCCGAGGCCCTGCACTGGGTGGCGATCTGGATGTACCTCGGCTGGACCACGAGCAACGGGCCCGTTCAGAACAACATCGATACGCCGTACTACGTCATCGCGGTCGTGGTACATATGATGGCCGTCGTATATGTCTGCCGTCATGTGGTCTGGGACATTTATGACCCCTCGATCGACCCTGTCAGGCGGAGCCGCCAGGACGACCCGCAGGGCGGCGAGTTCGACGGCGCTCCGGACGCCTTCACTCTGAGCGGTCGCCCGAGTGCCCCTGTGCCCGCGACGGAGCCCGCAGCATGAAGCTCTTCCACAGTCCTCCCTTTCATGCCGTAGCAGGAATAGATCGGGCGCTCATGGCCAGAGTTGCCAAGCTGCCAGCGGGTCCCTGGGACAGCGGCTTCGCTGTCCTCACGCGCGCCGCCAGCAAGTCCGCGCTCTGGTGCGGGATCGCCGTCGCCCTCTCCACCGTCAAGGGGCCGCCTCGCCGCGCCGCGGTGCACGGGCTCGCCGCTGTCGCCGTTGCCTCCGCCGCGGTGAACATCGTGGGGAAGCACCTGCTCCCTCGGGCCAGGCCACAGGCAAGCAGCCTTCCGCTCTACCGGTTCCTGAACCCGCAGCCCACGAGCTCCTCCCTGCCCAGCGGGCATTCAGCCTCGGCCGTGGCCTTTGCCACCGGGGTTGGGCTTGTGAGCCCACGACTCGGCATCGCGCTCGCCCCGGTCGCGGCGGCCGTCGCCTACTCGCGCGTGCACACCGGGGCCCACTGGCCCAGCGACGTGGTCCTCGGGTCGGCGCTCGGCGCCGGCGCCGCCTTCGCGACCCGCTCGTGGTGGCCGCGGCAGGAGGCAGCGCCAGCTCCCCATTGCGAGCTGGCGGAGGCCCCGGCGCTCGACGGCGGGCGCGGGCTGGCCGTCGTCGTCAATCCGCGCAGCGGGGGCAGCGGGACGGATGCCGACGAGCTGCGCGATGACTTCCCGCACGCGCTGTTCCACGTCCTCAGCAAGGATGACGACGTCGACGAGGTGTGTCGCAAGCTCGCGGCTCGGGAGGGGATCCAGGCGCTGGGAGTCTCCGGGGGCGACGGGACCGTGGGTGCCGTGGCCGGCGTCTGCGCGGACCTCGGCGTGCCGCTTGCCGTCCTTCCCGGAGGAACATTCAACCACTTCGCCCGCGACGTCGGGGCGTCGGACCGGGAGGCGGTTGCGGCGGCCGTCTCCGCGGGGCAGGCCCTGCGGTGCGACCTGGGGCGGGTGCGGGCCGAGCGGGGAGCCCGCGAGGATCCCGAGGTGCGCGAGTTGGCCATGGTCAACACCGCGAGCATCGGGGTGTATCCGAACCTCGTGAGGCGCCGCGACACCCTGCAACACCGTCTCCCAGGTTTGGGGAAACATCCGGCCGCGCTGCTTGCCGCGCTTGAGACCTTCGCCGTCAGCACGCCGACCCGGCTTCTGCTGGACGGCCGGTCCCGTGTGATCTGGACTCTCTTCATTGGACGGGGTCGCTACTGGCCGCGCGATCTGGCGCCGCTCGAGCGCCCGATCCTGGACGACGGCGTCCTCGACCTGCGCGCGATCAGCGCCGATCCCCGGTTCGCCCGGCTCCGACTGCTTGCTGCGATCGTCACCGGCACTACCGAGCGGAGCCGTGACCTCGAGGCGTGGGAGGCTCGGCGCGTCGACGTCGAGGCGACCGATGGCGATCTGGTCCTCGCTGTCGATGGCGAGGTGCTTGCCGGCGTCCGGCGCGTCACCCTGACCGTCGATCCCGGCGCGCTCACCGTGTACTCGCCGCGGGGGGCCGCGGAGAGCCGACGAGAATGAGAAGGTGACGTCCTTCCGCCCCTTCGATCTCGACCCGGTCGGCCGCGGTCTCGCCGTCGCAGCTTCGGTTCGCGAGCTAGAGCAGTCGCTCGACGGCGGAGCCGCGGTGGTGCAGGCACCTCCGGGCACCGGGAAGACCACGCTTGTCCCGCCGGTCGTCGCCAACCTCCTCCTGAACGGTGCGGGCGGCGACGGGGGGCCGGCTCGCGTCGTCGTCACCCAGCCGCGCCGGGTCGCCGTGAGGGCTGCCGCCCGCCATCTGGCTGCGCTCGATGGCAGCAGGCTGGGCGAGCGCGTCGGGTACACGGTGCGCGGCGAGCGGCGCATCGGGAGCGGGACCCTCGTTGAGTTTGTGACACCCGGAATCCTCCTGCGTCGCCTCCTCGCCGACCCATCACTCGACGGTACCGGGGCCGTGATCCTCGACGAGGTCCACGAGCGCGGGCTCGAGACCGATCTCGCGCTCGGGATGCTCGCCGAGGTGCGGCAGCTGCGCGAGGACCTCACGCTCGTCGCGATGTCGGCGACGCTTGACGCTCGGCGCTTTGCGGCGCTGCTCGCGGTCGACGGCGGCGCCCCGGCTCCCATCGTCGACTCGCCCTCCGCGCTGCATGCGCTCGAGGTGACGTGGGCGCCGTCATCAGCTCCGCGGCTCGACGAGCGCGGGGTGAGCCGCGCGTTTCTCGACCACGTCGCGGCGACCGCAGCCGCTGAGCACAGTTTCGCGCTCGCGCGGGGCCACGATGTGGACGCGCTCGTGTTCCTTCCCGGGGCGCGCGAGGTGCGGGAGGTCGCGGAGCGGCTCAGGTCTCGGGTCGCGGGCACGGAGGTCATCGAGCTCCACGGGCAGGCGCCGGCGGCGGAGCAGGATCGTGCCGTCGGAGGCCGGGCGCCGGGCGAGCTCCCGCGGATCGTCGTCTCGACCGCGCTGGCCGAGTCTTCGCTCACGGTGCCGGGAGTGCAGCTCGTAATCGACTCGGGCCTCGCGAGGGAGCCGAGGCGGGACGCCCTGCGCGGAATGTCGGGCCTAGTGACGGTCTCGTGCTCGCGAGCGTCGGCCGAGCAGCGCGCCGGCCGCGCGGCGCGGCAGGGGCCGGGCCGCGTGGTGCGGTGCTACGACGCCCGCGCATTCGCCGCCTTCCCGGCGCAGTCCCCGCCGGAGATCGCGACGGCAGACCTCACGGAGGCCGCACTGATTCTTGCCTGCTGGGGCGCGCCCGGCGCGCGAGGCCTCGCGCTGCCAGATGCCCCGCCCGCACCCGCGCTCGAGGACGCGCTCCGGACACTCGACGGCATTGGCGCGATCGGCGCCGACGGTCACGCGACCGACCTCGGCCGGATTCTCGCGCGCATTCCCGCAGATCCGCGCCTGGGCCGCGCGCTGCTCGATGGCGCGCCCCTCGTGGGCGCACGGCAGGCTGCGGAGGCGGTGGCGCTCGTCGCCAGGGATCTCCGGGCACCGGGTGCGGACCTCGGGCGCGTGCTGTCTTCACTCCGTACGGGGGTTGAGGCGGCCTCGCGGGCGTGGGCGGACGACGTGCGGCGCCTCGAACGGATCGCGCGCGACGACGCGGTGGCGGCTCCCGCTTCGGACCCCCCGCCTCTGGCGACGGACCCGGAGAAGGTGGGGTTCGTCGTCGGCCTCGCGTTTCCACGGTCCGTCGCGCGGAGGGTGCCCGGCGAGCCGCAACGGTACCTGCTCGCCTCGGGGAGCCGCGCCGGGCTCCCCGCGGGAAGCCCTCTCGCGGGGCACGAGTGGCTCGCCGTCGCGGACGTATCTCGCGCCCAGGGACGCGACGCGGCGGGCACAGGGGCCGTCATTCGTGCAGCCGCGCCCCTCTCCCGCGAGGCCGCCGAGTTCGCGGCGAGCCATCTGCTCGCCGACGAGGTGCGCGCGCAGTTTGTGGAGGGGCGGGTTGTTGCGCGGCGAGAGCGTCGTCTCGGAGAGATCGTCCTGGCGTCGACGCCACTGCGGCCCTCGCGCGATGAGGGGCACGCCGCCGTGGTCCGCGCGCTGACCCGGGAGGGGCTGGGCGTCATCGGGTGGTCTCCCGCCGCCGATGCGCTGCGCCGCCGGCTCGCGCTGGTGCGCCGCGAACTCGGCGACCCCTGGCCGGACGTTTCCGAGCCCGCGTTGCTCTCGCGGCTCGACGACTGGCTCGCGCCCGAGCTCGACGCCTTGGCCGCCGGCGTTTCCGCGCGCTCCGTGGACCTCGCCGAGCCGCTGCGCCGGCTCCTGCCGTGGCCCGAGGCCGCGCGGTTCGACGAGCTGGTGCCCGAGCGGCTCGAGGTGCCCAGCGGATCCCGCGTGCGGATCGACTACCCTGCTGTGAGCGCAGCAGCGGACGACGGCGCGCGGCCGGTTGTGGCGGTCAAGCTCCAGGAGTGCTTCGGGTGGGCTGACACGCCGCGGCTCGTGGACGGGCGAGTCCCCGTGCTCTTCCACCTGCTCTCCCCGGCGGGGCGCCCGCTCGCCGTCACCGGCGACCTCGCCTCGTTCTGGTCGGGGCCGTACGCGCAGGTGCGCGCGGAGATGCGTGGTCGGTACCCGAAGCATCCGTGGCCCGAGGACCCGTGGACCGCCGTCGCCACGGCGAAGACGAAGCGGCGGCTTGAGGGCAGATAGTCCGGCCGGACGCGTGCCCAGGCGGCGCCTTCAGGCGGCGAGCGGGTGGCCCAGGGCGGTGACGTAGCGCCCGATGGCGTCCTCCGCCGTGGGAACGACGCCGAACACCTCGCGTTGCCGCCTCGTGTCCGCCACGTAGCGGCCAGTCTGGAACCAGTCGATCATCGAGGCCATGTCCTTGACCATCGGGTTCGCCAGAAGGCGCCCCGCCGTATCGATGACGCCTGTCGGGACGCTGCGCACCCGGATGCGCTTGCCGAGGAGGCGCCCCGCGATGTCTGCGATGTCCTTCATGCTGACTGGGCGGTCCCAGCCGATGTCGATGCGGTCGCCGGGGCTGACGTCTGCGTCGACGGCGGCGGCGAGGAAGGCCGCGAGGTCCGCGGTGAGGACGAACGTGAGCGGGGTGGTCGGCGAGCCGAACCAACTGAGGCGCCCCTTCGCGAAGGGGTCGCCGTCGAAGCGGGCGACCTGATCGAGGAACGCACCTGGCCGGAGCGCCACGAACGGCACGCCCTGCTCCTCGAGCCGGTCCTCCATCTGCTTCTTGTGCCAAAAGTGCGGGACGTCCGGGGTCTGGTCGCACGTGAGGATGCTGGTGAGGACGAACCTCCGGACGCTCGCACGCGCCGCGGCGTCGGCGAGGTTGCGGTTGCCGACAACATCGATCTCGTCCGTGTCGCCCTTGCTGTGACGGGTATAGCCGGCCGCTGTGGTGACGACGGCGTCGACACCCTCCATCGCCTGGGTGAGCGACGCTGGGTCCATCATGTCGCCGCGGGCGATCTCAACGCCGTCGGCCTCGAGGCGCGAAGCGTTCGAGGAAGGCCGGACGAGGGCGCGGACCTTCTTGCCCCGCGACTGGAGCGCGCCGACCACCTGGCTGCCCAGCCAGCCCGTGGCACCGACAACAAGAACTGGCGCATCGCTCATGAGCCCTCCTTGGGCAGAACTCTCGCGGTCTCGCGGCTGGAACTCTACTCCTCATGGCGGCCGGCTGGTACGGTCGCGCCCAACGCGTTGCGGTCAGTGCAGGAGTGCCGGCTCGGCGATGCGGTTCGTCGTCGCACGCGCGCCGCGGAAGCCCCGGATGATGAGATACAAGGCAAGGCTGACCTCCCAGGCGAAGATCGGGACGACGGCGAGGCTGAAGGAGCTCGGGGCCTGAGGCGTGAGGGCGAACAGCTGCCAGACGTTCATGGCGAACACGAGCGGGGCGCCGACGAGCCCGAGGATCGGGATGATGCGCGGCACCAG
Source organism: Sinomonas sp. (assembly GCF_051955515.1). Lineage (GTDB taxonomy): Bacteria > Actinomycetota > Actinomycetes > Actinomycetales > Micrococcaceae > Sinomonas. Next base: position 14,997 of record NZ_JBQCGQ010000320.1, read on the forward strand.
GCCCGAGCGCAGCAGAACGGCAGCGAGGACCGCGGTGTTGGCCGGGCAGATGAGGCCGGGGCCCACGATGAACGTCCAGTTGTGGATGGCCGCGAGGGCTTGGATGAGTCCGGCGTTGGCGCTGGCCCCGGTTCCCTGGGCGAGGGCGACGGCGGCGACCAGCGGTGTGACGCCGACGGCGATCACTCCCGCCTCGAGCGTGCGGAGCGCCGCGTAGCCGAGGGCCATGCCCTCGTTGACCCTGCGCACCACGGGGAAGAACGCGACCCCGGTCCCCACGATCGCCAAGGCGAGGACGACTTCGAGCAGGCCCCCGAAGAGCGCCCTGCCGCTCGCTCCGGCGCCCGCCAGATAGCTGCCGTAGTCCGTGCTGCTGAGGACCGGCCCGTAGAGCACCATGCCGGCGACCGAGGTGACGTGCGTGAGGAGGAAGAACGTGCCGATGGCAATAGCCGTGCGCCGGGTGGAGCCCATGATGATCCCGTTCCTTTGACTTAGGTGTACGGCGTACACCTTCAATGGATCCAAGTTAGGTGTACGCTGTACGCTTGTCAATGGGCGCGAAGGAAGTGGGCTGATGGCCGCATCAGGAGCCAAGGGGCAGAGAGGGCAACTCAGCCGCGAAAAGGTGCTGCGCTCCGCCGTCGCCCTCGCAGATCACTCCGGGCTCGAGGCGATCAGCATGCGGAGGCTGGCCCAAGCGCTAGGGGTGGTGCCGATGGCGCTGTACAAGCATGTGGCGAACAAGGATGAGCTGCTCGGAGGCCTCATTGACGCCGTGCTCGCCGAGATTGAGCCGGCTCACGAGGGGTCGGACTGGGTGGCAAACGTGCGACGGCGGATCCTTTCCGCGCGCGCCGTCATGCTCCGCCACCCCTGGGCACGTCGGGTCATGGAGGCCCAGCCCGCGCCGACGCCCGTGGTCCTTGCCTACATGGATTCCACCATCGGAATGTTCCTGGCCGGCGGACTGTCCGTGGACCTCGTCCACCACGTGATGCACGCGCTCGGCAGCAGGATCTTCGGCTTCACACAGGAGCTCTACGAAACGGACCCCGGGGCTGCCCCCGAGCTCCCGCCCGAGGCGGCGGCCGCCATGGCCGCTGCGTTCCCCGGCATCGTTGCCGTGGCGTCGAGCCGCCCGCATGATCCCGGAAGCGTCGTGGGGTCAGGGTGTGACGATCAGTTCGAGTTCGAATTCGGGATCGACTTGATGCTTGCCGGCGTTGAGCGGCTCCACCGGTTGGGGTGGCGGTCAGCGGACCATGACCGGGAGGCCGCTTCGGTGCTGTGAGGGCCTTTCCGATCCAGGGCGGCGTCGATAAGGGGTGGATCTCAATCATCGACGCTCAAGAATGATGCGATCGCGTCGACGACGGCTGCACGACCTGTCATCATCGGCGCGTTGTGGCCGCCCGCGTACCACTCGAGCTGCGAATTCGGGATGCCTTCGTGCAGCTCCTCTGCGAGGCTCGGCGTCGCAATGCGGTCTGCTCGGCCGCCCAGCACCAGCGTTGGCGCGGTGATCTCTGCAAGCTGACTGCGGGCATCGAAGCCGTCGGAGGCAGCGCGTTGCCTCCGGAAGGCGTAGGCAGGCTGCCGCGGTTTCGCGCCAATCGGGACGAATGGCGCGATCGACATCAGCAGGGAGCGTCGACGAGCCGGCAGGCGCGCGGAGGTCGCGAGCAACACCAGGCGGCGGACCATGTGTGGTTGGTCCAGTATCAGCTGCAGAGCGATCCTTCCGCCGAGGGAGTAACCGAGCACGTCGAGCGGCGCGAGTCCGGAATGCTCCGCGACGGCAGCCGCATCCGCCGCCATGACCGAAATGGAGTACGGTTCGTCGGGCTTGTCGCTCAGACCCGCCCCGCGGTTGTCGATCGCTATGACTCTCGCCCTCCGGGCAAGTGCCGTCACGAACGGCGCCATGTCTTCGACGGAAACACCAAGGCCTGGAATGAACAGCAGCGGTAGCCCGGAGCCGCTCACCTCGTAGTGAAGCCGGACGTCTCCGTGGGGCGCGAAAGGCATAAGACGACGCTATGCCCTGTTAGGGGGCCGTGGTCTGCGCGTCCTGATTCCGCGCTTCATCCAGATACGAATAGGCGGTGACGCGGGAGATCCCGAGTCGCGCGGCGATGCTCTCGACGCCCTTCCTCATCTGCAGGACTCCCTGCTGATCGAGCCGGGTGAGGACGGCGATGCGGTCGTCACGGCTCATCTGCTCCACGGGCTTGCCGATCTCGCGGATCGCTTCGGTCACCATCGCGTCCATGACCGAGACCAGGTCGCGCCCGAAGAATTCGTTCGGCCGCTCGGTGGATTCGGCGGACGTCTCGCCCAGCAGCCCCTCGAGCAGTCCCCGGACCTGCTGGATCGTGCTGATGTCGAAGTTGATGCAGAGCGCCGCGATGATTCGCCCCGCGGAGTTGCGGAAGTACACGGACGAGCAGCGCAGCTGCCGCCCGTCGCTCGTCAGTCCCCGGTAGCCGAAAGCGTTGTGGTCGGCGCCTTGATCGTGGAGCACGCTCGCGCCGAGGCTGCTGGAGGGACCCCCGACCTCGCGGCCTGTGACGTGCCCGTTTTCAATGGCGGCGATGGTGTGGCCGAGATCCGGGTCCGGGGCCGACAAGTCGTGGAGCACCACTTCGCACCCGGGTCCGACCGCGGCCGCCACCGCGTGGATGACGGGGCGGAACACGGCGAGGATCTCGTCCACGGACTCGTAGGTCCCCATGTGCGCCAGGCCGTCGATGGTCTGCTGCGCCGAACTAGCGGTCATGGTGCTTCCCTCGCTCATAGGACAGTGTTACCAGGCTCACCGACGTAGACAAATCGTTAGACCCTATAGACAAATCGTAAGAGGCGTAGACATACTGTTCAAGCGTCTTCTCCGGTTCGGCCATCTGCCGAAGCCGGGACCAAGAACACATCTGGACCTAGGGTAAGGAGGCTCTCATGGTACGGACGGAGCAGGAACAGCAAGCGTCGTGGAGAACGGTGATACCGCGGAAGCAGCGGCGAGCAGTCGCGGGCGGGTCGATCGGGACCCTGATGGAGTACTTCGACTACTACCTGTACGGCCTGGCGTCGGCGACCGTCTTTCCCACCGTGTTCTTCCCCAACAACGACCCCGTCGTGGGGACCCTCTCGTCGTTCGCCAGCTTCGCCTTCGGCTTTCTGCTCCGCCCGATCGGCGGCCTGATCTTCGGCCACGTCGGAGATCGCATGGGCCGCAAGACGATGCTGATGATCACGGTTGTGGGCATGGGCATCTCGACGGCCGCGATCGGCCTGATTCCCCCTGCCGGTGCCATCGGAATCGCGGCGCCGATTCTGCTTCTGTTCTTCCGGATGCTGCAGGGCCTGTTCGTCGGAGGTGAGATGGGAGGCGCAGCCGCGCTCGTCGTAGAGCAGGCTCCTCCCGGCCGCCGGGGGCTGTTCGGCGCGCTGCTCATCAGCGGCGCCGGCATCGCCAATGTGGCGTCAGCAGGCCTTATGGCCGCGGTCGGGGCTGGCTCCAAGTCGTTCTTCATGGAGTGGGGCTGGCGGATCCCGTTCGTCTTCGCCCTCGTTCTGGCTGTCATCGCCATCGTGCTCCGTTCCAAGCTCGAGGAATCCGACGAGTTCAAGGATCTTGCCGCAGCCCGAGCGCGCACCCAGGAGAAGGCCAAGTCGCCGCTCCGGGAGGTCTTCCGCCATCCCAAGAACGCGATCCTCGGCATCCTCATCGGCCTGCCGCAGAGCATTGCCGGGTACCTCGTGCTGACATTCGGCCTCGCCTTCATGGTCTCCAAGGGCACTCAGGCGCAAGTCGGATTCCTTGGCACGATGATCGTCGGCGTCCTGCAGATTTTCGCGGCGCCGCTGTGGGGAAGCCTGTCCGACAAGATCGGACGCCGCAAGACGTACATCGGGGCGTGCATTGCCTTCGCCCTGCTGCTCTACCCGGCCTTCGTGCTCTACGGGACCCAGGTGGCCGTGCTCATCTGGTTGGGCATGATCATTGGCTTCGTGATCCCCGGCGTGGCCATGCAGGGCACCCTTCAGACCATGCTCGTCGAGATGTTCGACGTCGAGGCGCGCACCACCGGCGTCAACATCGGCTACCAGATCTCGAACACGATCGGAGGCGGCTTCGCCCCTCTCATCGCCACCGCTCTCTCGGCAGCCTTCGGCAGCGTGCTGCCCGTGATCATCTACGCCGCGGCCATCGCGCTCATCGGGGTCATCGCGACCGCCTACGCCTCGTTCCGACCCGACGTCGAGAACGCGGGCCGGCTGCACGAGATTCACTGACAGCCCCGACCTCACACCATTCACCAACGAAAGGGACCATCATGACCACCATGACCAAGACGGCATTCCGTACGAGCAACGCCCCCCAGCCCGCAGGCCCCTACAGCCAGGGCATCGAGGCGAACGGCTTCTTCTACACGGCGGGCTTCGGGCCGCAGGACCCCGCGACGGGAGCTGTCGCCGACAGCGTGGGCGAGCAGACCCGCCAGGTCCTGCGCAACGTGCAGGCGATCCTCGCCGAGCGCGGTCTCACCTTGGACGACTGCGTCAAGACCACGGTCCATCTGGCCGACCTGGCGGATTTCGCGGAATTCAACGAAGCCTACAAAGAGTTCTTCTCCGAGCCGTACCCCGTGCGCACCACGGTCGGGTCGCAGCTGGCGGACATCCTCGTGGAGATCGACGTGGTCGCCGCGATTCCTGACGGCAGGTGACCCCTTGACGTCTGCCCTTCGCCTGGACGAGCTGGGGAGCGAGCGGCTGTCCGCCCGCGACAAGGGGCTCCCCGCTCGCGCGGTCGGCATGACCGTGGCCGAGTTCCTTGCCAGCGGCCCGCGGCTTTCGGATTTCTGGACCCCGATCGTGGCGCTCGACAGCGAGGCCCTCGAGAACAACGTCGCCGTCATGGCCGAGTGGACCAGGGCCCGCGGATTCGAACTGATGCCGCACGGCAAGACTACGATGGCCCCCGCGCTCTGGCAGAGGCAGCTCGAGGCGGGCTGTCTGGGCATCACCCTCGCCACCATGGGCCAGGTCCGCACGGCGCGCTCGTTCGGACTGGGCTCGATCATGCTCGCCAACTCCGTCGTCGATGAGCGCTCCCTCCGCTACCTCGGGGGCGAGCTCGCCGACCCCGAGTTCCGCTTTGTCTGCTGGGCCGATTCGGTCGAGACGATCGAGGCCATGGAGCGGGCCCTGCGGCAAGCTGGGACACCGCGGCCCGTCGACGTCTGCGTCGAGCTCGGGGCGGTGGGAGGGCGCACCGGCGCTCGAAGTGTCGGGGAAGCGGTGGAGGTCGCCAAGCGCGCGGCCGCCTCCGACGTCGTCCGCCTCGCCGGTGTCTCCGGGTACGAAGGTTCCCTCGCCCACGACCGGACGGAGTCGTCGCTGGAGGCGGTGCGCGCCTACCTCCGCGCGCAGGTCGAGCTGCACGAGGCTCTCGGCGGGCTCTATGACGACGACGGCGACCTCTACGTGACCGCGGGCGGGAGCGCGTATTTCGATGTGGTCGCCGAGGTGTATAGGGACGCGATGCGGGCCGATTCCCGCACGCTGTGGACCCTCCGCAGCGGCGCCTACATCACCCACGACGACGGTTTCTACCGCCAGATCTCGCCTCTGGACGAAGGAGCACGCACGACGGCGGGCTCCGCTGGCTCGGGCGAGGCTGGCTCGGGCTCCACTGGCTCGGGCCGGCTCCGCTCGGCGATCCGGGGGATTGCGCGGGTGGTCTCGCACCCCGAGCGCGGGCTGGCCCTGCTCGACGGCGGCAAAAGGGACTTCCCCTTCGACGAGGGGCTCCCGATCCCGCGCCTGACGGCGGCGGATCTGGG
>NZ_JBQCGQ010000321.1:0-6180 GCF_051955515.1 Sinomonas sp.
CCCCCGGAGATGTTGCGCGACGTGCGAACCTGCTTCGAGAAGAAGTCGAGCTTGGCATCCCGGGCGATCACCGGCATTCCTTTGTGGTTGGGAGCAAATGTCGCCCCCATGTAAAGGCCGAAGACTGCCAGTTGGACGCCGATAAACGCGAACGCAATTCCTGGCGGGAGCAGCAGGAAGAGCGGGAGAAGTACAACGACAAAGCGCACAGCGAGCAGGCCGAGCTCGGCCCAGCGGCCTTTGATGGGGCCGCGTGAAAACAGGTGGCGGAAGCTGAGGTAGTGCAGGTTGAGGCCCTCGAGCGTGAGCAGCGGGAAGAACAACCATCCTTGGCGACGCGTGATCAGACGGCGCATACCAGTAGCCTGCGCTGCGTCTTCTTGGAGGAAGGACACCGTGTCGACCTCGATGTCGGGGTCACGGCCCACCCTGTTCGGGTTCGCGTGGTGGCGCGAGTGCTTGGAGTCCCACCACGAGTAGCTCATGCCGACGGCGGCACCCAGAATTCTGGCAAGAACATCATTTGCTCGTCCCCCAGACAGGATCTGACGGTGCGCAGCCTCGTGGGCCAGGAAGGCGACCTGAGTGAACAGGATGCCGAGCGCGGCGGCGATCAGGAGCTGGAACCAGCTGTGGCCGATGAGCACCGATCCGGTGACGCAGCCGGCGAGCGCGGCCACGAGGACTCCGCCGATGAGCGCATAGAACCATGGAGTGCGACGCAGCAGGCCGCCCTCTCGCACTGTCTGGGATAGCTGGAGGTAGGCCCTGGTCAGCGGAGGGAACGACTCCGTGCCCGCGTAGGCCTGACGGCCGGGAGTGAGATTGAGAGCGGGGCTGGAGACCGTAGTGATCAGAGTGCCTTCTTCCGGGTGAATGGCGCAGTCGGGGGGATGTAGGCGGGGGGGGGTGGATCGCTGGCCGCTTTACACCCCCACGGTTGTGAATCAGAGCGGGCGGATGTTCGCCGCTTGGGGGCCCTTCGGGCCGCGCTCGGAGTCGAACTCGACCTTCTGGCCCTCGTCGAGCGAGCGGAAGCCCTGGGCGGCAATCGCGCTGTAGTGAGCGAAGACATCGGGAGCGCCGCCGTCGGGCTCGATGAAGCCGAAGCCCTTTTCGGAGTTGAACCATTTGACAGTGCCAGTGGCCATTGTCGTTTTCCTTCTGTTGATTTGGCCGTTGAAGACCATGGATTCCGCGCCCCAGTGTGAGGGTGCGGGAGCTAGTTGGATGAGAGGGCTCACAACGCCAGCGGTGTAGGCCTCGGCAGGAGCCATGTTCGGGGGACGATCAACGCACGCCGCTCTGTGACAACGACAGGAGATCTGTGAGATAGACGGCGGCGGGAATGCAGGAGGCCTTCGACGATGAGCCTCAGCCGGACAGCGATTGAGCTTGCGGCGTTCGTACCAGTCTACACGGTGCAGCAAACGGTTTGAGACAGCGTCTAGGTGGACGGCGGTACTGTTAACAGATGAACTACAGGAGCTCGCCTCATGCCCCTTGGGCGGGAGGGCGTGCTCGCCCGATCACTGAGCTCGCAGCTGCCCTCGGGGAAGAAGCTTTCGAACACCCGGAAGAGCACGGGTACGGAGAGTGCGACGCAGAGACGATGAGGCAGCTTCGTCATCTCCGCGAGTTCCCGGCTGGGCGTGTCCGGATCTATCGCGCCCTGCCGCCGGGCCTCGGCCAGATCAACACGGGCGACTGGGTCACGCTCTCGAAGGACTACGCACGCCAGCACGCGATGCGTGACGACAATGCTGCGCACGACTGGCCGATCGTCTACGCTGACGTGCCAGCCCAGACCGTCTACAGCGACGGCAAGGACTTGGACGAGTACGGCTATGGCGGCCCTTCCCTCGTGCGTCTCGAGGATCATCTTGTGGGCGAAGGCGGGATTCATCACGTGAAGCGGGCCCCCCAAGCGCAGACTCAGGGCGACCTCATCAGCTAGCCCAGAAGAATCCGTGGAAGGGCCTGCGTGGTCAAGGCAGGCAATTAGCCTTTCGCAAGTGAACCGAATTCCCGATGGCACCGCCGCGGCCCACGACCGATCCGTCGACGTATCCATCATCATGCCCTGCTACAACCGCGGAGACACCCTCCTGGAAGCGGTCGAATCCGCAGTGACCCAACGAGGAGTCGCTGTTGAAGTGCTGATCGTGGACGACGGGTCGGGACGGCGAACACGCGCAGTGATCGACAGCATCTCCCATGAGCGCGTTCGGGTGCTTCGGCAAGCCAACGCCGGTCCCTCGGCTGCAAGGAATGCCGGCATCAGGAATGCGAGAGGCCGCTACATCCTGCCGCTCGACGCAGACGACACGCTGAGTCCAGGCGTCGCGAAACTCGGCGCAGACGTGCTTGATGCCCAGCCGAAGGTGGGCATCGTGGCCGGCGCAACCCGCATCATGGGCAAGACCGAGCTCATCCCCTGCGCCTTCGACGGGATCGAAACCATGCTTCCGCGGAACACCATTCTCAACACCGCGATGTTCCGCCGCGCGGACTGGGAAGCCGTCGGGGGATACCCGGAAAGTCTTCGGATGGGCGAGGATTGGGCGTTCTGGATGCGCGTGCTCTCGCTGGGGCGCGAGGTGGTGGTGCGGCCCGAGGTTTTTTTCGACTATCGTCGCTCCTCGCCACAGCAAGCCACCCATAGCCCGAATCCGCTAAGGGTCGCGGACGCGCAGAACCTCGTTCTCCGTGAGCATTCCGAGCTCTATCGCGAGAACTTCCACCTCGTCGTCGAGCAGCTCACCACGACGAGAGCAGCACTTGCCGGCTACCGGCAGGCCTATCGCCCCATCGACCGCGCAAAGGCCGCCATCAAGACCCTCCTCCGCCTTTCCTGAGACGAAGTTCCTGAGACGAGGGCCGCGCCGATCAAAGATCAGCGCGGCCCCGCACCTTCAGGCTCAGGCGAGGTCGAACCGATCCAGGTTCATCACCTTGTCCCACGCCGTGACGAAGTCTCGGACGAACTTCTCCTTCGCGTCATCGCCGGCGTAGACCTCGGCGATCGCGCGCAGCTGGGAGTTCGCGCCGAAGACGAGGTCGACGGCGGTCGCGGTCCACTTGGGTTCGCCGGTGGTCCGGTCGTGCCCCTCGTAGACGTTCTCCTCGGACTCGGACGCCTTCCATTCAGTGCCCATGTCCAGCAAATTCGCGAAGAAGTCGTTGGTGAGGGTATCGGTCCGATCGGTCAACACCCCCAGCCGTGACTGCCCGAAGTTCGCACCCAGCGCGCGCAGTCCGCCGACCAAGACTGTCATCTCGGGCGCGGTCAGGTTGAGCATGTACGCCCGGTCCACCAGCAGCGTCTCGGGCGGCAGCTTCTGCCCTGCCCTCAGATAGTTGCGGAAGCCGTCGGCCTTCGGCTCGAGCACGGAGAACGACTCCACGTCCGTCTGCTCCTGCAAGGCGTCGGTGCGACCCGCCGCGAAGGGGACCTTGAGGTCGACCCCGGCGTTCTGCGCGGCTTTCTCGACCGCCGCGCACCCGCCGAGGACGATCACGTCTGCGAGCGAGACCTTCTTCCCGTCGGAGAGCGATCCGTTGAAGTCCTGCTGGACCTGTTCGAGGGTCCGGAGCACCGTGGCCAGCTCGGCGGGCTGGTTGACCTCCCAGTCCTTCTGCGGCGCGAGCCGGATCCGGGCGCCGTTCGCCCCACCGCGCTTGTCGGTTCCGCGGAAGCTGGAAGCCGACGCCCACGCCGTCGAGACCAGCTGCGACATCGACAATCCCGAATCGAGGAGCCTCGCCTTGAGCTCCGCAATGTCTTGCTCATCGAGCAGCTCATGGTCGACGGCCGGCACAGGGTCCTGCCAGATCTGCGGCTCCGGCACCCATGGTCCGAGGTATCGGGTGACAGGTCCCATGTCGCGGTGGAGGAGCTTGTACCAGGCTTTGGCAAACGCCTCGGCGAGTTCGTCCGGGTGCTCGTAGTAGCGCCGCGAGATGGGGCCGTAGATCGGATCCTGCCGCAGCGCGAGATCAGTGGTGAGCATCATCGGCGCATGCCGCTTCGAGGGGTCGTGCGCGTCGGGCACGGTGTCCTGGGCCTCGGGGTTGGTCGGCTTGTACTGCTTAGCGCCGGCTGGGCTCTCCGTGAGCTCCCAGTCGTACTCGAACAGGTTCTCGTAGAAGCCGTTGTCCCATTTGGTGGGCTCCTTGGTCCAGGCGCCTTCGAGCCCACTCGTGAGCGCGTACTCCCCGCTCCCGGTGCCTGCGAAGTTCTTCCAACCGAGACCCATCTGCTCGATGGGTGCCGCCTCCGGCTCGGGGCCGAGGTTCTCCGCCTTCACAGCGCCGTGCGTCTTGCCGAAGGTGTGCCCGCCGGCAATGAGCGCGACCGTCTCCTCGTCGTTCATCGCCATCCGACGGAAGGTTTCGCGAATGTCGTGGGCGGCGGCCAGTGGATCCGGGTTGCCCTGCGGCCCTTCCGGGTTCACGTAGATGAGCCCCATCTGCACCGCCGCGAGCGGGCTTTCGAAATCACCGGGGGCGCTGTACCGCTCGTCACCAAGCCAAGTGTCCTCCGGGCCCCAGAAGATCTCTTCGGGCTCCCAGATGTCCTCGCGCCCAAAGCCGAAGCCGAACGTCTTGAAGCCCATTGACTCCATGGCCACGTTGCCCGCGTAGACGATGAGATCCGCCATCGAGATCTTCCGCCCGTACTTCTGCTTGATCGGCCACAGCAGGCGACGCGCCTTGTCGAGGCTCGCGTTGTCCGGCCAGCTGTTGAGCGGCGCGAAGCGTTGGGCGCCGCTGCCGCCACCGCCCCGGCCGTCCTCGATCCGGTAGGTGCCGGCCGCGTGCCACGACATGCGAATGAACAGCGGCCCGTAGTGGCCGTAGTCAGCGGGCCACCAGGGCTGCGACGTCGTCATCACCTCGATGAGGTCCCGCTTGAGCGCCTCGAGATCGAGGGTCTTGAATTCCCCGGCGTAGTTGTAGTCCTCCCCCATCGGGTTGGCCTTCGGCGAGGGCTGGTTCAGAACCCTCAGGTTGAGCTGGTTGGGCCACCAGTCCTGATTGGTCCGCGGCCGACTTGGCTTCAGAGTCGGCGCAGGGATGACCGGGTTTTCACTTTCGCTACCGTGCTCAGACATCTCCGTGTTCTCCTATCCCGTGTTCGATTTCCGATGTGGGGAGGCTTCGGCTGTTCGGCTGTGCTGGTCTTCGGTTGGATGGCAGACGGACGACGACGGTCCTCGCCTGGAGTGGGCTCCTTGGGTGCCGCTGGGGCTGGCGCACCCTACGGAGTATTGACCAGTCAGCGGAGCGAGTAAAGGCCCTTCGGCAGCTTCGGACAGAGGTTACTGCTCCTCCATTGCCTGACGCGCGAGATCCTGCCTCATCCATCGACGCACAAGGGCTGTATCAAGAACGAGGTCTCCGAGCTGAACGGTCCAGAAGACCCACGCGGGCAGCCCAGCGAACATGGTGGAAGCGAGCAGCCCAAGAAGGCAGAGCACCGAGGAGTCTCATTCTCACAAGACTTCCAGCCTTCGGTTCCACGGAGATGCTGCGCTCTTAGCGTCTCGAAGGGCTGAACAATGGATGGCGCGGAGCGAAGGTGACGATGGACATCCTTGCCGCTGACAACAACACCGTCTGGGCCTTCAAGGGACGATCGAATAGGCGCCTATGACCTCAACGCCGCTCAGGCACGAATCTCAGTGGTGAGCTGACTCCGCACCGGTAGTGCTGTCGTCGTAGGCCCTCACCACTCCTGGTGTGAACGGACTCATGTCTCCTGGGGATGTCCCGCGCAAAACGCCGTGTTGAGCGGGACATCCCCAGGAGAGGTGCCGCGGCCTCCGATCCTCCACAAGTGCGGCATGGGGCTTTCAACTACGACGCGGACCTCAATTTCGAACGCCCGAGCCGGCGCCGTCTGGGGCGGGAACCACATAGGCGAGGTAATCGCCGTCGGCCACTTCGAAACCGAATTCCAAGCCGTACTTTGTGAGGGCGGCTTTCGCTGCTTCGTATTCGGGACTGCCGGGAGCTGGCTCGCCGTCGACTTGGAGGGGCTTCGCCTGCTGGATCACCAGCCCAACCGAACGGCCGATTGCGCCGAGGACGGCGCGCAGCACATCGTGTCCGATGTGCTCCCCGCGGAATTCGGGAGCAATATCCAGGGTGGAAACGAACATGACGTCGCGGCCG
>NZ_JBQCGQ010000322.1:0-10842 GCF_051955515.1 Sinomonas sp.
GCCCCGTGGGGGGCGCGCCGCCGACCCCCGCCGGGGGGGGCGCGGGGTTGGGGCCGGCGCCGCGCGCGGGGGGGGGGGAGCCCCCCGCGCCCCGCGCCGCACCTACGGTGCCCTCGCCGCCGTCGGCCACTGGGACCAGAACCAGCTCCGCCCCGGGAAGCGCCTCGCGGAGGCCCTCAGCGAGTGCGTCCGCGACCTCTGGGGCCGTGAGGGATCCCTTGAACTTGTCCGGTGCGAGGACGATCTTCATGGCTAGCCCAGCAGGGCCACGAGTGCGGTCGGGGCGTCCTCGTGCGACTGGGCGAGCTCCTCGAACTCCACCACGTTGTCCAGCTCGGTGCCCATCGCGATGTTCGTCACGCGCTCCAGGATGGCCTCGACCACCACGGGCACCTTGTACTCGGCCATGAGAGCGCGGGCCTTCTCGAAGGCCGGGCCCAGATCGTCCGGGTGCTCCACGCGGATCGCCTTGCAGCCGAGGCCCTCGGCCACCTTGACGTGGTCCACGCCGTAGCCCTGGGCGCGCTCGGAGCCGGTCGCGTTCACGTTCTCGAACGCGAGCGAGACGTGGTAGTCCATCTCGAAGCCTCGCTGCGACTGGCGGATGAGGCCGAGGTACGAGTTGTTCACCACCACGTGGATGTACGGCAGCTGGTGCTGCGCACCCACGGCGAGCTCCTCGATCATGAACTGGAAGTCGTAGTCGCCCGAGAGTGCTACAACCGTCTCGCCCGGCTTGCCGCGCACCACGCCGAGCGCGGCGGGGCCGGTCCAGCCCAAGGGGCCAGCCTGGCCAGCGTTGATCCACTTGCGCGGACCGAACACGTGCAGCATCTGGGCGCCGGCGATCTGGGAGAGGCCGATCGTCGTAACGTACGTCGTCTCGGGACCGAAGGCCTTGTTCATCTCCTCGTAGACGCGGAACGGCTTCATGGGCACGTTGTCGAAGTGCGTCTTGCGCTGCAGCCGGCCGCGCTTCTCCTGCGCGGACTCGGCCCAGGCCGAGTAGTCGGGCAGCGAGCCCGCGGCCTTTCGCTCCTTCGCGACCTCGATGAGGGCGTCGAGGGCCAGACCCGCGTCGGAGACGATGCCGAAGTCGGGGGAGAACACCCGGCCGATCTGGGTCGGCTCGACGTCGACGTGCACGAACTTCCGGCCCTCGGTGTACTTCTCGATCGAGCCCGTGTGGCGGTTGGCCCACCGGTTGCCGATTCCGATCACGAAGTCCGACTCGAGGAACGTGGCGTTGCCGTACTTATGGCTCGTCTGGAGGCCCACCATGCCCGCCATGAGGCGGTGGTCATCGGAGATGGCGCCCCAACCCATGAGGGTCGGCACCACGGGGATGTTGAGGATCTCCGCGAACTCGACGAGCTTGTCCGAAGCGTCCGCGTTGATGATGCCGCCGCCGGCCACGATGAGCGGCTTCTCGGAGGCTGTCAGCATGTCGAGGGCCTTCTCGGCCTGCTTGCGCGTGGCGCGGGGCTTCTCGACGGCGAGCGGCTCGTAGGCGTCGATGTCGAACTCGATCTGCGCCATCTGCACGTCGAACGGCAGGTCCAGCAGCACGGGGCCAGGGCGGCCGGTGCGCATCAGCTGGAACGCCTTCTGCACCGCGCCCGGAACCTGGCCCGGCTCGAGGATGGTCATGGCCATCTTGGTGAGGGGCTTCGCGATGGACTCGATGTCCACCGCCTGGAAGTCCTCCTTGTGCAGCTTCGCCACCGGCGCCTGGCCCGTGAAGCACAGCATGGGGATCGAGTCGGCCTGAGCAGCGTAGAGGCCCGTGATCATGTCCGTGCCCGCGGGGCCGGACGTGCCGATGCAGATGCCGATGTTGCCGGCGTTCGCGCGGGAGTAGCCGTCAGCCATGTGCGAGGCGCCCTCGACGTGGCGGGCCAGGGTGTGGCGAATGCCCCCGTGGGCCTTCATCGCCGAGTACAGCGGGTTGATCGCGGCGCCGGGCAGGCCGAATGCCTCGGTCGCGCCCTCCTTCTCCAGGATGGCCACGATTGCGTCGACAGTGCGCATCTTTGCCATTGTCGGTGCTCCTTAATTCTTTCCAGAGAGTTCGTTGGTGAGCTTGAAGAGGCCCGAGTGGTCCAAGCCGCCGTCGCCGCGGGCAACAAGCGCCGAGACGAGCTGCGCGACCGCTGCGCCGAGCGGAACCACGACGCCTGCCTCGCGGGCGGCTGAGGTGACGATGCCAAGGTCCTTGTTGTGGAGGGCCAGGCGGAAGCCGGGGTCGAAGTTGCGGTCCAGCATCTTCTGGCCCTTCTGGTCCAGGACCTTGGAGCCGGCGAGGCCCCCGCCGAGGACCTTCAGAGCCGCGTCGGTGTCGACACCGTAGGCCTCGAGGAAGACAATGGCTTCGGAGAGGGCCTGGATGTTGACCGCGACGATGAGCTGGTTGGCTGCCTTGACGGTCTGGCCGGAGCCCGAGGGGCCGACGTGGACGATGGTCTTGCCGACGGCGTTGAGCACGGGGAGCGCGGCGTCGAAGTCCTCGGCGGAGCCGCCGACCATGATCGACAGGACCGCGTCAATGGCGCCCTGCTCGCCGCCGGAGACCGGGGCGTCAAGGGGCCGGAGCCCGGCCTGGCGCGCCTCGTCGGCGAGGCGGACGGCGACGTCGGGCCGGATCGAGGAGGCGTCGATCCACAGCGCGCCGTCCTTGGCGTTCGCGAAGACACCCTCAGCCCCGGTCACGACGGCCTCGACGTCGGGGGAGTCCGGCACCATGGTGATGACCACGTCGGCATCCCTGACGGCGGCTGCGATGCTCGCCGCGCCCTTGCCGCCCTCGCTGACGAGCTTCTCGATCTTGTCCTGGCTGCGGTTGTAGCCGCTGACCTGGTGCCCGGCCTTGACGAGGTTCACGGCCATGGGAAGGCCCATGATGCCGAGGCCGATGACTGCAACGTTGCTCATGTTGTCTCCTGAAAGTGTGGTGAAGGGGCGGTCAGCCCGCGACGGGGCGGATGGCCCACTGGAAGGCTTCGGCGGCGGGCGCCTTGTACTCGAGCCCGATGTAGCCCTCGTAGCCGAGCTCCCGGGAGCGGGCGATCCACTCGCCCAGGGGGAGTTCGCCAGTCCCGGGGGCGCCGCGGCCGGGGTTGTCGGCGATCTGGATGTGGCCGAAGTCCTTGGCGTGCTGCTCGATGACGGCGGGGACGTCGTCGCCGTTGACGGCGAGGTGGTAGAAGTCCGCGAGGAGCTTGATGTTCTCCACGGCGTGCTCTTTGGCCTTGCCGATGACGGCGAGCGCGTCGGCGGCCGTCTTCAGCGGGTAGGCCGGGGTGCCGGAGACGGGCTCAAGCAGCACGATTCCGCCGATCGTCGCGACGCCCCGGGCGGCCGCAACGAGGTTCTCCAGTGCGAGCTCGTCCTGGGCTTCCGGCGTGGAACCTTCGAGGCGGTTGCCGTAGAGGGCGTTGAAGGCCTTGGTGCCGAGCCGTTCGCCGATCGCGATGACCACGTCGATGTTGTCCTTGAATACGCCCCCGCGGCCCGCCCACGACACGCGGCCGCGCTCGCCGGCGGGCATATCGCCCGCGAAGAAGTTGAGGCCGCTGAGCTGCACGCCTGCGTCCTGAACCGCGGCAACGAAGGCGTCAACGTCGCTGTCGGCGGGGACGGCCTCGGCGAAGGGCCACCAGAATTCCACCGCGTCGAACCCAGCAGCCTTGGCCGCCGCGGGGCGCTCCAAGAGCGGGAGCTCTGTCAGCAGGATCGAGCAGTTCACTGTGTACGTCATTGTCGCAGCCTTCCAGTTCAGCTTTCACATTGCGGAAGAAGAATTTCTCTTGATGAAAAGTGTAGGTCGCGATTGTGAGTCGGGTCAACCCCGGTATACCGTCTCGGCCTGCAGTCGGTCTCCAATCTCCCCAGTTCTTAAACCGGACTCCCCAGCTTCCCCCGCCGTCTTGGACGGCCGAGCCCGGTCCCCGACCCTCGTCGCCCTTTGCCGGTCCCGCGCCGACGCGTCTCAGCACTGAGAAGCTGGGGAGTTCGGCGCGGAAGTTGGGGAGGTCGGTTGGGGTCACGGGACTTTGGGCCACTGGCGCTTCGCCCTGAGCACGGGCAACAATGGCCATATGGCTAGCTATGTGGGGGCGGAACGCGCCTCGAGCACTGACCCCCGCGACTGGGGACGGGCACTTGCGGTTGCCCTCGACCGACTTCTGGAAGCCGCGCGGACCGATGGGCGGTACGCGCAGCACGAGCACCTCTGTGGGGTGGACCTGGTCCTCCGGATCGAGGAGGATGGCGACGGCGCCAGGGTCGCGGTGCGCTGGGTACCGGAAGACAACGACCTCGACGAACCGGAGAAGCTCGCCGGCTGAGCTGGCGGCCCCGCTAGGACTTAAGCAGCTCCGCCCCCGGTGTTGCGCGACCGGGGGCGGAGGTGGGTACGACGGCGCAGGGCGGCTCAGTGCCAGTCCTGCCCCACGCCGTCGTGCTTGAGGGGCCCGCAACGCGGGCCGGGGGACAGGGCGTCAGGTGAGGCGGATCTGCCGGTTGACGTCCTTGTACAGGAGGTAGCGGAAGCGGCCGGGCCCGCCCGCGTAGCACGCCTGGGGGCAGAAGGCCCGCAGCCACATGAAGTCTCCGGCCTCGACCTCGACCCAGTCGTCGTTGAGGCGGTACACGGCCTTGCCCTCGAGGACGAAGAGGCCGTGCTCCATGACGTGGGTCTCGGCGAACGGGATGGTGCCGCCCGGCTCGAACGTCACGATGTTCACGTGCATGTCATGCGCGAGGTCGCTCGGGTCGACGAAGCGCGTGGTGGACCAGACGCCGTTGACGTTGGGCATCGGGGTGGGCTCCACCTCCTTGTCGCTCGTGACGAAGCTCTTCGCCTCGTAGCCCGCGAGCCGCTCGTAGGCCTTGCGGATCCACTGGAACGAGGCGATGTCGTCGGAGTCGTTGGCCACCGACCAGTCGGCTCCCGCGGCAAGGTACGCGTAGCCGCCCTCTTCGAGGTGGTGGGTCTCGCCGTCGAGCGTCAGGGTGAGCTGGCCCTTGGTGAGGAACACGACGCCCTCGACGCCCGCCTCAGGCTCCGGCTTCTTCGAGCCGCCGCCGGGACCCACCTCGACGATGAGCTGGGAGAAGGTCGTGGCGAACCCTGCGATGGGACGAGCGATGATCCACGAGCGGGTGTTCTCCCAGCCGGGCAGGATGCTCGTGACGATGTCGCGCAGCACGCCCTTGGGGATGACCGTGTAGGCCTCCTTGACGATCGCGCGGTCGGTGAGGAGCTGGGTCTGCGGCGGCAGGCCGCCCTCAGGGTAGAAGTAGCTCATCGTGACGCTCCTTGGGGTTCAGGGGTGAGGCGCGGGTGCGCCAGGCGGGTGAGGTCGGCCTCCGAGAGGCCGGTGCGGGCGAGGACCTCCTCGGGTCCGACGGCTCCGCACTGGACGCCGCGGAGCACGAACGCTGCGAGGGCCCGGGCCGTGGCCGGCTCGTCGAGGACAGCGCCGATGGTCTGCTGCACGTAGTTCCGGAGACGCTCGGCAGCTTTCGGGAAGCCTTCCCGATAGAACGCGTAAGTCGCGATGTACCGCGTGGGCAGCTGGTGCGCGTGGAGGTCCCAGCCCTGATAGAAGCCCCGCTCGAGCGAGCGGCGCACGAGGCGGCCGTGGAGCTTCCAGGCTTCCTCGCGCTGGGCATCATCGCCGAGGGGCAGGATGTTCGTCGAACCGTCGGAGAGCCGAATGCCCGTCCCGGCGACCGCGAGCTGCATGACCTCCTTGGCGAAGTCGGCCGCGGGGTGCTCCATGGACTGGTAGGCCGCCGCGATCTGCAGCGACGCCGAGTAGTCGTAGGTGCCGTAGTGCAGCGCGGTGATACGGCCCTCGGACTTGTGCGGAAGCTGGGCCACCGGGTGGCTGCCGTCGGCGCCGATGATGAGCTGCGGGGTCTCCACCTGGACCTCGAACCCGAGGCGTCCACGGCGCAGGCCCAGTGCGGATTCGAGGCGTTCGACGGCGTAGACCATCGCCCCGACCTGGTCCACTGTGCTCACCTTGGGCAGGGTGAGCACGAGTCCTTCTGGGAGGCCGCCTCGCTGGACGAGACGAGAGACGAACAGCTCGAGCGTCCGCAGCCCGCGCCGGCGGGTGGCCTCCTCGAAGCACTTGAAGCGGATGCCGACGAACGGCGTCGCGCTCCCGGCCGCGATTGCTTCGGTGACGCGGTCCGCGGCGCGCATCGCGTCGTCGTCCTCTGTCGCCTCGGGGTCGACCGACTTGGCCGCGGCGAGGTAGCCGTCCTCGAAGTCGATCCGGAGGTCTTCGATGGGCTCGGTGCGGAGCTTGGACTCCACGCGCGGGGCGACCTCTGCCGCGAGCCCGGGGGAGAGGCCCACGACCTCGGCTAGACGCTGGATCCCGCCCGCCGCGCCCGCGGCCGCGAGGGCCTGATGGCCCCATTCAGCAGCGAGCGACGGCGTGAACCGGTCGGCTGGCACGTAGACCGTGTGCACCGGCTGGCGTGTGCCGGAGTCCCCCGGATAGCCCGAGGCGAGGAGGCGATCGGTGTCGGCGAGGCCGGCGTCGATCCGCTCGTAGTCGCCCTCGGAGAAGATGGGCTGGGGTTGAGTCATCAGCCCACCAGCTCGTACGCGGGCGTGGTGAGGAAGTCCGTGTAGTCCTCGGAGAGGCAGATGTCCGCGATGAGGCGGCTCGCCGGCTCGTAGTACTTGGTGAACACATCCGCGTCCACCTCGCCGCGGAGGCGCTCGGTCTCCTCGGCGAGGATCCGCTCCACGAGTTCCCGCGTCACGGTGTTGCCCGTGTCCGCGAGGACCACCTTGTTGTGGATCTGCTGCCACACCTGCGAGCGCGAGATTTCGGCTGTCGCGGCGTCTTCCATGAGGTTGTGGATGGCCACCGCGCCGTTGCCGGAGAGCCACACAGCCGTGTACGCGACGGCCACGTAGAGGTTGAGGTGGAGCCCCTCCTCGGTGGCGACGCCTTCTGCGGAGGAGACGTCGAGCAGCTGGTCCGCCGTGACGTGCACTTCGGGGCGCTGGCGGTCCACCTGGTTGGGGTTGTCGCCGAGGAAGCGGTCGAAGACCTCCTGGCACGTCTCGACGAGATCCGGGTGCGCGACCCACGAGCCGTCGAAGCCGTCCGTGGCCTCGCGGGTCTTGTCCGCGCGAACCTTCTCGATCGCGGCGGCCGTGATCTCCGGCTCCTTGCGGTTCGGGATGAACGCGGCCATGCCGCCCATCGCGAAGGCCCCGCGCTTGTGGCACGTCTGGACAAGAAGCTCGGTGTAGGCCCGCATGAACGGCGCGGTCATGACGACCGACGCGCGGTCCGGGAGCGTGAACTGCTCGCCGGCGTCGCGGAAGTACTTGATGATGCTGAAGAGGTAGTCCCACCGGCCGGCGTTGAGGCCAGAGGCGTGGTCGCGGAGTTCGTACAGGATCTCGTCCATCTCGAACGCGGCCGGGATGGTCTCGATGAGCACGGTTGCGCGGACGGTGCCCTGGGGGATGCCGAGGTAGTCCTGGGCGAACACGAAGATCTCGTTCCAGAGGCGCGCCTCGAGGTGGCTCTCCATCTTGGGCAGGTAATAGTCCGGGCCGCTGCCTGATTCGATGAGGAGCTTCGCGACGTGGAAGAAGTGCAGCCCGAAGTCCACGAGCGCGCCCGAGGCGGGCTCGCCGTCGACCAGGACGTGCCGCTCCTCCATGTGCCACCCGCGGGGGCGGGTGACCACGACGGCGAGCGGCGCGTCCGTGCGGAGCCGGTACTCCTTGCCCTCGGGCGACGTGAAGGACAGGGTCCCGAGCGCCGCATCGCGCAGGTTGAGGACGGAGTCGACGACGTTGCTCCAGTGGGGGCTCGAGGCGTCCTCCATGTCGGCGAGCCAGACCTTGGCGCCCGAGTTGAGGGCGTTGATGGCCATCTTCGCCGGGCTAGCCGGGCCGGTCATCTCGACGCGGCGGTCCTCGAGCGGCGCGGGAGCCGGGGCCACCTTCCAGTCGCCGGCGCGGACGTCGGCGGTCTCCGGCAGGAAGTCGAGGCGGCCGCTCGAGGCGGCCTCCGCGCGTCGTGCTTTCCGAGCCTCGAGGCGGGTCTTGCGCTCGCCGGCGAACCGGCGGTGCAGCTCCTCGACGAAGGCGAGTGCCTCCTCGGTGAGGATCTCCTCGGCCCGGTCCACCGGGTGCTGGTCGGTCACGGTGATGGCCATAGCGATGCTTTCCTTCTCCCTGGTGTGAAGTCTGGTGCTGAAGATCAGGCGTTGGCGGCGGCCACGATGGCCGCGGCGACGTCCTGGGCGACGTGCGGATCGAACACGCTCGGGATGATGAAGCTCGCGTTGAGCTCCTCTTCCGAGACGCGAGCCGCGATGGCCTGGGCGGCTGCGACCAGCATGGCAGGAGTGATGTCAGCCACGCCAGCGTCGAGCAGGCCGCGGAACACGCCGGGGAACGCGAGGACGTTGTTGATCTGGTTCGGGAAGTCGCTCCGGCCGGTGGCGACGACGGCGGCGTGCTCGGCCGCGGCGATCGGGTCGGTCTCGGGGTCGGGGTTGGCCATCGCGAAGACGATCGCGTTCTCCGCCATCGTGGCCACCTGCTCCGGGCCGAAGAGGTTCGGCGCGGAGACGCCGATGAAGACGTCCGAGCCCTTGAGCGCATCGTGGAGAGTGCCCGAGAACTGCTCGGGATTGGTGTTCTCCGCGATCCAGATGCGGTGCGCGTCGGTGAGCTCGAGGCCCTTGTGGATGGCGCCCTTCCGGTCGCACGCCACGATGTTCTTCGCGCCCTGGGCAAGGAGGAGCTGGATGATCGCGTTGCCGGCCGCGCCGACACCCGAGACGACGATCCGGACGTCCTCGATCTTCTTGTTCACGAGCTTGAGCGCGTTGACGAGGGCGGCGAGCGTCACGATCGCGGTGCCGTGCTGGTCGTCGTGGAAGACCGGGATGTCGAGCTCTTCGCGCAGGCGGGCCTCGATCTCGAAGCAGCGGGGCGCCGCGATGTCCTCGAGGTTCACGCCGCCGTAGACGGGAGCGAGCGCCTTGACGATCTTGATGATCTCCTCGGTGTCCTGCGTGTCGAGGCAGACCGGCCAGGCGTCCACGTTCGCGAACTGCTTGAACAGCGCGGCCTTGCCCTCCATCACGGGGAGAGCGGCGGCGGGGCCGATGTTGCCGAGCCCGAGCACTGCGGAGCCGTCCGTGACGACGGCGACCGTGTTGCGCTTGACGGTCAGGCGCCGCGCGTCCTCCGGGTTCTCCGCGATAGCGCGGCACACGCGGGCGACGCCGGGCGTGTAGGCCCGCGAGAGGTCGTCGCGGTTGCGGAGGGGAACCTTCGGGACGACCTCGAGCTTGCCGCCGAGGTGCATGAGGAAGGTGCGGTCGGAGACCTTGCGGACGCTCACGCCGTCGAGCGCCTCGAGTGCTGCGGCCACCTCCTCGGCGTGCTGCTCAGAGGTCGTGTTGCAGGTGATGTCCACGGTGAGGCGATCGTGGTGCGATTCGCTGATGTCGAGGGCGGTGACGGGGGCGCCGACCGCGGCGACGGCGGCGGCGAGCTCGCTCGTGATGCTGATGCGCGACGGCGCGTCGAGACGGAGCGTGATGGAGTTGCCTGGGCTGGGACTCGCCATTGAATCGTCCTTCGGTCGGGAGGCTATGGGCCTCGGTTCAGTTTCCGTAATATGGATACTATTGTCTGCTTCTGGAAAAAACACGGCCCCGGGGCTTGTGCCGTCAGGTTGGCGGGGGGGCGCGCACCCTGCAAACCTGACGGCGCAAGTAGAGGGGTGTGCGGTATCGTGAGATAGCCGCAGAGTTTCCGGGATGCGGATAATATTTGCCGGAACACCACCGGCCGCTACCCATGGAGGAGACATGGCCGAGAAGGCCTCAGGCGGCGTCCAGTCAGTCGAGCGCGTGTTCGAGCTGCTCGAACTCATCACCGACGCCGGGGGGGATGTGACGCTCAGCGAGCTGTCGTCGTCGACCGAGCTCCCGCTGCCGACGATCCATCGCCTGCTGCGCACCCTCGTGTCGCTCGGCTACGTCCGCCAGCTGCCGAGCCGCCGATACGCGCTCGGGCCGCGCCTCATCCGCCTTGGCGAGGGTGCGAACAAGCAGCTGGGCGCCCTCGCGCAGCCCGAACTCAAGACCCTCGTGGACAGCCTCGGCGAGACGGCCAACATGGCGGTCCTCGATTCGGACATGGTCATCTACGTGGCCCAGGTCCCGTCCCCGCACTCCATGCGCATGTTCACCGAGGTGGGACGCCGGGCGCACATGCACGATACTGGCGTGGGCAAGGCGATCCTCGCCCAGCTCGAGGACGAGCAGGTCCGCGCCATCGTGGGCCGTCAGGGCATGCCGACCCCCACGACGTACAGCATCGGCGACGTCGAGACCCTCCTCGCCGACCTCGACAAGATCCGCGCCCGCGGCTACGCGATCGACGAGCAGGAGCAGGAGGTTGGGGTTCGCTGCTTCTCGATGGCCGTCCCCGATGCCCCCACCCCCACGGCGATCTCCGTGTCCGGCCCCGTGTCCCGTGTGGACGAATCCTTCGGCGAGCGCGCCGTGCCCGCGCTCCGGGCGGCGGCCGAGCGGATCTCTGCGGAGCTCAACCGCACCTGAGCCCCCTCCCTCCCTCCCCGGGGGGGGGGGGGGGGGGGGGGGGGGGGGGGGGGGGGGCAACGCGCCCGCGCGTATGTCTGCGCCGCAAACCCCCCCCCCCCCCCCACCCCCCCCCGTGCCCCGTTCGCTTTGGCGGGGTGTCCCCCCTCAACTTGGCCGGGGGCAACGGAGAGCCCCACTGAGGATTTCGCTTCGCGGAAGCCGAAT
>NZ_JBQCGQ010000323.1:0-5764 GCF_051955515.1 Sinomonas sp.
GTGGTCGCCTGGCTCATCTGGAACGGCGAACTCCCGACCCCTGAGCAGCTCGCCACCTTCGAACGGCAGGAGCGCGCCGGCCGGGCCCTGGACCCGGTGGTCAAGCGTGTCATCGACGAGCTGCCGACGACGTCGCACCCCATGGACGTCTGCCGCACCGCCGCCTCCGTCCTCGGCGCCCGCCACCCCCGCGCCGCGGACTCCTCCCGCGCGGCGGACCTCGCCCAGGCCGTCGACCGCTTTGCCGCGCTGCCCGCCGTCGTCGCCTACGACCAACGCCGGCGCCGCGGGGATGACCTCGTCGAGCCGCGCGAGGACCTGGGCTACTCGGCGAACTTCCTCTGGATGACCTTCGGCGAAGAGCCCGCCCCCGAAGTGATCCGGGCGTTCGAGGTCTCGATGATCCTCTACGCCGAGCACTCGTTCAACGCCTCCACCTTCACCGCGCGCGTAGTCACCTCGACCCTCTCCGACCTCCACTCCGCCGTCACCGCCGCCATCGGCGCCCTCAAGGGCCCCCTCCACGGCGGGGCCAACGAGGCCGTCATGGAGACCTTCGAGGAGATCGGCATCAACCCCGACGAATCCCACGAGGACGCCAAGGCCCGCGCCAAGGCCTGGATGGACAACGCCCTCGCGGCGAAGAAGAAGGTCATGGGCTTCGGGCACCGCGTCTACAAGCACGGCGACTCCCGCGTCCCCACCATGAAGGCCGCCCTCGACGACCTCATCACCTACTACGGCCGCCCCGAGATCCTCGGCCTCTACGACGGCCTCGAGCAGTCCATGGACGAGGCCAAGGGCATCAAGCCCAACCTCGACTACCCCACCGGCCCCGCCTACCACCTCATGGGCTTCGACATCCCCACGTTCACGCCGCTGTTCGTCGCCAGCCGCATCGTCGGCTGGACCGCCCACATCATGGAACAGCTCGAGAACAACTCCCTCATCCGCCCGCTCAGCGCCTACAACGGCCCCGACGAGCGGCACATCGACTAGTCAGCTAGCCGAGGACAGCGAATTGGGCGACCGTCTCGTTGTCCTCGGCCATGACCACGAGGAAATCCGACGCGCCGCCCGCGAGGACCGCGGGCAGCCAGTGGTCCGCGTCCTGCCACATGTCAGTGATCGGGAGGGATTCGATCGGGTACCACGCGGGGGCGATTTCCTCGGTTTCGATCACCTCCCCCGACCATGACCGGCACGTGAACATCACGCATTCCATGTCCCATTCGGGGCGGGCGGGAAACCGGAAGTCGATGGTGCCGGCCGGGCGGATGCCGGAGGCGTCGAGCACCACGCCCGCCTCCTCGAACAGCTCCCTCGCTGCGGCCTCGGCCGGCGACTCCCCCGGTTCGATGTGGCCGCCGAGGCCGACGATCTTGCCGCGCCCGAAGCCGCGCTTCTTGCGGCCGAGCAGCACCTGGGATCCATCCCCGGAGCCGCGGAGGAGGAAGCACAGCGCGATAGGTGCGCCCATTACCCGCGCGCCCTCGGGTGCGCCGCCGCGTACACCTCGCGAAGCGTCTCGGCCGTGACAAGTGTGTAGACCTGCGTGGTGGTCACGGACGCGTGGCCGAGGAGCTCTTGGACAACCCGGACGTCGGCGCCGCCCTCCAGGAGGTGCGTCGCGAAGGAGTGGCGGAGCGTGTGCGGCGAGACGTCGCGGTCGATCTTCGCGCGCTCTGCTGCGTCCTTCAGGATGGTCCACGCGCTCTGACGGCTGAGCCTGCCGCCCCGGGCGTTGAGGAAGAGCGCGGGCGTCCCAGCACCTTTGCCGGCCAGGGCCGGCCGTCCCCGGACGAGGTAGTCATCGACCGCGCGCGCCCCATACGAGCCCAGGGGGACAAGCCGAGCCTTCGAGCCCTTGCCGAAGAGGCGCACGATGGCAGGGCCGTCGTCGTCCTCCCCGCGGAGGCGGATGTCGTCGACGTCCAGCCCCACGGCCTCGCTGATGCGCGCCCCCGTCGAGTAGAGGAACTCGAGGAGGGCTCGATCGCGGAGTCCCGTCGGGCTGTCCACCGAGGCCGCCTCCAGGATGCGGGCCACGTCGTCGACGGGGATCGCCTTGGGCAGGCGCTGTCCAGGCAGAGGCGGGTGGACATCCGCGGCGGGATCTCCCGCCGTCGTCCCCTCGAGCGCCCAGAAGCGGTGCAGGCCGCGGACCGCGACCACGGTGCGGGCTGCGGAGCGCACGCCCAAAGGGGTGCCGCCGTCGGCTCCGTCCCGAAGCGCCTCAGCGAACCGGGAGACGTGCTGGCGCGCCACCTCCCCCGGCGACTCGATACCGCACGACGCGAGGTACTCGAGGTAGCGCCGGAGGTCGCGCCGGTAGGCGGCAAGGGTGTTCGCCGCCAGGCCACGCTCTACCGCAAGGTGGCGGAGGTAGTCGTCGACCCCGGACGCGAGCGCCCGCGCCGGTTCGAGGCGCTCGTCTGCCATCAGCGCTGCGCCGGATGCGCGGGCCAGGGCTCGTCTCCGGGCCGGAGGCCCTGGAAGTCGCGGCGGCTCGCCTCCCGCGCCGCGAGGATGGCGACGACGGCGCTCGGGTTGTGCAGGCGACCGTCCAGAACCGCTTCGGCCGCCTCGTCGAGGCTCACCCAGGCGAACTCGATCTCCGATTCCTCGGCGGTCCGTTCGTGCCGCTCGTGGTGTGGGATCACCGAGAGCCGCCGCGCAAGGTAGATGCGGATGGCCTCACTCGAGGAGCCCGGGGAGTTGAAGAAGTCCACGAGGACGTTCCACTCCCCTGCCACGAGATCTGCCTCCTCGGCGAGCTCGCGCGCCGCGGCGTCGAGGTTCGATTCGCCGTCGACGTCGAGGATCCCTGCCGGAACCTCCCACAGGAGCATGCCCACGGGGTGCCGGTACTGCCGCAGCAGCAGCACTCTGCCGTCCTCGTCCATGGGGAGGATCGCAACGGCGCCCGGGTGCTCGATGAATTCCCGGCGCAGGGGCTCCGATCCGGGCGAGAGCTCGAAGGTGTCCGAGCGGACGTCCCAGATCTTCCCCTTGTAGACGGCCTCGGAAGAGAGCACGCGCCGCGGGCTCAGCGCATCCTCGAGGTGCGGCCGCGGCGCGTGCGTCGTCATCGCGGCGTCCTACTCGGCCTTCTGGGCGGCGGACGGGGCCTTCGCGGCACGCTTGGGCTCGGACTTGCCGGCCGAGCTCTGGGACCGCCGATCGAGCGCAGCCTTCACGAGCCCCACGAAGAGCGGGTGCGGGCGGGTCGGCCGGGAGCTGAGCTCCGGGTGAGCCTGCGTGGCCACGTAGTAGGGATGCGTCTCGCGCGGGAGCTCGACGAACTCGACGAGCTTGCCGTCCGGAGACGTGCCCGAGAAGACGAAGCCGGCCTCGCCGAGCTGGTCCCGGTACGCGTTGTTGACCTCGTAGCGGTGGCGGTGGCGCTCGGAGACCTTGGTGGCCCCGTACGTCTCGGCAACGACCGAGTTGTCCTGGAGGACGGCGTCGTACAGGCCCAGGCGCATCGTCCCGCCCATGTCGCCCTTGCCCTCGACAATGTCGAGCTGCTCTGCCATGGTCGCGATGACCGGGTGCTTCGAATCCGGCTCGAACTCGGTCGACGACGCTCCCTCAAGCCCCACGACGTTGCGCGCGTACTCGATCACCATGCACTGCAGGCCGAGGCACAGGCCCAGGGTGGGGAGCGCCCGCTCGCGTGAGAACGTCAGCGCCCCAAGCTTGCCCTCGAGCCCGCGGATGCCGAACCCGCCGGGCACCACGATGGCGTCGACGCCCGAGAGGGCCTTCTCGGCACCTTCCGGCGTCTGGCACTCGTCGGAGGCGACCCAGCGGATGTTGACCTTCGTGTCGTTCGCGAAGCCGCCAGCGCGGAGGGCCTCGGTGACCGAGAGATAGGCGTCCGGCAGGTCGATGTACTTGCCGACGAGTGCGATGTTCACCTCGTGCGCCGGCTCGTGCACGGCCTTGAGGAGTCGGTCCCACTTGGTCCAGTCGACGTCCTTGAACGGCAGGTCGAGCGCGCGGACGATGTAGGAATCGAGGCCCTGCGCGTGGATGACCTTCGGGATGTCGTAGATGCTCGGCGCGTCGGGGCAGTTCACCACGGCGTCCGTGTCCACGTCGCACATCCGGCCGATCTTGTCCCGCATCGCTTCCGGGATCTGGCGGTCGGAGCGCACCACGATCGCCTCCGGCTGGATGCCGATCGAGCGCAGGGCGGCGACGGAGTGCTGCGTCGGCTTGGTCTTGAGCTCCTGCGACGGGCCGATGTACGGCACGAGGGAGACGTGCAGGAAGAAGACGTTGCCGCGGCCGATGTCCTGGCGGACCTGGCGCGCTGCCTCGAGGAACGGCTGCGACTCGATGTCGCCGACCGTGCCGCCGATCTCGGTGATGATGACGTCCGGCGCGTCGGAGCCTTCGGAGGGAAGCCGCATGCGCCGCTTGATCTCGTCGGTGATGTGCGGGATGACCTGGACGGTGTCGCCGAGGTACTCACCGCGGCGCTCCTTGGCAATGACCGTCGAGTAGACCTGACCGGTGGTCACGTTCGCCGAGCCGTCGAGGGACTCGTCGAGGAACCGCTCGTAGTGCCCGATGTCGAGGTCGGTCTCAGCGCCGTCGTCGGTCACGAAGACCTCGCCGTGCTGGAAGGGGTTCATTGTGCCCGGGTCCACGTTGAGGTACGGGTCGAGCTTCTGCATCGTGACGGAGAGACCGCGTCCTCGCAGGAGGTGCCCGAGGCTCGACGCCGTCAGACCCTTTCCGAGCGAAGAGGCCACGCCTCCGGTCACGAAGATCTGCTTGGTCGTCTTGTCGGCGTCTGAGAATCGGGAATGAGAGCGATGCACCACGGAATTCGAGCTTATCATCTCTTCGCCGACCGGGACCGGGTTGCCCCGCGCGCCGCGGCTGCTTTTGCGGGAACCTTCTCGCGCTCCGATCGCGCGTCGTCGAGGAGCTCTTGGGCGTGGGCCCTCGCGGAGGCGGAGTCCTCCTGCCCCGCCAGCATCCGGGCCAGTTCGATCACGCGCTCGTCCTCGGCGAGGAGCGCCACATCGCTCGAGGTGAACCCCGCGACGCCCTCACTCCTGTCGTCCCCGCGTTCGCCCGATGCCACCGAGGTCTTGGTGACCCTGATGTGGCGGTCGGCGAACGCCGCAACCTGCGGCAGGTGCGTCACCACGAGCACCTGGACGTGGCGCGCGAGCATGGCCAGCCGCCGTCCGATTTCGACGGCGGCCCGACCGCCGACGCCGGCATCCACTTCGTCGAAGACGAACGTCGGCACCGGGTCCACCGCGGCGAGCACCACTTCGATCGCGAGCATGACCCGCGAGAGCTCGCCGCCCGAGGCCCCCTTGCCGAGTGCCCGGGCTGGAGCCCCGGCATGAGGACGAAGCAGGATCGCCACCTCGTCGGCTCCGAGGGGGCCGAGCTCCGCCGTCTCCTCGACCGTCACCTGAAGGGTCGCATCCGGCATGGCGAGGGCGGTGAGCTCGTCGCTCACACGGCGCGCCAGCTCGGCGGCGGCTTCCCTGCGCCGGACGGTCAGCTCTGCGGCCAGAGCCCGCAGCTTCTCCTCGTCGTGCGCGACCTGCTCGCCGAGGATCTCGATGCGGCCGCCGTCGTCCTGCAGCTCGTAGAGGCGCTTCTGGCCGGCCTCGGCCCACGCGATGACCTCGTCCACGCTCGGTGCGTACTTCCGGATGAGGCCGCCGAGCGCGGCGCGCCGCTCCTCGACCGCTGCGAGCCGCCCAGGGCCGTCGGCCTCGAGTGA
>NZ_JBQCGQ010000324.1:0-4705 GCF_051955515.1 Sinomonas sp.
ACATTTTTTTTGCCATTCTATGTTCCGGGCCGGTGTCCCCCGCGGGGGCGGGGCCGCGCGGGGCGCCGCGGCCGCGTCATGTCCGGAGCCCAGTGATGCCAGAAGCGCAGGGCTGCCCAAGTGCCCACGTCTCAATGGAGCAGCACAAGCTCCGCTCTCCCATCGGTGAAGAACTCGTCCCCGCTGCCGTTGTGGCCCATCTGGGGTCCAGTGAGGGCCACGAAGTCGTCCGGGTACCCGAGGGAATTGATGATGTAGGCGCGTTCGGCATCGATATTGGGGTCGATGTGATGGGTGGGGAGTTTCGCGGTTCCGGCGAGTTCGATGCCGTCGTCGAAGCTGGCGGTGGCTTCCCAGACGGGCCGCCCGTCAGGCGCGGAATAGTCTGAGCGCCAGATCCGGATGTGATGGCGCTGGCGCAGGGAATTGCTGGCGGTGGGTTTCTGGAAGGCGATGGCCTCGGGTTCGGAGGCCATGAAGGAGGGGGTCACCGGCGCATTCGCGTATTGGCCGCCTTGGAGCCCCACGGCCAGGGCACGAAGCGTCGCGGCGAACGTCGAGGGGTCTGCCCGGTCCCATCCGCGGCTTTCGAAGGCGTTCACCACTTGGTCCTCCGTTCCGACGAAGACGAAGCTGGCCGGCTCCATCCTGTCTCCGGTCAGCGTCTCGCTGTAGACGGGCAGCCGTGACAGCGACGAGGCGCCGAGCGAAGCCAGCGGCTCGCTCCGCGGCTGAGCGGGGTGCCCCTCGGGGTGGATCAGGAGGGGCGCGGCGGCCACGGCGAGCAGGATTCCCAGCGCCGGCGCCACGAGGAGGATGCGCCCGGGGGTGATGGGATGCCGTGAGTGGTTGAGGACAGGAAATCGGGCGGCGATTTCCATGATTCCGACGACGGCGGCCAGCACCGCGCTTCCCAGCAGCATGCTTCCCCAGACGTCGCTGAGGTAGTGGACGCCGAGGTAGACGCGGCTCATCGCAACGAGCTGGACCGCGAGGAGGTAGCACGCGATGGTCGCGGACTTCCCGGCGGTGCTGCGGAAGGCCTTGAACAGCAGGTAGGCGATGAATCCGTAGGCGACGACGGTGCGCATCACGTGTCCGCTGGGGAAGCTCGGGGTGGTGTCGACCAGCAGGGCCAGCGCGGCGTCAGGCCGCGAGCGGCCCAGGATCTGCTTGATGGCGGAGTAGAGCCCCTCTTGGAGCAGCGCGGTGGCCACCACGGCGCCTGCGAGGAAGCGCTGCCTCTTCCACCACAGCACGACGGCGGCGACAGCCACCACGGGAATCAGGACCTGGGCGTTTGCCAGCACCGTGACCGACGAGAAGAAGGAGGTCTCGCCGGTCGTGCGGACGGTGGGCATGAGATTCGCGATGCGCTGGTCCACCTCGGTCAGGGGCCCGTGGGTTGCCACAGTGATGGCGAGGCTGACGAAGTTCACGAAGGGAATGGCGGCAATCACCACCGTCCCGGTGAGCCAGAGCCCCTGCGGGATGTCGGTTCGCACCCGGTTCCTGAGCCACCGGACCCAAGGCGAGCCGCTGGTCCTGAACCTGACGATGTATTCGTTCGACTCGAGGCCCGTCCAGGCGGATTCGCCCAGCGAGCGGAGCATCACCGACGGCCTCGTCAATGCGCGCGCGACGGCGTAGACGAACACCACAAGGAACACGACCTCAAGGAAGATCGCGGCAAGGAACAGCATCGGCGAAACGAACAGCGAGAGCGTCTTGACCGCGTAGAAGCAGGCCACCATGAGCATGAGGGCCGCCACGGCGAGCAACAGATGCGCGCCCGCCCCGCGCCCTCGGGATCGCTGGTTCTGCTGGTGCTGGCTGCCCCTCAGCCGCGGTACCTCGTCCTCAGCCACACGAACTCCTGCGGTTCCAACATGATCCCGTCGGCGAGTTCAACTGGGCGCTCGGTGAGGAGATCGACGCCGTCACCCGCCAACCCGCTCAACGTCGCCGAGGCGACGTGCTGGGGAGCGTCGGAGAAGTTCGCGAGAACGAGGACGGTCCCGCCGTCGTCGTCCGGGCC
Source organism: Sinomonas sp. (assembly GCF_051955515.1). Taxonomy (GTDB): domain Bacteria; phylum Actinomycetota; class Actinomycetes; order Actinomycetales; family Micrococcaceae; genus Sinomonas. The sequence goes on from NZ_JBQCGQ010000324.1 coordinate 2,039, forward strand.
GCCTGTCCGCTGGTAGCCGAGCACCTGCGCGTTGTGGGTGTGGAAGCCGACCAGCCGGTTGCCCTCGAGCTCCGGCGTCTGGGCGCGCACGGCGAGCAGCCGCCGCAGGCCCGCGTAGATCTGCCCCTCGGGTGCCTCGGGGTCGTGCCGCCGCTCGTAGCGTTCCGCGGGGTAATGCGGGCGGTGCACCCATCGGCTGTCGGCCTCGTGCCCGGGCTCGTCGGCGTACGCGTAGTCGTTGAGCTGCCCGACTTCGTCGCCGAGGTAGATGAGCGGAATCCCGCCCGTGCTGATGGCGATTGAGTGCACCAGCAGGATCCGGCGGATCGCCTCGGGGGAGCCGTCCTCGAGGCCGCACAGGGACGCCGTTGTGCCGGAGATCCGGCAGTCGCCGGTGCGGGGGTTGTCCTGGAAGGCGACCCCGCGCGCGAAGCTGCCCGGGAAGCGGTTCACGTAGAACGAGTTGAGGAAGCGGCGGTGGTCGTAGCCGTTGATGCCGAGCGCGGCGGCGTCCTCGTCCGCGAAGGTCCACCCGATGTCGTCGTGGCTGCGGACGTAATTGACCCACGCGGTCCCCGGGGGGAGGTTGTGGCGGCGCTCGAGGGCCTGGGAGAGCAGGCGCGTGTCGCGGGTCGCGAGCGCCTCCCAGGTGAGCGCCATCTCGAGGGGGTTGTAGGAGAGCTGGCACTCCTCCGGGGAGATGTACTGCACCACCTCGTCGGGGTGCACGATCGCCTCGGACTTGAACAGGAGCGACGGCGCCGCGAGGCGGCAGACGGCGTTGAAGGCGCGCAGGAGCTCGTGGGCCTCGGGGAGGCTTTCGCACGGCGTGCCCAGTTGCTTCCAAATGAAGGCCACAGCGTCCATGCGGAGGATCTCGACGCCTTGGTTCGCGAGGAACAGCATTTCGCGGGCCATCGCCCGGAAGACCGCGGGGTTCGAATAGTTGAGGTCCCATTGGAAGGTATGGAACGTGGCCCATACCCAGCGCCCGTCGGGAATTTGCACAAATGAGCCCGGGTGGTCCTCGGGGAAGATCTCGCGGACCGTCTGCTCATACGCATCCGGCATGGTCCGGTCGGGGAAGATCCAGTAGTAATCCGAGAATTCGGGATCGCCCGCCGCGGCCTTCTGCGCCCATTCGTGTTCGTTCGACGTGTGGTTGAAGATGAAGTCGACCACGAGGCTGATTCCGTGCTCGCGGAGCTCGGACGCGACCGCCCGCAACTGTTCCATGGTGCCGAGCCGCGGATTGACCTCCCGATAGCTCGACACCGCATAGCCCCCGTCCGAATTGGGCTCGGGGGCGAGGAAGAGCGGCATGAGGTGCAGATAGGTCAGGCCGAGTTCCTCGAAGGAGGGGAGCCGTTCGCGCAGGCCCTCGAGATCGCCGGCGTACCGATCCACGTAGCAGACTCCGCCCAGCATGCCGCCGGCCTGGAACCAGTCGGGGTCAGCGAGCCGCCGCGCATCCAGCGCCTTGAGTTCCGCCGGCCGATCCTGCCAGGAGCGCGTACATTCCACGACGAGCGCGCTGAGCTGATCGAGCCAGTCCTCGCGGTCGCCGTAGAGCGAATGGAAGAGCCGCGCAAGATCGGGGAAATGCAGGTCGAAACGCAGCCCGAAGTCTTCCCACGCAGTTCCCTCGCGATCGAGCCCCGCCTCGGCATCGAGCGTCGCGAGGACGTGTCGCCGGGCTGCTTCCTCGGGGCTGGCCTTATTCTGCACGTGACTCCCCTCATCTGGACTGTCGCCCCCACGGTAGTGGGCTTCGGTCGCGGAGGGGAGATGTTAACCCAGAACGTCGTATTCAATAACGATTTACCTTCAGGTCTTTCCTCAGGTTGTCAAGAAGCCAGTAATATTAACGAGGACTGCGTCAACTTCGAGAGGACCTGGGTATGCGGAAGTTGTCATCTGGGAGTGCCGCGCGCCGATCGCGCGGCGGTGTCATTTCCGTGCTCGCCGCCGCGGTGGTCGCCGCGGCTCCGACGACGACGGCGGCCGCCGCCCCCGCAAGCGTCACCGACCCCGCTGTGGTCCAGCCCGCGACCGCGCTGGGCCAGCGCACAGCGCAGATCGGCGTCACGCTCGTAACCGTCAAGACGACGGATCAGCCGAACGCGACCTACGACGTGACGGGCCTCCAGAACAACCTCCAGTCAGCGAACAGCTACTGGCAGACCGTCTCCGCGAATCACATCTCGCTCGCGCTGGACCGCACCGTGGACGGCATGTCGCTCAATCTTTCCTCGACTGCGGACTTCTCGTCGATCGTGAATGCCGTCGCGACGAATCTGAAGTGGGTCGACCAGGCCAACAAGGTGCTCATGGTCGTCATCCCGAATGCCAACGTCTCTGTGAGCGGCTTTTCAGGGGCGCTGGGCGTCACCTGGATGCTGGGCAGCGAGAACGGGCGGATCGTTCTGGCTCAGCCGTCCAATTTCACCGCCCCGGTGATGACGCACGAACTCGGCCACGTTCAAGGCCTGGGCCACGCCAACACGCTCCAGTGCACGGACGGCGCGATGGACTCCCAAATCGTGGGGAGCGCATTCACCGACGGCGCGTGCTCGTCCCGCGAATACGGCGACAACAACAGCATCATGGGTATTTCCCAGTGGAATCAGCCCTACCTCGACTCGTATCAGTTCGACTACGGCGGAT
>NZ_JBQCGQ010000325.1:0-7631 GCF_051955515.1 Sinomonas sp.
AGGCTCACCTCGACCTTGGGCAGGCGTGCCGACCACACGCCGAGGAGCCCGGGGACCAGGCCCTGGCACACGGTCGGGACGGCACCCAGACGCACGCGGCCCTCTACCACCCCCGACCGGGCACGCATGCTGCCGTCGAGAGCGTCGAGCGCGGCGACGGCGGCCCGGGCGTGCGGGAGGACTTCGCTTGCGAGGGCCGTGGGGGCGTTGGCGCGCTCGCGATCCAGGAGCACGCCGCCGAGATCCTCCTCGAGGGCGCGGAGCGTGCGCGATACGGACGACTGGCTCACGCCGAGCGATTGGGCGGCGGCGGTGAAGGAGCCGCTCTCGACGACGGCAAGCAAGGTGCGCAGCTGCGGAACGGTCGGAGCCATGCATTCATGCTATGCCCAGCTGCACTGAATGTATTTGATTCATCCAAAACTGAGCGCGACAGTATCCGCATGACGACAAGACGCCTCGGCCTCACGACCGCTTACGTCGCTCTCGCCCTCATCTGGGGATCCAGCTTCCTGCTCATCAAGGAGGCCCTCCTCGGCCTGACCCCCGGCCAAGTTGCGGTCGGTCGCATCGTTCTGGGAGCCCTCACCCTCCGGACCCTCATGGTCATCGCCGACCGCCAGTGGCCCCGCGAAGCCCGCTTCTGGGGGCACATGACCGTCGTCGGCCTCCTCCTCTGCCTGGTGCCCTTCAGCCTCTTCGCGTGGGCCGGCGAATCCCTCCCCTCAGGCCTCTCGGCGATTCTCAACGCGTCGACGCCGCTCATGACCGCCGTGGCGACGGCCGCCGTCGTGCCGTCGGAACGGATGGGCGCACGGCAGGGGCTGGGCATCGCGCTCGGCGCGGCGGGAGTCGTCATCGTGGTGGCGCCGTGGGGGCTCGGCGGCTTCACGTCGATCCCCGGCCAGCTCGCCTGCCTCGCCGCGACCGCCTGCTACGGGTTGGGGTTCGCGTATCTGAGACGGTTCGTCGTGGGGCAGCACCGCTACGACAGCCTCACCGTCTCCACGGTGCAGCTGGCGACGGCGGCAGGGGTCGCCGTCGTCGCCTCCCCGCTCCTCGCTGCGGGACAGCAAGCCGATCAGCCGTCCTTCACCGTGGTCTCCCTCGGCGCGCTCGCGCTCCTCGGCGTCTTCGGGACCGGGATCGCGTACATCTGGAACACCGCGATCGTGACGAGCTGGGGACCGGTAGCGGCCTCGACGGTCACCTATCTGACGCCGCTCGTCGGAGTCGCCCTGGGCGCTGCCGTGCTCGGCGAAACCCTGAGCTGGAACCAGCCGGTGGGCGGGCTCGTGGTGATCGCCGGTGTTGTGCTCGCCCACCGCGCGAGGCCTCAGGCCACGGCTCAGGGTCCCGCGGTCAGTGTCATGATCGCGGAACCCAGCGCCACCTAGCGGCGTTCTCTGCGGAGGGCGTCGGCGAGGAGTTGGACGAGGTGACGGCCCTCAAGCCCCGCGAGGTCCCGAACCTGGGTCCGGCACGAGAAGCCGTCGGCCAGAAGGCCGCGATCCGGGGCGGCTCCGGCCTTCGCGAGGATGCCGCCTTGGGCGATCATCGTCGAAACCTCGTAGTGGCCCTTCTCCATCCCGAAGTTCCCGGCCAGGCCGCAGCAGCCCGCCGAGATCTCCACGTCGCAGCCTGCGGCCTTGAGCAGCGCCTGATCCGCCCCGTACCCCATGATCGAATGATGATGGCAGTGCGGCTGGACCAGGAGCCTCTCGTCGAGGTGCGGCGGGGTCCAGTCGATCGAGGTCAGGAACTCCGCGACGGTCTTGACGGACGCGGCGAGCTTGGCCGCACGGGGGTCCTCGGGCAGGAGCTCGACGAGGTCGGACCGCAGCGTCGCCGTGCAGCTGGGCTCGAGTCCGATTACCGTCCTGCCCGCCTCCACGTGCGGCAGGAGGGCGTCGAGCGTGCCCCGCAGCCGAGCCTTCGCGGCGGGCAGCTGGCCGGTCGAGATGTACGTGAGCCCGCAGCACGCGCCCGTGGAGATCTCCACGTCGCACCCCGCCGCGGCGAGGACCTCGACGGCCGCGCGCGGGATCTCGGGATCGAGAGCATCTGAGAAAGTATCGACCCACAGGAGCACGTGGGGCGCGTCCGGCGGCGCGGGATGACGACGGCGGGAGCTTACGTCCCAGCGGTACGGCGCCTTGGGCAGGTGCGGGAGTGAGCGCCGCGTGTCCGCGCCCATGAGCGTGAGGGCGGCCTTCCGGAGCGGGGCCACTCGGCCGACGGCGTTGGCAAGTGCCGCAAACGGTGCCGCGAGGCGGAGCCACTGGGGCAACCGACCGAGCGTGTAATGGCTGCGAGGGCGCACCCTTCCCAGGTACGTGCGGTAGAGGGTCTCCGACTTGTAGGTCGCCATGTCGATCCCGGTGGGGCAGTCGTTGGCGCAGGCCTTGCAGCTCAGGCACAGGTCGAGGGCCTCGTGCACTGCCGGCGAGCGCCAGCCCAGCTGGACCACTCCCCCGTTGAGCATCTCCTGGAGCGCCCGGGCCCGGCCTCGCGTCGAGTCCTTCTCCTCGTGCGTCGCCACGAACGAGGGGCACATGAAGCCCCCTTGGCCCCGGAGATCCGCGCGGCACTTCCCCACTCCCACGCAACGGTGGACGGCGTTGGTGATGGAGCCGTCGTCGTCCGCGAAGGCGAAGCCGTCGGTAGCGCGCGCCGCCGTAGCCCTGGGGCGCCTGAGGTGGGCGTCCACAGGATCCGGCCGCACGAGCACTCCGGGGTTGAAGGCTTCCTCGGGGTCGAAGAGCCCCTTGAACGCCCGCATGGCGTGCAACGCCTGAAGACTGTACATCGCCCCGAGCAGTTCGGACCGGGCCCTCCCGTCCCCGTGCTCGCCGGACAGGGAGCCGCCGAGCTCGGCCGCGAGCGCCGCCGCCCGATCGAGGAACCGCCGCATGACCACGCCGTCCCGCTCGAGCGGGAAGTCGATGCGGAGGTGCACGCAGCCATCGCCGAAATGCCCGTAGGCCGTGCCCGTCACGCCCTCCTCGTCCATGAGCGCGTCCAGTCTCCTCAGATAGTCGCCGAGCTGCTCGGGAGGCACGGCCGAGTCCTCCCACCCGGGCCAGGCCTGCGCGCCCGCTGCGGTTCGGCCGGCGAGCCCGGAGGCGTCCTCGCGGATCCGCCACAGTCGCTCTGCCTCGTCTCCTGCGGGGATGACCTTGGTGTCCCGGGCTGCGGAGGCCTCGGCAAGCCTCTGGGCGGTCGCCGCCGCCTCCTCGGGGCTGGCGCCGGGGACCTCCGCGATGAGGAGGCAGCCGCCCTCGGGAACGTCGGGAACCTGCGTCTTGCCCTGCTGGCGCACGGCCTCGATGAGGCGGGTGTCGAGTCCTTCGAGAGCAAGCGGGTGGAACGGCAGGAGATTGGGGACGTCGTCGGCCGCAGAGCCCATGTCCGGGTAGCCGAGCACGGCGAGCGCAGGGGCCACCGCCTTGCCGACAAGCCGCAGCGTGGCCTCGAGCAGGATCCCGCAGGTGCCCTCCGTCCCCACGAGTGCCGCGGCGAGATTCCGCCCGTTCTCGGGCAGAAGGTGCTCGAGGGAATAGCCGGAGACCTGGCGGCTGAAGCGGCCGAACTCCGTGCGGATCACGCCCAGATTCTCGGCGACGAGGTCGGCCAGTCCGGGCACGGCGTCGACCGCCTGCGCCCCCGAGGAGGCCTCGAGGATCTCCCCCGACGGGAGCAGGAACGTGAGCGAAACGACGTTGTCTGCCGTGCGCCCGTAGGCCATCGCGTGCGAGCCGCACGCGTTGTTGCCGATCATTCCGCCCAGCGTGCAGCGTGAGCCACTCGCCGGGTCGGGGCCGAAGCGGAGCCCGAACGGCTCGCACGCCTTCTGGAGGGACGCGAACACGACGCCAGGCTCGACGACCGCCGTCTTGGTCTCAGGGTCCACCGACAGGATCCGGTTGAGGTATCGGGAGAAATCGAGGACGACGCCGGGCCCGATCGAATTCCCCGCCATCGAGGTGCCCCCACCCCTCGCGGTCACGGGGATGCCGTGCCGCCGCGCGGCGTCGACGGTCGCCACGACGTCCTCGCGCGAGCGCGGGAGGACCACGACCTCCGGCACCACGCGGTAGTTCGAGGCGTCGCTCGAGTAGAGCGCGCGGGCGAGCGAGGAATCGTCGACGTCGCCCTCGAGGTGCGACTTCAGCTCGTCGACGAGCGCGGAGACTGACTTCTGTCCGGGGCGAACGGCAATCGACGTCATGCTCCAGTGCTACCCCACCCCGGCACTTCTGTGCAGGGTCTTGGGGGATCTAGCTCACATTCACGCTCGCGAGCGTCCGCTGGGTGTCATCGCGGATCTGGATCGACCGGATCGACGCGAGCTGGTACGAGGTCGCCCCGGTGAGGACGGCCCTGCCGGAATAGCCGGTCGAGGTCCAGCTCGCGGCCTGCTCCTGCCAGCCGCCGTCCGTCACGACCCACACGCTGAACACGCCGGTGCTGGGCATGCCGCGGCACGTGAGGTCGAGCTCCGTACCCCAGCCCTTCTTCACGAGGGCGAGGTCCACCTGGGCCCCGTCCGCCGAGGCGAGCTGATAGCTCGCGGCCGGGGTCGCCGTCGTCGTCGGCGTGGGCTGCGCCGTGGGTGCGGTCGCGACGAGGGGACCGAGCGCGATTCCGCCCGCGAGCGAGGCCGCAGCGGCCCCGGCCAGAGCGCCGCCCCACCGCCAACGCAGCGAACGACGGCGGGCCCGCACCTTCGCGAGGAGCGCCGGAGGAGCCTGGTCCTCCTGGGCGACGGCCGTTTCGGCGGCAAGCGCCTCGGCGCGCTCGCCAGGGACCGAGTCGAGGAGCGCTGGGAGCATTTCGAGTTGCTCGATCTCGGCCCGGCACTCGGCACACGTGGAGACGTGGGCCTCGACCGCCTTGGTCTCGTCCTCGTCGAGCGCGCCGAGCAGGTAGGCACCGAGGGAAATCCGGAGTTCCCGGTGGCTCATTGGGCGGTTCATCGCTCGACCCCCAGTTCGTCGAGGGCCGCGCGGAGCGCCTTGAGGGCGTAGAAGCAGCGCGACTTCACGGTTCCGGCGGGGACGCCGAGGGCGGCTGCCGCCTCGGTGACGCTGAGGCGTCGATAGTGCACGGCGACAAGCGCCTCGCGGTGCTCCCGCGTGAGTCGCATGAGGGCCTCCTCCATCACGACGCGGTCCAGAAGTTCGTTGATCCGCTCCGCGTCGACCGCCGTGTCGAAGCCGTCGACGCCGGGCCCGGGAACCGTGTGGGGACGGCGGGCCCGCTGCCTGTGCTGGTCCACGATGAGGTTGCGGACCGTCCGATACAGGTACGCGCGCAGGCCTGCCGTCGTCTCGGGCGCCTGACGCCACACGCGGATGATGGCCTCTTGGACGATGTCCTCGGCCTGGTCATCGCTGGGCATGGCCCGGCGGGCGAAGCGTTTCAGCGCCGCGCCGTGGTCGCGGTAGATCGCCGCTACCGCTTCCTCGTCCATGGGCATGGTGCCTCCCGGGTGCCGTTGGCCCACACGTGGGTGTCACTGCATAGACGATGCGAGGGCGGAAACGGTTCACTCACGATCATTCTGCCTCGGCATGAACCGTTTGGGGTTTGCCGTCGTCTCCATGGTCAGCGGCGGCCGACCGCCGTCTCACCAGGGAAGGCGTCATCATGAACAAGCGAGCAGCTCTCCTCTTCGCCGCTCTCTCGGCGGCCTCCACCCTCGCCCTCGCAGGCTGTGGTGGCAGCAGCGGCAGCAGTACCTCGAGCACGCCGGCGGCGGCGCCGTCGTCGTCATCCTCCTCGTCGTCCTCGTCTTCGTCGTCCTCGGGAGGTCCCGAGACGCTCAAGACCTCGACGGTCTCGGGGCAGACGATCGTTGTCGACGGCGATGGCAAGACCGTCTACTTCTACACGCGGGACAACGCCGGCACGACCAAGAGCGCCTGCACGGGCGGATGCGCCACGCTATGGCCCGCCGTGACGAGCGATACCGCGCCCATGCTCCAGGGTGTGACCGGCAAGATCGGCAGCATCACGACCGCGGACGGAAAGCAGCAGATCACGATCAACGGCATGCCCATCTACTACTACTCCAAGGACACCGCACCGGGGCAGGTCAACGGCCAGGGCGTTGCAGGCGTCTGGTACGTGGTCGGCTCCGACGGATCGATGATCCAAGCGTCGCTCGCGGCGTCCACCTCGAGCAGCTCGAGCTCACCGAGCTCGTCGGGCAGCTCGGGAACGTCAGGCTACTGACGCGACACTGGTGACCTTTGTGACTCCGGAGTAGATTGGTTGTCCCCGAAGCGAGGAGGAGCCATGTCGGACTTCCGGAGCTACACGGAAGAAGAGAAGCACAGCTACGTCGCGCCGAGCTGCGAGCTCTGCGGCCAGCACCGCCACATCGTCTGGCAGCAGGACGGAGAGCGCTGGATTCCGCGGGACCGGGGGTGCTCCAACGAGGCGTGCCCCCAGTTCTCCGCGGCCTGACGATCAGCCGCCCGCTGCGTTTCAGACCGGGGCGCTTCAGACCGGTGCTTTCCAGACCGGCGGGCGTCAGATCTCGCTGAACTCGTCCTCGAGCGCCTGAGCCTCTGCGCGGCGTTCGTCGAGGTCGGTCACAAGTGCGACACGGCGGGCGATCTCGTCGTCGATCCCGTCCTCATCGAGGGCGAGCAGGTGTTCCTGCCGGCGGAGCCAAGCACCGTTGAGCGAGACGAGGTCCTCGTCCTCGAGGACCTCCTCGACCCGGTCGTCCAGCGCCTCGAGGGCCTCGACCGCGTCGGAGCCGCCGTCGCCCTCGAGGTAGGCGGCGGCGTCGTCGTCGTCCAGCCCGTCGAAGGCGGCGACCATCGCGTCGAAGAGCGCGAGGTGCTCGGGTGCGCCCATCTCGCGCAGGCCCTCCCGGACCAGGCGGTCCAGATCGCCCCGCTCGCCAGCGCTCACCACGTACTGGGCGAATCCCCCGTCGAGCACCTCGGTGAGGAAGAAGTCGACGTAATAGCTGCGCAGCGCGTTGGCCGCGATCTCGTCCTCGCCAAGGAGCTCGGTGTACATCGCGTTGACCACGTCGATGTTCGCATCCACCAGCTCGGCGTCGGGGCCGTCGAGGGCTTCGGCGGGCAGGACAACAGGGAGCTCGTTCGTGGGCATGGGGGCCTCCTGGCTGCGACGATCGGACACGCTTACGACCGTACGACGGCGGCCCTCACCGAACGCCGAGCCCCAGATGAACGTTGAGCGAACCTTGGGCGCAGCCAGCAGCTGGAAGGGGCCGCCTAGAACGGGCCGTGCTGCGGCCGCGGCCGCCAGACCACGAGGGCACCGGAGCGCTGTTCGGGCCGCTGCCCGCGGGTCAGTGTCACCACGTCGCCCGCCATCCCGGCGGCGAAGATGCGCCGCGCGTCACCGCCCAGGCGCCGCGCGTCGTCGACCTCCCGCTCAAGCTCGGCGACCCGGGAGCGCAGGGCCGCAACCTGGTTTTCGAGCTCGAGGATGCGGCGGATGCCCTCGAGGGAGACGCCGTCCTTCGAGAGGCGCTGGACCTCGCGGAGGAGTTCCACGTCGTGCTGGGAGTATCGCCGCTGCCGCCCGGACTGTCTGGAGGGCGAGACGAGCCCCAGACGGTCGTACTGGCGGAGGGTCTG
>NZ_JBQCGQ010000326.1:0-4655 GCF_051955515.1 Sinomonas sp.
GGGCACCGCGGGCGGAGCCGCGACGTACACGCTCTCTCCGTGGGCGGGCAGCGGAGCCAGTCGCGCCGTGAAGTTCACCGATCCGTCGACTGGCGAGATCTATTACCTGCAGCTCAAGGCCCCGGTGGGCTATGACGCCCCGACGGCCGTCAACGGCAATCTGGGCGTCCAGATCATCAAGAGCGATATCAACGTGTCGGAGTCGCTTCTCATTCCGCCGAGCACCCAGCCGTATTCGGGCTATTACTCGTCGAATCTCTCCTGGCAGGCCGGCCAGACGTTCACGACCGACGGCGGCACCCAGGTCAAGATCAATTCCGTCTCGTCGTCCTCCGCGAGTGTGACGGTGACCGCCATGGCTGCCCTCATCGGCTCACAAATGGACGCGAAGGCCCAGCAGTGGAGTCTGGGCGCGGCAACGAGCGCGATTACCGCTATCCGCAATGGCGGCTATTACCGCAATTACCAGGGCGGAGCAGTGATCTGGACTCCGGCGAACGGGGCCATGGTCTCGCACGGCGTCATCCGCTCGCTGTGGGCAACGCTCGGCTTTGAGAACGGGGTGCTCGGCTATCCGACGACAGACGAGGTTGGGGGCCTCCGAAACGGCGGCATATATCAGAATTACGAGGGCGGCGCAATCATCTGGTCGCAGGCCACCGGTGCCCATTCGTCGATGGGCGCCATCCGGCAGCGCTGGCAGCAGATGGGCTTCGAAAATGGCATCCTCGGTTATCCAACCAGCGAAACAATCGGTGGTCTTCGAAATGGCGGGTCGTTCCAGAACTATGAAGGTGGCGCGATCATGTGGTCGCCGACGACTGGTGCCCATGAATCGGTGGGTCCCATCCGCGATCGGTGGGGCCAGCTGGGCTTTGAAGGCGGGTCCCTTGGCTACCCGGTGTCGAACGTCATTGGGGGCCTTCGAAACGGCGGGTCGTTCCAGAACTACGAAGGCGGCGCGATCATGTGGTCGCCGACGACTGGCGCCCAGGAATCGGTGGGCCCCATTCGCGTTCGGTGGGGCCAGCTGGGCTTTGAGGGCGGGTCGCTGGGCTACCCGGTCTCGAACGTCATTGGGGGCCTCCGAAACGGCGGGACGTTCCAGAACTACGAAGGCGGCGCCATCATTTGGTCGTCTGCCACTGGTGCCCACGAATCCGTCGGACCCATCCGTGATCGTTGGGCCCAGTTGGGCTTTGAGGGCGGCATCATGGGCTACCCGGTCTCCAACGTGATCGGCGGCCTCCGCAACGGCGGGACGTTCCAGAACTACGAAGGCGGGAGCATTCTCTGGTCCCAGGCCTCTGGGGCGCACTCGGTTTCCGGGAAAATCCGTGATGCCTGGGCCTCAACGGGCTTCGAGTCCGGCAAGCTCGGCTACCCGACGAGCGAGGTCTACACGGTCCCGAATGGCACCGCGCAGGATTTCCAGGGCGGCAAGATCGTCTACAGCAATGGGACGGCCACGATCACGTACACCTCCTGATTCCTCCCTTTCCATGCGGGGCCCCACCCGGCACGCTGGGGCCCCGTCTTTTGTTGACTTGACAAATTCGATCCTCATAGGATCGGCATAATGTTTCTGGTCGGAAACAGCATGGGGGACGGCGCGGGGAGGCTCGCGTCAGGAAGGCTTCGACTTGACACATAATGTGAAGCGGCGCGCACGAATGGCCGCACTCTGGGGTGTATTTGCTTCGCTCGTTCTGGCCGGGTCCATGAGTCCCGCCGTTGCCGCCTTTACGGCGTCGATCACGAACTCGGCGAACACCGCCGGATCAGGCACCATCTCATTGCAGGAATCCTCGGGGAGTTCGGTCTGCAGTTCCACTGACGGCGGTGGCATTTCGACGAATAGCGCCACGTGTTCCACGATCAACAAATATGGCGGTGATCTCGCGATGCTGCCGGGAGATTCCACCGCCACCACGGTGACTCTCACCAACACGGGATCTGCATCGATCTCCGCCTTCACGCTGACGCCCGGAACCTGCACCCAATCAGCGAATGGCTCAGTGAGCGGGCGTGCGACTGATTTCTGCTCGAAGCTCCAGCTGCAGATCGTTTCGGGCGCCAGCACGGTCTTTTCGGGAACAGCTGATACGTTCTCGTCGGCACCGCCCATTTCTCTTGTCACGCCGCTGAACGCGGGCGATTCCCAGAGCTACACCTTCACGGTGACCCTGGATTCCTCCGCGGACAACACCTACCAGGGGCTCAAAGCGTCGCAGCCCATCACCTGGTCGGCCTCGAGCTGATTCGTCTGCTGAGCGCCGCCGCGGCCTTTCTTGTCCTGAGCGGCGCTGTCCTTTTCTCCCTTTCGGGCGGCCGGTGGTTCGATATCCGCACGCCCTCCATGGGGGAGGCGGCGCCCGTCGGGTCGCTGGTCCTGACGAGTCCCGTCCGGAGCCTGGGCGACGTCCGCGCGGGAGACATCATCGCGTACAACGACGGCGACACCGGCCGGGTCGTGACCCACCGCGTGGTCGCCGTCGGCCCAGGCTCCGTCACCACGCGGGGCGACATCAACGGATCCGACGACCCCCGCCCCGTGCCCCCCGGGCAGATCCTGGGCAAGGCGAGTGGCGTCGTCGTCGGCGGGGGGTGGCTCCTGCGCGCCGCTCCGCTCCTCGCCTGCGCGAGCCTTGGGCTCGCGCTCGTGGCGGCCCGCGTGAAGGACTGGCTCCACCGGCGCGCGGTGTGGGTCGTCGGCGAGAGCCTCGCGGCCGCCGTCGTCATCCTCGTGCTGCGACCGCTGGTCGGCGTCCAGGAGGTGACCCGCAGTCCGGGTCCGAGCGGCGTCACCATGACCTTCGTGTCCACCGGGTTGCTGCCCGTCCGCATCTCGGCTGACTCTGGGGCCCACGCCGACCTCGCCGCGGGGCAGCTGGGCAGCGTCGAGTCGACGGCGGCACGTTCCGATGGGCGCTTCTGGTTCGTGCCCGCGCTCCACCTCGACTGGGGCGGGTGGACCCTGCTGCTCCTCGCGGCCGCGCTGCCCACCCTGCTCCTGCTGTGGTGGGGCGGCGCCTACGCAACGAGGGCTGCCGGCACCGGCCCGCGGGGCAGGTCCCGTGGGCTGCTCGCCGGACTGGTCGTGGTGCTCGTCGCGGTCGGCACGGGGATCGGCCTTGGTTCCGGGGCCTCCTTCGCCGCGCGCATGACGACGACGGCGAACACCGCGGGGTCGCGCACCTTCTTCACGTGCGGGGCGGCAGAAAGCGGTACGGCCGGGGTGTTCGTGGCGTACGCCATGGGTGCCTCGGGTTTCAGTGAACCCGACCTCTCGGGCCACGGGTTCACAGGCTCCTACTCCCTCCCTCCCGCAACCGCGGCCAGCAGGGGCTGCCTCCGGGACCAGCCACCGTCATCGGCGCGCTTCGACGGGCTCACCACCTGCCTCAACACCCCGGACGCAGCTGTCCAGGCCAGCCCCAACGTGTTCACCCTCGAAGCCTGGTTCTCCACCACTTTGTCCGGCAACGGCAAGATCATCGGCTTCTCCAACGCCCACGGCGTGCTCGGCCTGTTCTACGACCGCCACCTCTACCTCGATCCGTCCGGCCGGCTCGTCTTCGGCGTCAATGCCGGCGGGCCGAAGATCGCCGCATCGCCAGCTGGCGCGTCGTTCGCCGACGGTGCGTGGCACCACGCCGTCGCGACGCTCTCGCCCGACGGGATGCGGCTCTACGCAGACGGCGTGCTGGTCGCCTCCAACCCGGGCGTCACCGTGGGGCAGAGCTACTCCGGCTATTGGCAGATGGGGTGCGGCGCGCTCGGAGGGTGGGTCACGGGATCGGGTGCTCCCTATCTCCTGCCGCCCAGCGTCTTCACCGGCTTGATCCAGTACGCCGCGGTCTACTCGACGGCCCTCACGCCGGCGCAGGTGGCCGAGCACTATCTGGCCGGCGCTCCCTGAGTGGCCCGCGCTAGTGCGGGAGCGGGCGCGGTGGCCGCCGGCGCCGGGCGGGCGCGCGGACCGCGGGCTCCTCCGTGGGCGTCACCGCTGGCTCCCGTTCGCGCCCTTCCTTCTCGCGCTGGCGTGCCCGTGCCTCCCGGGCGCGTCGAACAGCAGCGGCAAGGAGAGCGACGAGCGCGTAGGGAATCGACAGCACACCGCCGGTGAGGAAGACAGCCGCGATGACGACAAGGCCGACCGCCAGCAACCCGAGAATCAAGGTCCCGAACAGAACCCCCGCGTCGATGATCTCCGACGCTGACATGGCTGCCTCCGTGCTCCCCGCACACGCTCAAATTGTCCGACGACCACCGCGAACGGGCCCGTCGCCTCCATGATGCCGCGGCAGCGGGGCGTTGGGGAGAGGCGACGCGCCGATCGATGTCGCCTTGTTATAGAGCGCGCCGCTCGGGTCCCCCCTCTCGTTGCGCCGTCACGTTTGCAGGGTGCGCGGACGACGGCGGGCCGCTGGGACCCTGCGAACGTGACGGGGCAAGATGGGGGGGCGACCGCTCAGCCGGACGACGACGCCGTCCCCCCGAGCCTCTGCGTCACCTCGGCTGCGGCCTCCGCGCAGGAGTTGCAGAGAAACGCGACGTCCTCGGTCGAAACTCTGAAGCGCGGCGCGGAGATGAGCACGGCGGCGACGACGTCACCCCGGTGGTCGTACACCGGCGCGGCCACCCCGACCTCC
>NZ_JBQCGQ010000327.1:0-23414 GCF_051955515.1 Sinomonas sp.
GGGGTGGGCCTCGGTGAGCCACAGGCCGGGGGCGCGGAAGACCTCGTCGCTGGGGCGGAACGACGAGACGACCATCCACAGCAGCGGGTAGATCATGATGATCGCGGCGACGATGAGGATGACGTGCTTGACCGCGCGTCGTGCCCGGCCCCTGGCGGAGTAGGCGAGGCCTGCTTGAGGGACGCGGGGCCGGTTGCGGGCGCCGTGCGGCGCGTCGTCGGTGACGCGCGGGGCGGCGGTTTGCGGGGCTGCTTCAGTCGTCATAGAACACCCAGAATTTCGATGCGTAGAAGTTGATGGCCGTGAAGGCGCCGACGATGATCAGCAGGACCCAGGCCATGGCGGAGGCATAGCCCATGTCGAACTGGCCGAAGCCGCGCTGGTAGAGGTACAGGGTGAAGAACATGCTCGAGTCGCTGGGTCCGCCGGTGCCCCCGGAGACGATGAACGCTTGGGTGAAGGACTGGAACGCGCCGATGATCTGCAGGACCAGGTTGAAGAAGATGATGGGGCTCAGCAGCGGCAGGGTGATCTTGGCGAAGCGAGTGAGCCGGCCGGCGCCATCGACGGCGGCCGCTTCGTAGTACATCGTGGGGATCTGCCGGAGCCCGGCGAGGAAGATGATCATGGGGGAGCCGAAGGTCCATACGTGCAGCAGGATGATGCTGCCCAGTGCGGTGCTGGGGTCCGAGATCCAGCCTGGTCCGTGGATGCCGACCATGGCCAGGAGCTGGTTGACCAGGCCGGAGGTGCCGAACATCTGCTTCCACAGCACGGCGATGGCCACGGAGGAGCCCAACAGCGACGGCAGGTAGAACACCGAGCGGTAGAACGCGAGCCCTTTCAGACCCTTGTCGAGGGCAAGGGCGACGATGAGCGCCAGGGCGAGCTGGAGCGGGACGCCGACAATGACGTAGGTGAGCGTGACGCCCAGGGAGTTCCAGAACCGCTCGTCGCCCATCATGCGGGTGAAGTTGTCGAACCCGATGAAGTTGGGGTCTTGGATGAGGTTGTAGTCCGTGAACGCCAGGTAGAGCGACATGAGCATCGGCCCGACCGTGATGCACACGAGCCCGACGATCCAGGGGGCCAGGAAGATGAAGGCCGCCTTGTTGTCCTTCTTGGTGGTCGCGGCGGCCCGCCCCTTTCCGGCGGAACCCTTCTTGCTGAGGCTCCCGAGCTCGGCGAGCGCGCTCACGGCGTGAAACCTTTCACGGTCGCCGCTCCTGGCCGGGGCGACGGGATCGATTGTGCGGTGTACACGAGACGTTCCTCCTCTGCGTGGGAATGCGCTTTCACGCCAAGATAGGACGGGCCATGAGCGCCGTCAAGACTTTTGCCACCCTTGAAAAATCAAGGGGAATGCGTTTTCCTAAGTTCTTGACGCTGGATGTGACCTCAGACATACTCAGTGAATCAGAAACCGATTTCTCGTGCAAAAGCTCCGCACCTCGACCATGGGAGAGACAATGACGACTCTGACTCGCCGCTCGGCGCTCAAGCTCTTCGCCGGAACGGCTGCCGTGGGCGTCCTCGCCGGCTGCGGAACAGGCGGCGGAAGCAAGAACGCCGACGGTTCGGTGACCCTCCGCTTTGGCTGGTGGGGCAACGACGTCCGCAACAAGCAGACGCAGCAAGTGATCGACGCCTTCCAGCAGGCGCATCCCAACATCAAGATCCAGGGCGAACCGGGCGTCTGGGCTGGCTACTGGGACAAGCTCGCCACCCAGACGGCCGCGAATGACATGCCGGACGTGATCCAGATGGACCTCGCCTACATCGCCGAGTACGGCGGGCGCGGCGCCCTCCTTGACCTGTCGAAGCAGAAAGGCCTCGACCTCTCGGCGTTCGACAAGAACACGCTCTCTTCAGGCCAGTACACGGGCAAGCAGTACGGCATCAGCACCGGACAGAACGCCTTGGCCGTCTTCGCGAACGTCAACGTCTTCAAGAAGGCAGGCGTCCCGATTCCGGACGACACGACGTGGACGTGGGACGACTTCCTCAAGACCGCTCAAGCCGTCGCCGCCGGCGCCTCCAACTTCGGCTCGTCCTATGGCCTGACGGACCAGAGCCTCAACATCTGGCTGCGGCAGCGCGGCGAGCAGCTCTATACCGACGACGGACAGACCGGCTTCACGGTGGACGGCGTCGCCTCCTACATGGCTTTCCAGAAGAAGCTCATGGATGCCAAGGCTGCTCCGCCGGCCAGCGTAGGCCAGGAGGACATCGGCGCGGCGGTCGAGCAGAGCCTCGCGGCGACGAACAAGACTGGCATGTCGTTCTGGTGGACCAACCAGCTCGGCGCCCTCCAGAAGGCCACCGGCAGTGACATCAAGCTCCTCCGCGTCCCGAGCCAGGACGGCAAGGCGCAGGACGACGGCCTCTTCTACAAGCCCTCCATGTACTGGTCCGCTTCATCGCGGACCAAACACCCGGAAGAGGTCGCCACCTTCATCGACTACCTCGTCAACAGCACGGACGTCGCCAAGGTCATCACCACCGAGCGCGGCTTCTCGACGTCGCCCAAGATCCAGGATGCGATCAAGCCGCTGCTCACGCCGACCGACAAGACGGCGCTGGACTTCCTGACGGCGATCAAGCCCGAGCTCGGCCAGGCCCCCGCGGTTCCGCCGACCGGTTCGAGCAAAGTCGCCGACTCGCTGGGCCGCCACACGACCGACGTCCTGTTCGGCCGCGCCGACGCACAGTCCGCAGCCGCCGCGTTCAAGAGCGAGGCCGACAGCCAGATCAAGAACGCCAAGAAGTAGTCAGAGGCCGTGGAGGAAATCGGGGTCGTCGTCCGGTGCCATCGGGCGTCGGCCCCGAGGGCCCCCGCCGGATGACGGCGGAGCGGAGCGCCGCGGGCGTCCGAAGATGAACCACAGAGCCGTGCCGACGGCGGGCAGCACGGTGATGAAGAACCAGGCCGTCTTGGACAGTCCGCCTCGGACCGCCGAACGGTCGGCCATCGCGCAGTCAACCATTGCGTACAGCCATGCGGCCAGAATGGCGATAACGGGCAGAAGGCGGGCCATGAACCTATTTTAGTAAACTTGGCTAGTGGCGTTTCTCAAGTACTCCCTCGTCCGTGCTGCCCTCTTCGTGGTGCCGTTCGTCATCTTCCTGCTTCTCGGGATCGGGGGAGTGCTCTCAGCGGTGTATGCAGTGATCATCGGCTTCGCGGTCAGCTTCCTTTTCTTGGGTCGCCAGCGGAACGCGGCGGCGACGGAAGTCGGCGACGTGTTCGGCGGCCGGAAGAAGGTGCGCACCTCGCGTGAGGAGGAGGACGCCGAGGCCGAGGACTCGATCGACGAGGCCCAGCGCCGCGAGGACGACGAGTCCGACGACGAGCAGCGCCCCGAAGCTTCCTGACACGTTGCCCCGTCACGTTTGCAGGGTGTCTCGGTGCCTGCACCCTGCGGATGTGACGGCGCAAGCGGGGCGCGCAAGCTGAGGGGACGCACCCTGCGGAGGTGACGGCGCAAGCCGGACGGCGCAAGCGGGGCGCCGGGCGCTACCGCCGCCCCAACACCTCCGCGACCGCGAACAGCAGCGCGAAGCCGAGGTTGAGGAAGCCCGTCTGCTGGAGCACCGGAATGAGCGCGGGGCCGCCGGCCCCGGAGAGCATGATTCGCGACGGCACCACCGCGGCAGGCACCAGCACGAGCACGAGCAGCATCCACGGGTTCGCCGGCGTGAGCAGCAGGGCGGCGACGACGGCGACCGCGAGCATCGCGGGGTACGAGGCCCGGGCGGCGCGATCCCCGAGCCGCACAGCAAGAGTGCGCTTGCCGGCAAGGCGGTCGGTGGGGATATCGCGCACGTTGTTGGCCATGAGCAGAGCGACGGCGATCAGCCCGGTCGCGACGGCGCCGGCCCAGGCCGGGCCGCTGAGCGCGAGGGCTTGCGTGTAGGTCGTCCCGAGCGTGGCCACGAGGCCGAAGAACACGAACACGAACACGTCCCCGAGGCCGAGGTATCCGTACGGCCGCTTGCCCCCGGTGTAGCCCCAGGCAGCGAGCACGCAGAGCACGCCGACGAGGATGAGCCACCACGTTCCTGAGAGTGCCACGAGCACGAGTCCGAACAGGGCCGCGACGCCGAACGAGAGGAACGCCGCGCGCTTGACCGCACGGGGTGTGGCCGCGCCGCCGCCGACAAGGCGGAAGGGGCCGACACGGTGGTCGTCCGTCCCACGGATACCGTCGGAGTAGTCGTTCGCGTAGTTCACGCCGACCTGCAGCATCACCGAGACCAGGGCCGCGAGGACGGCGTTGAGCGGCTTGAAGCTGCCGAGTCCGTAGGCGGCGGCGGTGCCGACGATTACAGGCGCAACGGCCATGGGAAGGGTCCGGGGCCGGGCGCCCTGGACCCACTGAGCGAGAGATGCCAAGAGGTTTCCTGCGGGTGGGTGATGGATGGATTAAGTCGTCGGCCGGCGGCGCGCGGCGTGGGCCCGCGCGAGCGCCTCGCCGAGCATCTGCCGGTCAGGCTTCCCGTTGGGGAGCAGCGGCAGCGTCTCGAGGATGAGCCACGTCTTGGGGGCGAGCTTGCCGAGGCGGTCGACGGCGGAGGCCCGCACCGTGGTGAGGGCGGTTTCGCGGCCGGCGGGGGTGCTCACGTCCCCTGGGCCGGTGAGGACGACGGCGGCCGCGAGCGCCTGCCCCCACTCGGCGTCGCGCACGCCTGAGACGAAGGCGTCGCGCACGCCGTCGATCGCCTCGAGCTGGGCAGCGACCTTCGCCGTGGACGCCTTGACGCCGCCGGTGACCACGACGTCGTCGGTCCGGCCCACGACGCGAAGCCGCCCCTCGCCGTCGAACTCGCCGATGTCGGAGGTGACGTACCAGCGTACGCCGTCCTCCTCGAGGAAGTGCTGGGCCGTGCGCTCGGAGTCGCCGACGTACCCGGCAGCGACCACGGGTCCCCCGAGATGGATCCGGCCGTCTTCGGCGATGCGCACGGATACCCCTTCGAGCGGGAAACCGTTGTACACGCAGCCGCCGCACGTTTCGGCGGAGCCGTACGTGGTCACGACTTTGGCACCGGCCTCGGCGGCCCGATCGAGGAGACCCGGCGGAATGGGCGCGCCCCCGATGAGGACCGCGTCGAAGCGCCGCAGGACCTTCGCCAGCCGCGGTGACGGATCCTCGAGCAGCCTGCGCAGCTGAGTCGGGACGAGCGAGGTGAGCCGGAACGGGTCGGTCATCTCCTCGGCGGCCTCGGCGAAGCGCTCGGGCGTGAAGCCGTCCGTGAGCTCCATCTCGACGGGCCGCGTGCCCGCGTACAGGGACCGGACCAGGACCTGGACGCCGGCCACGTAGTCGAGCGGGAGCGCGAGGAGCCATTGCCCCTCGCCGCGAAGATTGAAGGCCGTGCTCATCGACGACGCCGCCAGGGCGTCCACAGTGAGCGCCGTCGCTTTCGGAATTCCGGTGGACCCCGAGGTGCGCACGACGACGGCCGTGCCCGGAGGCAGCGCGGCGGCCGCCGTCGTCGGACGCCAGAGCCGCCACGAGCCGTGCTGCGGCCCGCTGCCGCTCGGGCCGAACTCGACGGCGGGACCTTCGCCGGCGAGGGCTGCGGCGAGGGCCTTGAGGACGGGATCCAGACTCATGCGCGGTTCCTCAGCAGCTCAGTAGTAGTACGGGAACGGGGACCAATCGGGGTCGCGCTTCTGGAGGAACGCGTCGCGGCCCTCGACGGCCTCGTCGGTCATGTAGGCGAGGCGGGTCGCCTCGCCGGCGAAGACCTGCTGCCCGGCGAGGCCGTCGTCGGCCAGGTTGAACGCGAACTTGAGCATGCGGACGGCCTGCGGGGACTGGCGGGCGATGTCCTCGGCGTACTCGAGCGCGACCTCCTCGAGCCGGGCGTGCTCGACCGCCTCGTTGACCGCCCCCATCGCCACCATGTCCTCGGCCGTGTACTCGCGGGCCAGGAAGAAGATCGCCCGCGCGCGCTTCTGGCCGATCTGGCGGGCCAGGAGGGCCGAGCCGTAGCCTGCGTCGAACGAGCCCACGGTGGCGTCGGTCTGCTTGAAGCGGCCATGCTCGCGCGAGGCGATCGTGAGATCCGCGACGACATGGAGCGAGTGTCCGCCGCCCGCCGCCCAGCCGTTGACGACGGCGATGACCACCTTGGGCATGGTCCGGATGAGCCGCTGCACCTCGAGGATGTGAAGCCGGCCGGCGCGGGCGGGGTCGATGGTCTCGGCGGTGTCCCCGGAGGCGTATTTGTAGCCCTCCCGCCCGCGGATCCGCTGGTCCCCGCCAGAGCAGAACGCGTGGCCGCCGTCCTTCGGCGAGGGGCCGTTGCCGGTGATGAGCACGGTCGCCACGTCCGGCGTCATGCGGGCGTGGTCGAGCGCGCGGTAGAGCTCGTCGACCGTGCCGGGGCGGAACGCGTTGCGGACCTCGGGGCGGTCGAACGCGATGCGGACAGCCGGAAGGTCCCGCACGATCGCGCCGTCGGCGTCCCTCTCCACCTGCCGGTGGTACGTGATGTCCTCGAACCCGAACCCCTCGACGGCACGCCAGCGGTTCGGGTCGAAGACGTCGGAGACTTTCTCGGGCAGAACGGGCGCGGGGGAGGAGGTCACGCCTGAAAGTCTAGTCTCGGGGTCCGACCCCTCCGTCGCCGTCTCGGGCCGCCCTTACGAAATGCAGAACTCGTTCCCCTCGGGGTCGGCCATCGTGTACCAGGAATGCGGGCCTTCTGCCGCCTCCCACAGGAAAGTGGCGCCTCTGGCCTCGAGCTTGGCGCGGACCACGTCCTTGTCGTCCCCGTCGAGCCGGACATCCCAGTGCACGCGGTTCTTGACCGCTTTCGCCTCCGGGACAGTCTGGAACAGGATGCGGCGCCGGTCCTTGCGGCCGAGCTCGTCTTCGGGGGCGATAGCCGCAGCAGTGGCCCAGACGAGCGAACCGTTCCACGTCGTCGTCTCCGTTTCGGTTGCGTAGCCCTCGGCGATCATGCGGCGGATGAAGTCCTCGTCGCTCGGCTCAACCGCCCAGCCGAGCGTCTCGGCCCACCAATCCGCCTGAGCGTGCGGGTTCTGCGAATCCACGACCACCTGAATCCTGTATGCCATGGGTCAACGCTAGGCGGGAGCGTCCGCCGCGGGAAGGGAGAAGCGGACAGCCCGTTCCGCAGCACTGGAACGGTCTGCACGCCTTGACACGCGCCTTCGGCTCCCGGCACGCTTGACCCCATGGTCCGCTGATCGCTTCCCATTCCCACTCCGCCTGGGCAGAAGTCTGCCCGCGAGCTGCCGAAGCGAGGCCATCAATGCACGCGCACCCTTTCCACCCCCATATCACTTTGACCGACGTCTCCCACGGCTACGGAGACCGCCTCCTCCTCGATCGCGTGAACCTCGTGATCGCCGACGGCGAGCGGATCGCCGTGGTCGGCGAGAACGGCGCGGGGAAGTCCACGCTCCTGCGCCTTCTCGCGGGTCAGGAGGCGCCGGACGCGGGCAGGGTCGCCGTCCACGGCCCAACCTCCCGCCTCGCCCAAACCCCTGACGGCGGCGCGAGCATCGCGGGCCTGCTCGAGGCCCTGCGCGGCGCCGACGGCTCGGGGGACGCCGACGACGACGGGGCCTCCGCGCGCCTCCGCGCCGAGATCGCTCTCGAGCGGCTCGGCGTCGGGCACCTCGTGCGCGGTGCGGCGGACCGTCCGCTGGCCAGGCTCTCGGGCGGCGAGGCCGAGCGCGTGGCACTGGCGTTCGCGCTCGCGGACCCGGCGCCGATCCTGCTCCTCGATGAGCCCACGAACCATCTCGACGCGGACGCCGTCGCCTGGCTCGAGGCCGAGCTCGCCTCGCGGCCCGGGATCGTCGTGGCGGTCTCCCACGACCGCGACTTCCTGGGGCGCTTTGCCCGCGTGATCCTCGAAGTCGACGCGGACCGGCAGAGCGTGCGCCGCTACGGCGACGGGTACGCGGGGTATCGCGCCGCGAAGGTCCGCGAGCGCCGTGACTGGGAGCGTGCCTACCTCGAGTGGGTCGCCGCAAAGGACCACGAGCGCGAGAAGGCGGCGGCCGTCTCGGGCCGCGTCGCGTACGGGCGGATGACGGACAAGGACAAGTCGGGGTTCAACTACTTCGGCCAGCGCGTGAGCGCGGCGGTGGAGAGCCAGACCCGGTCCGCGCGCGAGCGCCTGCGGCGGCTCGAGGCCGAGCCGGTCATGCCGCCGCCGCGGCCGCTGCACCTTGCCGTGGCCTTCGAGGCTGACGGCGGCGCGGCGGTCAGCGTTCGCGGGGCGTCAGTACCGGGCCGGCTCCGCGCGGTGGACCTCGACGTGGCGCCAGGCGGCCGACTCGCCGTCACCGGTCCCAACGGGGCGGGCAAGACGACCCTGCTGGGCGTCCTCGCCGGGAGAGTGCCGTTCGAGGGGGTCGCCCAGGTGAGCGGGGCCCGAGGCGAGGACGACGGCGAACCCAGGGCCGCCGTCGTCGGCCTCCTCCCGCAGGAGCTCGCCCCGCCGAAGGACCCGCACGCCCGCCTGCTCGCCGCCTACGCGTCTGGGCTTCCCGGCGACCTCGATGAGCATGCCGAGCGGCTCCTGCATCTGGGACTGTTCCGGGTGGGGGACTTCTTCGTCCCGGTGGGGTCGCTGTCTGCGGGGCAGTACCGCCGGCTCGCGCTCGCGCGGCTGCTCTCGGGGACCCCGGACGTGCTCCTGCTTGACGAGCCGAGCAACCACCTCGCCCCGCTCCTCGTGGGGGAACTCGAGGAGGCCCTCGAGCGCTATCGCGGAACCCTTGTGGTCACGAGCCACGATGCGGCGCTCCTGCGATGGTTCTCGGCGATGGGCGGCGACGAGCTACGGCTGGAGCGAGGAGAGGTCGAGCGTGTACAGCAGCACCACTGAGAGCAGGTTCTTGAGGGCGTGGAGGGAGACGCTGAACGCAAGGTTGTTGCCGGTCCACGCGTAGGCGAACACGAGGACGCCGCCGAGCCCCACGTACGGGGCGAGGGCCTGCAGCGTGAAGGCGTCGCTGCTGAGGAGGTGCAGCGACGCGAACAGGACCACCGAGAGGGCGTAGCAGAACCACTTGTTCACGTAGAGGCTCAGCTTGCCGATCATGAGGTGGCGGAAGATGAACTCCTCGACGAACGGGCCCAGGACAACGAGCAGCGGCGCGGTGAGCCACCACGGGACGCCGCGCGCGAGCCCCTCGATGCTCTCCTGATTCTGAGAGACCTGGATGCCGCCCGAGAGCGCAACGAGGATGGCCGTGACCACGAGCATCGCGATGAGCAGGAGCGGCAGGATCCCGAGGGTGAACCACGGCCGCGTGCCGAGGATCCGCACATCGCGAGCGAAGTAGGCCCTGGCAGCGATCGCCGCGACGATGAACACTACTCCGTACACAGCAAGGTTCAGCAGGTAGGACCCGGCGAGCGGGTTCGCGCGCAGCCACGCCAGGCGGTCGAGCGGGAGCAGGATCGCCGCGAGGGGGAGCAGGACATAGAGGACGACGGCGAGCGCGTCCGTTCCCGTGAAACGGCCGAAGCGTCGGCCGGGCGCGGGATCACCGGGCCGGCGCCCGGGAGCTTGGGGCATTGAGTCGACAGTGCGCATTTGCCGGTGGAACGAGCGGAAGCGCGTTCGCGTTCCGGCTTCGGGGGTAAGGCATGGGTGTTCGGTGGGGCGACGCGGCGCAGAACGGCTGGAGGAGGAGTCCATGGCGGGAACGGACCGGATTGCAGAGCCTTGGGGCACCAGAAGCCCCTACGGGCCGGGGGAGGCCTGGCCGCAGAGGGTGGACACGCATCTCGCGGAAGGCCTGAGCGCCGAGGACGTTGACAGCTGGATCCAGACCGCGTCCCTCCTGCACTCGAACGGCGACGCGATGGACATCGCCGTCAAGGACGGGCGCATCGTCGGGGTGCGGGGACGCGCCGTCGACCGCGTCAATCACGGTCGTCTCGGCGTGAAGGACCTCTACGGATGGCAGGCCAACTCTTCCCCGGACCGACTCACGCGGCCGCTCATCCGAGAGGGCGGGCGCCTGGTCGAGACGGACTGGGACACCGCGATGAACCGGATCGTGCAGCGCACTCAGGAGCTCCTCGACGAGCAGGGCCCGAGCGCGATCGGCTTCTACACCACCGGCCAGCTCTTCGCCGAGGAGTACTACACGCTGGGGGTCGTGGCCCACGGTGGGCTCGGGACCAACCACGTGGACGGCAACACGCGCCTCTGCACCGCGACGGCGGCCGCGGCGCTCAAGGAGTCCTTCGCGAGCGACGGGCAGCCCGGCTCCTACACCGACATCGATCACGCCGACGTGATCGCGCTCTACGGGCACAACGTCGCCGAGACGCAGAGCGTGCTGTGGATGCGCATGCTGGACCGGCTCGCGGGACCGAACCCTCCGAAGATCATCTGCGTGGATCCGCGGCCCACTGAGGTCGCCCGCCACGCTGCGGTGCACTTGGCCCCGTTGCCGGGCACCAACGTGGCCCTCATGAACGGGCTCCTCCACGAGATCATTGCCAACGACTGGGTCGATCACGCCTACATCGAGGCCCACGCCGTGGGCTTCCAGGAACTGGCGAAGCGGGTGCAGGATTACCCGCCGGAGGTCGTGGCCGAGATCTGCGACGTCCCCGCGGACCAGATTCGCGAGGCCGCCTCGATCCTCGGGCACGCGGAACGCCTGCTCTCCACCGTGCTGCAGGGCTTCTACCAGTCGAACCAGGCCACCGCCGCGGCCGTCCAGGTGAACAACATCAACATCATCCGGGGCATGCTCGGCAAGCCGGGCTGCGGCGTCCTCCAGATGAACGGGCAGCCCACCGCGGAGAACACGCGCGAATGCGGGGCCGACGGCGATCTGCCCGCCTTCCGCAATTGGACCAACGACGCGCACGTGAAGGACCTCGCGAAGGTGTGGAACGTCGACCCGATGGACATCCCGCACTACTCGCCGCCGACCCACGTCATGCAGATGATGCGCTACGCCGAGGACGGCTCGATCAGGATGCTCTGGGTCAGCGGCACGAACCCGGCGGTCTCGCTGCCCGAGCTCCCCAGAGTCCGGTCGATCCTCCAGCAGGAGCGGCTGTTCCTCGTGGTCCAGGACATCTTCCTGTCCGAGACCGCCCAGCTCGCCGACGTCGTCCTGCCTGCCGCGACGTGGGGGGAGAAGACAGGGACATTCACCAACGTCGACCGCACGGTGCACCTCTCGGAAAAGGCCGTCGACCCGCCGGGGGAGGCCAAGGCCGATCTCGACATCTTCATCGACTATGCCCACCGTCTGGGGCTCAGAGACAAGGACGGCGCGCCGCTCGTGAAATGGCACGACGCAGAGTCCGCGTTCGAGGCGTGGAAGGAATGCAGCCGGGGAAGGCCCTGTGACTACACGGGCCTCACGTTTGAGAAGCTGCGCGGAGGCTCGGGCATCCAATGGCCGTGCAATGACGAGCACCCGGACGGAACCGAGCGCCTGTACGAGGACGGAAGGTTCTTCAGCGCCCCCGAGTACTGCGAGAGCTACGGCCGAGATCTGGTCACGGGTGCGCCGCTCGACGAGACCGAGTACAAGGCCCTGAATCCCAGCGGGAAGGCCATCCTGAAGGCCGCCGCCTACGTTCCCGCCCATGAGATCCCGAGCGAGGACTTTCCCTTCATCCTCATCACCGGCCGCACGCTGTACCACTTCCACACCCGCACGAAGACCGGAAGGGCTCCCGAGCTGCAGGCTGCCGCCCCCGACGTGTGGGTGGAGATCTCGGAAGGCGATGCCGCCGTCGTCGGCATCTCGGAAGGCGACCTCCTTGAGGTGGCGAGCCCCCGCGGCTCCCTGCAGGCAAAGGCCCGGATCACCGGAATCCGCAAGGGCGTAGTGTTCGTTCCCTTCCACTACGGGTATTGGGACACCGAGGGCGGCCACGAGCCCGACGACGCAGGACGCGCCGCGAACGAGCTCACCATCACCGATTGGGACGCGTGCTCCAAGCAGCCGATCTTCAAGACGGCGGCGGCGAGCGTCAAGCGGATTGCCGCGGCCGATGGGCCCTCTCCCGCGCCGACGACAACGGCGTCCCGGCCCGTGGCCCCGCTGGCAGAGGCCGAGATGGATCCGATGACGACGGGAGGGACCCGATGAAGATCGGCTTGGCCCTTGAGGAGCTCCACCGCTCGGAGGCGGAGCTTGCACGCGAACTGCTCAAGATCTCGGAGCGCCACAAAGTGGACCACGAGATCTTCCACCTCGCGCGCGACCTCGCGGGGTGGTCCCAGCGCCACGTCCGCGAGATCTCGGAGATGGCCAAGACCTACGGGCAGGATCTGGATCCGGACGCCGGCACCACGCACGGCCCCGTCGATGCCCTCGTCGAGAAGGGCAGCGAGCTGGTGGGGCACCTGAAGTCGCCGGGGCTCCTGCTTCTTCGGGACGTCCGAGAGGTGTACATCAAGGCGGCCGGCGTGTCTGTGGAATGGGAGCTCCTCGCCCAGGCAGCCCAGGGGATCAAGCACAAGGACCTGCTCGACCTGGCCAAGAAGAACCACCCGGACACCCTGCGCCAGATGCGCTGGGCGAACAGCAAGCTCAAGGAGAGCGCAACCCAGATTCTCGTCAGCTAGCCAGACCCAGCGCCTCTCTGGACAGACAGTTCTGTCTACTCCTAGTGTCAAGGGATAAGCGCGGCCCGAGTTCGAGCCGCGCGGACCTCGAGGCGGGAGGGCTCGGCTGACAGTCGGCCGGGACTTCAATCGCAGTCGGACCTCATTGGGACAGGCCGGCCGAGCGCTTCTTCTCGGTTCTTCGCCTCGCCCCAGTGAGGAGCATTTCCTCTTGACACTCACACCTATCTCGGGCCCGGTGAAAGCCAGGGCCGTCTTCGACCGCGCCGCCCCCTCTACCCTTGAACGAGCCCGAGCGGCAGGGGAACTCGCCGTCGCCTATCTGAACGGCGTTGATGCCGAGGCCTTCCGTTATCGCTGCCCGGCCAGCGAACCCGAGGGCCTGCGCCAAGCCGCCCGGTTAGGCCTGGCCAAGGCCGTCCGCCGCTATCGCGGCGGGCTGAGAGCCGCCTGATACTCATCCCTGCCCGCGACGAATCCTGGCTACGGGTTGACCCCAGTCATGCGACGGGTAATCTTTATAGAACGAACGGTCGGTAAGTCGTTGTAGTCCTCGACGATCCGACCGGAACCCAACGCATAAGGATGTGCTCATGGCTGAGGCCTTTCTGATCGGCGGCGCGCGGACTCCGGTGGGCCGTTATGGCGGTGCCCTGTCCTCGGTCCGCCCGGATGACCTGGCGGCGCTGACCGTGAAGGCTGCGGTGGCGCGTGCCGGAATCGACCCGGCCGAGGTGGACGAGGTGATCCTGGGCAACGCGAACGGGGCAGGCGAGGAGAACCGGAACGTGGCGCGGATGGCCTGGCTGCTGGCGGGCTACCCGGACTCGGTGCCGGGCATCACGGTGAACAGGCTGTGCGCCTCGGGCCTGTCGGCGATCATCATGGCCTCGCACATGGTCAAGGCTGGCGCCGCGGACCTCGTGGTTGCTGGCGGGGTGGAGTCGATGTCCCGGGCGCCGTGGGTGATGGAGAAGCCGTCGACGGCGTTCGCGAAGCCCGGGGCGGTGTTCGACACCTCGATCGGGTGGCGGTTCACGAACCCGGCCTTCCTCTCCGGGGAGCTCTCACGGGACGGGAAGGCGACGTACTCGATGCCGGAGACGGCCGAGGAGGTCGCCCGGGTGTTCGAGACTTCGCGCGAGGACTGCGACGCGTTCGCGGTGCGCTCGCACGAGCGGGCGATCGCGGCGATCGAGGCGGGGCGGCTCGCGGAGGAGATCGTGCCCGTCACGGTCACCGGCAAGAAGGGCGCGCAGACGGTTGTGGACACCGACGAGGGGCCGCGGCCGGGGACGACGATGGAGGTCCTCGCGAAGCTGCGCCCGGTGGTGAAGGGCGGCTCGGTCGTGACGGCGGGAAACGCGTCCTCGCTGAACGACGGGGCCTCGGCGATCGTGGTCGCCTCGCAAGGGGCAGTGGAGCGCTTCGGGCTGGCGCCCCGGGCGCGGATCCTGGACGGGGCCTCGGCCGGGGTGGCGCCGGAGATCATGGGCATGGGCCCGGTCCCGGCGACGCGGAAGGTGCTCGAACGCACCGGCCTGTCCGTGGCGGATCTGGGTGCGGTGGAGCTGAACGAGGCCTTCGCCTCTCAGTCCCTGGCGGTGATGCGGGAGCTCAAGCTCGAGGAGGAGACGGTCAACGCCGACGGCGGCGCGATCGCCTTGGGCCATCCGCTCGGCTCCTCCGGGTCCCGCCTGGTGGTGACGCTGCTGGGTCGGATGGAGCGCGAGCTCACCGGGGCGGGCCGGAAGCTCGGCCTCGCGACGATGTGCGTGGGCGTGGGACAGGGCACCGCGCTGATCGTGGAGGGTATGTGATGGGCCTGGACGCGTCCGGGTTCACCACCCTGAAGGTCGAGGAGCGGGTGGATCGCCTCCACGTTCGGCTGCACCGCCCCGAGGTGCGCAACGCGATCGACGCCGCGATGGTCGAGGAGCTCCATGCCGTGTGCGCGCACCTCGAGGCCGACCCCAAGATCCTCATCGTCTCGGGTACACCAACTGACACAGGTTCCGGCGCGAAGGGGATCTTCGCCTCAGGCGCGGACATCGCCCAGCTGCGCGAGCGCCGTCGTGACGACGCTCTGGCCGGGATCAACTCGACCGTCTTCGACCGCATCGCCAAGCTGCCGATGCCCGTGATCGCGGCCTTGGACGGGTATGCGCTCGGCGGGGGCGCCGAGCTGGCGTACGCGGCGGACTTCCGGATCGGCACCGAGTCGCTGCGTCTGGGCAACCCCGAGACCGGGCTCGGCATCATGGCCGCCGCCGGGGCGACCTGGCGGCTCCGGGAGCTCGTCGGGGAGCCTCTCGCGAAGCAGATCCTGCTCGCGGGCCGGGTCCTGACCGGGCAGGAGTGCCTTGCCGCCGGCCTGATCAGCGAGCTCGTCGAGCCGGAGAAGCTCCTGGCCGCGGCGGACGCCCTCGCGGACCGGATCGCGGCCCAGGACCCGCTCGCGGTGCGGATCTCCAAGGCCGTCTTCCACGCCCCGCGCGAAGCGCACCCGGTGATCGACACCCTGGCTCAGGGGATCCTGTTCGAGTCCCAGGCCAAGTTCGACCGCATGCAGGCATTCCTCGACAGAAAGAAGAAGTAGATGGGCACAATCAACCTCGCCGAGGGCCTTCCCGCGCACGTCGGTGTGCTGGGCGGGGGCCGGATGGGCGCCGGGATCGCGCACGCGTTCCTCATGAAGGGCGCCAAGGTCGTGGTCGTCGAGCGCGACGAGCAGGCCGCCGAGGCCGCGAGGGAGCGGGTCGAGGCGTCGGTGGCGAAGTCGATTGAACGAGGAGCCTTGGAGGGGGAACCGTCAGAGACAAAGGCAGCGGTCCTCGAATCCTTCGCCACGAGCGTGGACTACGCCGACTTCGCGCTGTGCGACCTCGTCGTCGAGGCCGTCCCCGAGGACCCGACGCTCAAGGCCACGGCGCTGGCCGCCGTCGAGCGCGAGATCTCCCCGCACGCGTACCTGGCCACGAACACGTCCTCGCTGTCGGTGAGCGAGCTCGCTGCGTCGCTCAAGCGGCCCGGGCAGTTCCTTGGCCTGCACTTCTTCAACCCCGTTCCTGCTTCGACCCTGATCGAGGTCGTCATCGCGGAGCAGACCTCTCAGGAGACCCAGGCCGCCGCCCGCGGCTGGGTCGAAGCGCTGGGGAAGACCGCCGTCGTCGTCAAGGACGCCCCCGGGTTCGCCTCCTCCCGCCTCGGGGTGGCGATCGCGCTCGAGGCCATGCGCATGGTCGAGGAGGGCGTGGCGACGCCGGAGGACATCGACAACGCCATGGTCCTGGGCTACAAGCACCCCACGGGTCCGCTCAAGACCACCGACATCGTGGGCCTGGACGTCCGGCTCGGTATCGCCGAGTACCTCCACAAGACTCTCGGCGAACGCTTCGCGCCCCCGCAGATTCTCCGCGACAAGGTCGCCAACGGCGAACTCGGCCGCAAGACCGGCAAGGGCTTCTACGACTGGGACTGACGCCCCCAACGCGTGGCCACCTCTCTCCCAACGCCTGGCCACGTTTCACTCAACGCGTGGCCATTAGTCTTCAATTGGTGAGAGTGTGGCCGCGCGTCGGGCAGGAGGTGGCCGCGCGTCGGGCGGGAGGTGGCCGGGGGTGGAGGGAGCGGACATGACGGAGCGCAGTGGCGAGGGGCAACGACCCTCCAACGACGACGGCGCCGTCCACTGGGAGGGCGCGGTCAACGCGCGTCGCGTGCTTGGCTCCGTCTACCGGATGGGCCGCAGCGAGTGGCTCACCGAGCGCGGCTGGCGGCAGATGCACGACGACGGCGTCCGCACAGTCATCGACCTCCGGAACCCGGGCGAGCGGCGGCGGAGGCCTACCGATCCGGAGGTGCCGAACGAGGCCATGGAGGGCATCGCCGTCGTCAATGCCCCGACCGAGGATCCCGAGCACCCCGAGCTCGCCGACCTGTTCGCCCGCCAAGTGCCCCCGTATCTCAACCACCCGAATGGCTATGCCGGGGTGGTTCGCCTCTTCCCCGAGAGGATCGCAGCGGTGTTCCGGACCATCGCGGACGCCCCCGGGGGTGTCGTGGTGCACTGCTCGGCGGGCCGGGACCGCACCGGGATCATCATCACGATGCTGCTCCAGCTCGCCGACCCCGCGGTGGCCCAGGAGAAAGCGGCGGCCCAGTACGAGGCGAGCGTGCGCAGTATCAACGAGTGGCACCGCATCAGCCCCGTCAAGCACCCATACGAGAGCTATCAGGAAGAGGCCGAGCTCGAGCCGATCCTCGCCGAGCGCCAGGCCGCGCTCGCGGAATTCGGCGCGGGCATCAACGCCGAGGAATACCTCCTCGAGCATGGCCTCAGCCGAGCCGAGCTGGAGCGTGTCAGGGCGAAGCTGCGGCGCGGCTGAGGCCTCGCACGACTGGCCTTGGCTGCCTTACCGGACGAACGGCGCGACCGCCGGGACGTAGCCCTGCGTGTAGCCGCTGTCGTTCGGATGGTACGAGCCGGGCGCGAGCCCTGTCGGCGTGAGAATCGGCCCGTTGATCCAGGGATCCTGCGAGCCGACCCCATGCCCCAGGAAACGGAAGGTGACATCTGCGTACCCAGCCCCATTGCGCCATGCTGTCGTCGCGATCGTTGCGTTGAGAAGCAACGTTGCGGCGTTGATCGACGCAGCGGCTTGCTGCTGGGCGGGCGGCAGGCCAGACACCGTGAACAGGAGCGGATAGCCCGTCAGCGTGATGCGGGCCGTCGGATCCTTGGCGCGTACAGCAGCGATCGTTGCAGACAGCTTCGCCGGGAGTTCCGGGATGAGGACCGTCGTCGAGTAGAAGAGGGTCTGGTCGCACTGAGTCGCTGTGCCGAAGAAGCAGCTGACCACGGCGGCGCCTGCCCCGGCGTCGTTCGCGCCGACGGTGATAGTGACGTTGCGCGTGTTGGACGGAAGCTGGGGGATTTGGGCCGCGATGACGTCTGAGGTCATTGCTCCGAAGCAGCCGAGGTCGTTGCCGCCGAGCTGGACGGGGTAGGCCACAGTGGTCTGCTGACATGGAACGTTCGTTACCGTGCTGCCGCCGGTGCCGGCTGCGATCGAGTCGCCGAGTCCGACGTACGACGGCGGAGTGGCGGCTTGCGCTGGCAGGGTGGCACCAGCGAGGAGGCCAAGGGCCGCAAGGACGGCGAGCAGCACGCGGATGAGGCGCGAGGATCGGGGCTGGGAGTCGATCATGCCGCTCAGGGTAGGCCTGCTGCGCCGGTGGGACTAGGTCTCGAGGCGCGGGCCGTGTATTCTATTGCCATTACCGAACGGCCGGTCAGTAATTAGGCTCTCCAAGCGCCGGCCGTCCCGAGTCCCCGCATCGGAAGGAACCGTCGACGATGACCACTGCCGCGGCACAATCGATCCAGACCACGATCGTCCCGAGCTACGTCCTTGACGCCTGGTGGACTCCAGAGGGCGCGGCAGGAAAGGCCGCCGAAGTCCGCGATGCGAGCACCGGCGAGCTCCTCGCCGCGGTGAGCACCGAAGGGCTGGATCTGGCCGCCGTCGTGCGCCACGGCCGCACCGTGGGGCAGTCGAGCCTGGGAAAGCTCACGATCCATGAGCGTGCGCTCAAGCTCAAGGAGCTCGCCCAGTTCCTCAATGGCCACCGCGAACAGATCTACGAGCTCTCCTACAAAACCGGCGCCACGAAGCTCGACTCGATGGTTGACGTCGACGGCGGCATTGGCGTTCTCTTCACCTTCGGCTCGAAGGGGCGCCGTGAGCTCCCGAACAGTCAGGTCATCGTCGAAGGTCCGCTGGAGACGCTCTCGCGGGACGGCTCGTTTGTGGGCGAGCACATCTACTCGCGCATTCCCGGCGTCGCCGTGCAGATCAACGCGTTCAACTTCCCGGTCTGGGGCATGCTCGAGAAGTTCGCCCCGGCGTTCGTGGCGGGCGTCCCGACGATCGTCAAGCCCGCGACGCCCACGGGCTACGTCACCGAGGCCGTCGTTCGGCTCATGATCGAGTCCGGCATCCTGCCGGCTGGCTCCCTCCAGCTCATCTCCGGCTCGGCGCGGACCCTCCTCGATGAGCTCGACTACCGGGACATGGTGTCCTTCACCGGGTCGGCGTCGACCGCCAACCTCCTCAAGTCCCACCCGAACGTGGTGCACGGCGGCGTGCGCTTCACGTCCGAGACCGATTCGCTCAACGCCGCCATCCTCGGCCCTGACGCTGGCCCGGGCACGCCCGAGTTCGACGCGTTCATCCGCTCCGTGGTCACCGAGATGACGGTCAAGGCCGGCCAGAAGTGCACCGCGATCCGGCGCACCATCGTGCCGAAGGACATGGTGGACGACGTCGTTGCCGCCATCGGTGCGCGCGTCACCGACAAGGTGGTCCTTGGCGATCCCCGTGTGGAGGGCGTGACGATGGGCGCTCTCGCCTCGGTCGGGCAGCTCAAGGACGTCCGGGACGCGGTCGAATCTCTCGTCGCGTCAGGCGGCCGGATCGCGTGGGGCTCGCTTGAGGCGCCGGAGGTCGTGACCTCGGGCGGTTCCAAGGCCGCCGTGCCCGATGGCGCGTTCATGTCGCCCGTGGTGCTCACGTGGGACGACGTCCGCGCCCCTGCGCTGCACGGCACGGAGGCGTTCGGCCCGGTCTCCTCGGTGGTGGGCTACTCCTCGGTGGAAGAGGCGGTCGAGCTGGCCGCCCTCGGCGCGGGCTCGCTCGTCGCGACGGTCTGCACCAACGATCCGGAGACCGCGCACGCCCTCACCCTCGGCATCGCGTCCCACCACGGCCGCGTGCTCGTGCTCAACCGCGAGGACGCACGGACGTCCACGGGCCATGGTTCGCCTGTCCCGCACCTCGTCCATGGCGGCCCGGGCCGCGCGGGCGGCGGGGAGGAGCTCGGCGGCATCCGCTCCGTCAAGCACCACATGCAGCGCACGGCGATCCAGGGCTCGCCCAACATGCTCACGGCCGTGACGGGCGTGTGGCACAAGGGAGCCGACCGTCACCTCGCGGACCCCGCGAACCCTGAGACTCACCCGTTCCGCAAGTCCCTCGCGGAGCTGCGCATCGGTGACGCCGTCCGCTCGGAGCTGCGCCAGGTCACGCTCGAGGACATCACCCGTTTCGCGAACGAGACCGGCGACACGTTCTACGCCCACACGAACGAGGAGGCCGCGGCAGCGAACCCGTTCTTCCCGGGGATCGTCGCGCACGGCTACCTGCTCGTCAGCTGGGCGGCGGGGCTTTTCGTCTCGCCCGAGCCGGGGCCAGTGCTCGCGAACTACGGGCTCGAGAACCTCCGCTTCCTCACCCCGGTCCCGGCTGGCGACTCCATCCGCGTGACGCTGACCGCGAAGCAGATCACGCCCCGTGTCACGGACGAATATGGCGAGGTCTGCTGGGACGCGGTGATCGAAAACCAGAATGACGAAATTGTCGCCACCTACGACGTGCTGACCCTCGTCGCCAAGGAGTGGCCCGCCTAGAATGGGTGCCGTCAGTTCACCCTCGTGGAGGTGCCCCATGAATCTGGCGACGCGACCCGCAACAACAATCCTCACGGTGGCCGACGAGGCCCGGGCGAAGGATTTCTACCAAGGAGCGCTGGGGCTCCCCGTCCGCGGCAAGGACCCGACCGGAATGATGATCTTCGGTCTGGACGGAACCGCATCGTTGGGCCTGATGGTCGATCCCAAGTCGGTCCACTCAGGCCACACCGCCATCACGTTCGAGGTTGACGACCTCGACACCACGATGCGCGAACTCGAAGGGCATGGCGTGCACTTCGAGGACTACGATCTCCCCGATCTCAAGACGGATGAGCATCACGTCTACACCATGGGCGACGAGCGCGCCTCGTGGTTCGCAGACCCCGATGGCAACATCCTCTGTCTGCATCAGGGCGGCGCAATCGAATACAACATGTAGTCCCGCACAAGGACGACGACGGAGGGCCGGGCCGAGCGCCCGGCCCTCCTCCGCGCGCGGGAAAGCATGCGCGGTGCCTACTTGGAGGGCTGAAGAGTGGGACTGGCCGAGACCGACTCCGTGGAGCCTCCCGAGGCCGGCCTGCTTCCGGTGGGCGAGGACGTCGTCATCGAGCCGTTGGGGGATACGGCGTACCAGACCCCGCCGACGCCCTGCCCGTTCGCCGTCCCCGGCGAGGTGTCCTTCGCGTAGTAGTAGATGGGCAGGCCGTTGAGGGTGATCTGCTTGCTGCCGTCCGCCGCGGTGATGCTGCCGACCTTGGCCGTGATGCCCTGGAGCCGAGGAGCCTGGTCACTCGTCACGGCCGGCCACAGGGTGGCGCAGCCGCCGAGGCACGCGCTCTTCGCTTCTCCCGGGTTGTCCAAGGTGTAGAAGTAGACGGGCATTCCGTTCGCGTCCACGACGATGGTCTGGCCGTTCACCGACGCGGTCTTGAGGCTCGAGGTCGCCTTCGAGGACGCATTGGGCGCTTCGCCTCCGGGTCCGTAGCCGCTGGCGGACGCCGCCGGTGCCGAGGACTCCGGCTGCTGGGAGCTGGGGCTGCTTCCGCCGCACCCGGCCAGCGCAAGGGCCAGCAGTGAGGTGCAGGCTGCGAGGATGAGGGGCCTCCGTTGCTGGTGCATGACCGTCTCCTACCCTCATCCTCGCTCTCTACCCCGATCGCGGATGCGGCTACGATCCCTTCATGACTGAGGATGTCCTCGCTGAACCTCTGCCCCTGCACCGGTATCTCCGGCCGATCCTCGGACAGGTTCCGGAGCCCCGGGATTGGCGGAGCGGTCCACGGTGGTGGTGGGGCGGCGCGCTCGACGTCGAGGGCCTCGCCCTGGGCGCGATGGGAGCGCTCATCGCGGCGCTCGACGCCCTCGCCCCGTCCCCCGAGGGCCAGCGCCGAGCGTCGACGTCGTCGGAGCTCCTCGCCGCGTCCTTCGACTCGGTCCGGCATCTGCTGATCGATGGCAAGGCGCCCGACGTCTGGGCCCCGACGTCCGGCTTCCGCCCGACCGCCGACGGCTGGGTCCGCCTCCACGCGAACTATCCACACCACGCTGCCCGGCTGCTCGCAGGGCTCGGGATCGCCGATCCCTCCCAGCTTGATGCCGCCCTCCGCGAGCGTTCGGCACTCGACGTGGAAGCCGACGTGCGGCGGGCCGGGGGAGTAGCTGCGGCCGTCAGGTCGCCCGAGGAGTGGTCGTCCTCGCCGATGGGGCAGACCGCTGCCTCCCAGCCGTGGATGGACGTGGTGGTCGCCGAGGAAGTGGCGAAGCCGCCGCTCGAGGTTGCGGGCGGCCTTCCCCTGTCCGGTGTGCGTGTCCTCGATCTCACCCGGGTCATCGCGGGGCCGAGCGCCACACCCTCCTCGGGGCCCTCGGCGCCGATGTCCTCCGCATCGACCCGCCCCAGTACCCGGAGCTGCTCGACGCCCATCTGGACGCCGACTTCGCCAAGCGCAGCGCCGTCGTCGACCTCGCCGACGGCGACCAGCTCGCGCGGGTGCGCGAACTCGCCGGGACGGCCGACGTCGTCGTCCTCGGCTATCGCGCGGCCGCCCTCGCCCGCTTCGGGCTAGATCCCGCCTCGCTGCGCACGGACCAGCCGCAGCTCGCCGTCGTGTCCCTCAACGCGTGGGGCCGCGGCGGGCCGTGGGCCGAAGCGCGCGGCTTCGACAGCATTGTGCAGGCGGCCTGCGGGATCGCGACGATCTACGGCTTGGAGCACGACGGCGTCTGGCGGCCGGGTGCGCTGCCGGTCCAGGCGCTTGACTACGCCACGGGCCTCGGGGTTGCCGCTGCCGCAGTGGCCTTGCTCGCGGCCCGGCGCCGCGGGATCGCGGGCAGTGCCCATCTTTCGCTCGCGGCCACAGCGCACGAGCTGCTCGCGGCACCGACGCCGTCCGGAGCCGAGGCCAGGTCGTTGCCGGTGGCACGTCGGCAGGCCGAGAGCCCCCACGGGGTCTTGGACTACGTGCCGCCACCGCTGCTCCTGGACGGGGCGCAGCTCGAATACCCGCACGGACCCGAGCGGTACGGGTCCGCTTCGCTCGAGTGGCTCTAATGGCTCGGATGGCTCTAATGGTCAGCTCCGGCTTCGGCGGAGCCAACCATCGATCGACCAGGCGAGCTCCACCAGCACGATGCCGACGCCGGCGCAGGCCAGCGCGGTGAGGGTGTAGCCCGGGTGGCTGGGGTCGAGTTCGAACAGCTGCCGCGTGAGCGGGAGGGCGAACATCACGAACGAGGCGGCCATCATGAGCGCTACGAGCCCAACCTTCCACCATTCGTACGGCCGCGCCACGATCGCGAGCACCCAGAGCGCGATCGCGATCAGGGTGATGAGCGCGGAGGTGCTGGCCTGCACCTGGGTGGGGCCGCCGTCGGCCATCGAGGAGCGAACCACAAGGTAGCTCGTGAAGCAGGCCACGGCGATCACGACGCCCGCCGGGATCGCCATGCGCAGGACGCGCCCCACGAAGCCGGGGCGGGCGCGGTCGTGGTTGGGCGCGAGGGACAGGATGAAGGCGGGGAGCCCGATCGTGAACCAGCCGGTGATCGTGACGTGGCGGGGGAGGAAGGGGAACGGGAGCGGGTCCAAGCCGATCAGCCCCGGGACGCCCACCATCAGCGCAAGGAGCACGGAGTAGACCGTCTTGGTGAGGAACAAGTTCGCCACCCGCTCGATGTTGCCGATCACCCGCCGGCCTTCGCCGACCACGTGCGGCAAGGTCGCGAAGCTGTTGTCGAGGAGGACGATCTGGGCGACGGCCCGGGTCGCTGGGCTTCCGTCCCCCATGGCCACGCCGATGTCCGCGTCCTTGAGCGCGAGCACATCGTT
>NZ_JBQCGQ010000328.1:0-7352 GCF_051955515.1 Sinomonas sp.
CCCTTGGACATCGACTCCATGATGTAGGCGTAGCCGTTGGAGATGTCGCTGCCCAGCGGGATGCCGATGAGGAACCGGACGATGATCAGATCCCACACGCCGACCGAGAAGCCCTGGACGATCGCCAGCACGATGAACAGCACCATCGTGAGGATGAAGACTGCTTTGCGGCCCAACCGGTCCGCGACGTAGCCGCCGATCAGTGCGCCGATGAGCGCGCCGCCTTGGACGCCAGCGGTCACGAGCCCGAGCTCGGTAGGTGTCGGGTGGTACTCCGCCGAGATGAAGACCAGGACGAAGGAGATCGCATAGAGATCCCATGCCTCGATGAGGATGGTCGCAATCATCATCCAGCCGCCTCTGAAGCTGGATGTGGTCCCGGGTTTGTTCAGGAGGACTTCGGTTGCCTCATCGGACAGCCGACGGATTGTGGCTTGGTCCATCTTCGCCCCTCGTGTCGTGGGGTCTTCGTGGCGCCTCACGAGACTCCGTTATCGTCCCGGTAGACCGGGCCCACTGGACGGCTTACCCGGCTTTGAGAAGGTTGAATCCGAAAAATGCGCCCGTTCAGGCGATCGGATCCCCCTGAACCGGGCCTTCCGTGTTGGGCTTCCACCCGAGGGCGGGCGCCACGTGTTCCGCGAAGGCGCTGAGGATGTGCAGGTTGTAGTCGACGCCAAGCTGGTTCGGGACCGTGAGCATGACGGTGTCGGCTGCCATGACCGCCGTGTCCTTCCTGAGCTGTTCGATGAGATCGTCGGGCTCACCGGCGTACGTCTTCCCGAACGTCGAGCGGAAGCCGTCGATGATGCCCACCTGATCGCCTTCCGGGCGAGAGCCGAAGTACATGGCGTCCCGCGAAGTCACGATCGGGAAGATGCTCCGGCTCACCGAGACGCGCGGCGGGCGCGTGTGCCCCGCCTCCTTGTAGGCGGAACGGTATCGGTCGATCTGCTCGCGCTGGAGTTCGTGGAACGGAACCCCCGCGTCCTCGGTGAGGAGCGTGGAGCTC
This sequence comes from Sinomonas sp., assembly GCF_051955515.1. Taxonomy (GTDB): domain Bacteria; phylum Actinomycetota; class Actinomycetes; order Actinomycetales; family Micrococcaceae; genus Sinomonas. The sequence continues at coordinate 1,013 of NZ_JBQCGQ010000328.1, forward strand.
ATGAGGTTGAGCCCGAGCCTGCCGGTCCATTCCGCGGTGCTGCGGGTGCCGCTCCCCCACCAGATCCGGTCCCGGAGTCCCGGGGAACGGGGTTCGATGGGCAGTGTGGTGCCTGCTGCGAACTGATGGGGATCCGCGTCCGCCACCCCGTCGCCCTCGATCGCGCGAAGGAACAGCTCGAACTTCTCGCGGGCCAGATCTGCCCCGCGCGGATCCGCGGATCCGGTGTACCCGAAGGCCTCATAGCCTCGGAGCGCCGGCTCGGGCGAGCCACGGCTGATGCCGAGCGCGATGCGATTGCCGGCAATGATGTCGAGGGCCGCCGCCTCCTCGGCGAAGTGAAGGGGATTCTCGTACCTGAAGTCGATGACACCGGTCCCCACCTCGATCCGCTGGGTCCGGGCGGCCATGGCACTGAGCAGCGGGATAGGCGAGGCCTGTTGAGGCGCGAAGTGATGGACGCGCACGTACGCCCCATTCACGCCGAGCTCGTCGGCGCCGGCGGCGAGGTCGATGGTCTGGCGGATCATGTCCGCCGCCGTTGGCGTCTGCGACCCGCGGAACGGTCCGTAGTGGCCGAACGAGAGGAATCCGAAGGCTTTCACATGAGCGCCTAACCCGCTGGAGCCCGCCCGCATTCCCGGTGCGGACTCACTCTCCCGTCGCGCCGTCGATGGACTCCCGGATCAGATCGGCGTGCCCGTTGTGGCGCGCATATTCCTCGATGAGGTGGGTCAGGACCCAGCGCAGGGAGACCAGACGGCGGCCGTCGTCGTCGAACACATCCCCGAGCGCGCCCTCGCCGCGCGCGAGGATCCCTCCGACGATCTCTCTCGACCGCGCGACCCGTTCGGTCCACAGCGCGCGGAGGCTCGCGCCGTCGTCGTCCTTCGCGCTGTGCCACTCCCAGTCGCGGTCCGCTTCCCAGTCCACACTCGCCCAGGGCTCGGACATCGGCTGACCGCCGAGCACCTCGGCGCACCAGCCGTCCTCGACGTAGGCGAGATGCTTGAGCAGGCCGGCGAGCGTCATGGTCGACGGCGGAAGGGTCACCCGGAGCTGTTCGTCGCTGAGGCCACGGCACTTCCTCTCGAGCGTGGCGCGCTGGTACTCGAGGAAGCCGACGAGCGTCTCGGCTTCGCTCCCGTTCAGGGGTGGCTCGCGACGCTCGTCCGTGTCGGGAGTGTCAGGAGTGTCGGGAGTGTCAGGAGAAGGGGTGCTCATGCGGGGTACGCTACCGGGCCCGGCGGAAAGGCCCCTTGCGGCTCAGATCACTGACAGAAGAGGATGTGCATCATGGGGCGGTGGACTGAGGACAGGGTGATCGCCGCCGCGCCCGACCAGGCCTCCGTCGCCGCGGCCCGAAAACTCGCGCACCCGGGCCCGTGGTCGGACACCGGGAGCACCGATGTCCTGGTGTGGGGCAAGTGCCAGGGCAGCGGGAAGACCCCGTATCAGGTGAGCATTGACGTCGTCGCCCCTGCCTACCGCTGCACCTGCCCGAGCAGGAAATTCCCCTGCAAGCACGCGCTGGCGCTGCTTCTCCTCTGGGCTCGCGGCGAGGCGGCCGAAGCGGGCGCTGAGACTTCCGACTTCGCCGCACAGTGGGCCGGCGAGCGCACGAAGCGGGCTGCCGCTCAGGAACGGCGGTCCGGGGGGAACCCGGATCCGGCGGCGCAGGCGAAGCGCCTGTCGGAGCGGCTCGCCCTCATGGATTCGGGGATGGCGGATTTTGCCCGCTGGCTCACCGACCTCGTGCGGACCGGGCTCGCCGCTGCCCGCACCCAGCCCTACTCGTGGTGGGACGGCACTGCCGCTCGCCTCGTGGACGCGCAGCTCCCGGGGCTCGCGGAACAGGTGCGGGCCATGGGTTCCGACGTCCATGCCCGGGTCGATTGGGCGGATCACCTGCTGCTGCGCGCGGGCCGCTGGTGGGCCGTCACGAAGGCCTGGGCGCGGCGCGGGGAGTTGGACCCCGCCGAGCTGGCCGACCTGCGGGCCACCATCGGGTGGGCCATGGCGTCGGCCGAGGTCGAAGAGGCCGAGTCCCTCCCCGGGCCGTGGCTCGTGCTCGGGGCACACCGCAGCGACGACGGGCGGCTCCAGCAGCAGCGCACCTGGCTGCGGGGTCCGGAGGGCGAAGTCGTGGTCGTGCTCGACTTCGCTGCCCAAGGGCAGACCCTCGCCGTGCCGCAGCTCGCAGGGGCGCTCCTTGACGTCACCGTGGCCAGATATCCCGGCTCGGCCCCGCGACGGGCCCTGTTCGCGGGCCCCGTCCTCCCGCGGGGCGCGCAGGCGAGCCTGGGTGATGGCGGCGGCATCGCCGACGCGCTCGAGGCGGAATCGGCCGCCGTCGCCCGCTCACCGTGGCGAGACCGTCACCCCGTGCTGCTCGGCGGCGTGCGGGTGAGCCCCGGCAATCCGGGGTGGCTGCGGGACCAGGCCGGGGATGCGCTCCCGATCCTCGGCGACTCGCTCGCCTCCCTTCTCGCGCTGACGGGCGGCCATCCGGTGGACATCTTCGGCGAGCTCGAGGAGGGCCGCGTGCGGCCGCTCTCCTTAGTGGTCGACGGCGAGGTGGTCACCGCGTGAGCTGGCTTGCCGAGCTGCGGACGACGGCGGTCGTGGGCACCGCGCGACACCCGGCTCCCGCTCCGCCTCCCGAGTTGGAGGTGCATCCTCCTGCGGGGCTTGCCGCGGAGGATTCGCTCCTGGATCAGGCAGCGCTGGCCGATGCCGTCACGCGGGCGTCGCGCAGGGCGCAGCGAGGGGACGCGGGCGACGTCCCCGCCGCCCCGCCCGACGACCTCCAGCCCGCACCCGCCGCGGCTGCACGGTTGCTCGAGCTCCTGCTGACCCAGCCGCCTGTGAGCCGCGACCTGAGTCTCCGGCTCGTGATGGACTGGTTGGACCTAGCCGCGAAGGCCGATCGGCGTGTGCCTCACGGCCTGCTCCCCCCGGTGCTCGCGCTCGCCGACACCAACCACGGCGTGGCGGAGCATCTCCACCCCGCAATCGGAGTCAGGGGCACGTGGCTTCAGGGGCTCCTCGGCGAGCCCGCGCGCCGCGAGCCGTCGACCGGTTCCAGAATCGGCTGGGCCGAGCTGCCCAGCTCCGAGGCGACCGCTAGCCTGGAGAAACTCCGGCGGATCGATCCCCCGGCCGCGCGACACCTGCTCATCGAGCACTGGGACTCCCTCGGCGCCCGCGAACGGGCCGCCCACCTTGGGGCGCTCGCGACGAATCTCGGCCCCGACGACGAGGATCTCCTCGAGCTGGCCCTCGACGACAAGGCCAAAGGCGTGCGCGAGGCAGCCGCGGGATTGCTCGACAGGCTCCCGCATAGCGCACGGGCGGGGCGCATGGCAGCAAGACTGCGGCCCCTTCTGAGGGTCAGAGGACTCCTGCGGAAGCAGTTCGAGATCTCGCTCCCAGCAGAACCCGATGCCGTGGCGATCCGCGATGGCATTGCCCCCAGTCCGCGCTCCGGCGAACCGGATGTTCTCCAACGGCTCGAGACGATCATCCGTGGGGCGCCGCTCGAGGTGTGGAATGAGGCCGCGGACGGCAGCCCTGCCTCCGCTCTGGCCCTTCTCGGCGGCGAAAAGCGTGTGACCGAGACGATTCTCACCACGGCCGTGCTCCGTGCCGACCTCGACTGGGTCCGTGCGTTCCTGGAGATCCGGGCTGACCTGCGCCTCCTCCGGTGCCTTCCGGCCGGCGAGCGCGAGCTCGCCATACGGCGCCTGCTCCGCAAGGGAACGGTGCAGCCGGTCGCGCTGGTGCCGGCCCTGAGGGACCTGCCGACTCCATGGAGCCTCCCTCTGGCGCAGGACATCCTCGAGGAGCTGATGGGGAAGAATGGCTCCGCTCTTGCGATGATGCTCGCGCCTGTCCTTTCCCTGGCCCTCCCGGCCGAGGCCGCTGAACGCTGCCGTCGCCTCCTCGAGAGAGCCGACGACGACGCGCGGCGCCGCGTTCTCCGAGACGTTGTCCAGTACCAGTCGTTCCGTCAATCGATCACGGAGGCCTTCTTATGACCGATGCCCCAGGCGCTGCGATCGGCATTCTCCGCGCCCACGCCGAGGACGCCTATGCCGACGAGCTCGTGGCGTTGGCCGCCGCCGACGATCGCCCGCGGCCTCCCAGCTGGCGTCTGTCGCCGTGGGCCGTGACGACCTACGTGCTCGGGGGCGCCCTCCCCGACGGGACGCAGATCAGCCCGAAGTACCTCGGATCGGCCCGCTTGGTCGAAATCGCGGTGGCGACTCTGGCCACCGACCGGGCGCTCCTGCTGCTCGGCGTGCCGGGCACCGCGAAGACGTGGCTCGGCGAGCACTTGGCCGCGGCGATCTCCGGATCCTCGACGCTCGTGGTGCAGGGCACGGCCGGCACTCCCGAGGAGGCGCTGCGCTACGGCTGGAACTATGCGCGGCTGCTGGCCGAGGGGCCCAGCCGCTCAGCCCTCGTGGCGGGTCCGGTCATGCGGGCCATGGAGTCCGGGAGCCTGGTCCGGGTCGAGGAACTCACCCGCATTCCCTCGGACGTGCAGGACGCCCTGATCACCATCCTGAGTGAGAAGACCCTGCCGATCCCAGAACTCGATGCGGAGGTGCAGGCCCGGAAAGGCTTCAACGTCATCGCCACCGCGAACAACCGCGACAAGGGTGTCAACGATCTCTCCTCCGCGCTCCGCCGCCGCTTCAACACGGTGGTCCTTCCGCTGCCGGACAGCCTCGAGCAGGAGGTCGAGATCGTGACAACCCGCGTCCGCAGCCTCGGCGCCGCGCTGGAGCTGCCGGCGGATCTCGCGGCGCTCCACGAGATCCGGCGCGTCGTCACCGTCATGCGCGAGCTGCGCGCAGGCAGGACGGAGGATCAGCGCACGAGCCTCAAGTCGCCGTCGGCCACGCTCTCCACCGCCGAGGCGATCTCGGTGATGACGAACGGCCTCTCGCTCGCTGCCCACTTCGGCGACGGGACGGTGCGAGCCGAGGACGTGGCGGCGGGGCTGGTCGGCGCTGTCATCAAGGACCCCGTGCAGGACCTCGTGGTCTGGCAGGAGTACCTCGAGACGGTCGTCCGGAACCGTCCGGACTGGATGGACCTGTACCGGGCGTGCCGCGACCTCGAGACCTCGGATCGGTCCAGCTGACCGCATGACCGACGTCCACCTCCTCGGCATTCGCCATCACGGCCCCGGTTCCGCGCGGTCGGTGGCCGAGGCGCTCACGGCGATCCGTCCGGATCTGGTCCTGATCGAGGGGCCGCCCGAACTCGACAGCGTTGCCGCGCTCGCCGCCGATCCGGGGATGGCGCCGCCAGTTGCTGCGCTGATCTACGCCGTCGACCAGCCCCACCTCGCGTCGTTCTACCCGCTCGCCGGCTTCTCCCCCGAGTGGGTCGCCCTTCGGTGGGCCCTCGCGACCGCGACTCCGGTGCGCATGATGGACCTGCCCGCCACGAACAGCCTGGCGCTGCACCTCACCCCGAAGGCGTCGGTCGCCCCGGCTTCCCCGGAGGACGACGGCGGAGGCGGCCGCTCGCTGTATCGTCCGGATGCGATCGGGATGCTTGCCGAGGCCGCCGGGTACACGGACGCCGAGCGCTGGTGGGAGGACGCCGTCGAGCATCGCGACGCCGGCCCCATCGAGCGCTTTGCTGCCCTGACCGATGCCATCGCCGAAATCCGCGCTCTGGACAATCGGCCCGAGGATGACCCTGACGTCGTCCAGAATGCGCTGCGGGAAGCCGCGATGCGGCGGCTCGTCCGCGGGGCGATCCGAGAAGGACCTGGACGCGTTGCCGTGGTATGCGGCGCTTATCACGCTCCTGCACTCGTGCCAGCGGATTTTCCTCCGGCCGCTGCGGACAACAAGCTCTTGGCGGGTCTTCCGAAAGTGAAGGTCGCCGCGACGTGGGTGCCGTGGACGTCTTCTCGGCTGAGCCTCTCCAGCGGGTACGGGGCGGGAGTCGCTTCCCCCGGCTGGTACCAGCACCTCTTCGAGCATTGGCAGGACCCCTCCTCCCATCGTGCTGATGTGGCGACGTCGTGGCTCGTTCGGGTGGCCCATGCCCTCCGGCGCGAGAATCTCGATGCCCCGACGGCTTCCCTCGTGGAAGCGCAGCGGATGGCCGGCGCTCTGGCCGCCGTTCGCGGCCGGCCCGCCCCGGGACTGGCTGAACTCGACGACGCCGTCCAAGCGGTCCTGTGCGAAGGCTCCACGGTGCCGCTCGCCGTCGTGCACCGGGAGCTTACCGTGGGTCACGAGCTCGGGCGGGTGCCCGACGCCGCCCCGACGGTCCCCCTGGCGGCTGACGTCGCCGCGGCCCAGCGCAG